>JAIXVE010000059.1 GCA_027483175.1 Verrucomicrobiaceae bacterium | reverse complement strand
GCGGCGTCGAGGGCTTTCTGATAGGCTTTGGTGCCGGCGATGTGGGCGGAGTCGTCGTCGGTGTGGACGAAGAGGGTTGGAGGGATGGTGGCGGCGAGGTTGAGGTCTGGGGAGGTGCGGCCGTCTGGGGCGGCGAGGTAGGCTGGGTAGACGAGGATGGAGAAGTCCGGGCGGCAGCTAATGCGGTCGATGGGGTCGGAGGCGGGGTAGGAACGGGAGTCGAAGTTGGAGGAGGCGCGGGCGGAGAGGTGGCCGCCTGCGGAGAAGCCGATGACGCCGATTTTGTCAGGGATGAGGTGCCATGAGGCGGCGCGGGAGCGGGTGAGGCTGATGGCGCGCTGGAGGTCCATGAGGGCACCGTCGCGGTTGTCGGGGACGCGGTATTTGAGGACGATGGCGGAGAAGCCGTGGCGATTGAGCCATGCGGCGATTTCGGAGCCTTCCTTGTCGGTGACGACGTATTTGTAGGCGCCGCCGGGGCAGACGATGACGGCGGGGGCGGGATTCTGATGTGAGAGCGGGGCGGGGAAGAATGTGAGGGTGGGTTGGCTGACGTTGGTGATGCGGTGGAAGCCGTCGTTGCGAGGGACTTCGGACTCGGGTGCGGCGGCTGGTTTGCCGGGCATGGTGCGGGCGGGCCAGAGGTCGATGACCTCGGGTTCGGCGGCGGGGAGCTGGAGGGTGAGAGAGAGGGAGAGGACTAGCAGCTGGCGGAGGAGGGGCATGGGGTTGGGGTGGGGAGTCAGGCGAGGAGTTTGGCGAGATGGGAGGCGAGTTGGGATCCGAGGGATTGGACGCGGGCGGCGAGTTTCGGGTCGGTCATGGAGCCGTCCGGGGAGAAGGCTTCGTGGGCTTTGCCGACGGCGATCTGGTCAGGGAGGACGGTGACGCCGATATTGCCGAGGATGGAGCGGAGGTGGACGAGACCGCGTAGCCCGCCGAGCGCGCCGGGGGAAGTGGCGCAGAGGATGGCGGATTTACCGGAGAAGGCGGCGACGGGAGGTTCGGAGTCGGATTCGGCGCGGGAGACCCAGTCGATGGCGTTTTTGAGGGCTGCGGTGACGCTGCTGTTGTATTCGGGGGAGGCGATGATGAGCCCGTGGTGGGAGAGGAAGAGTTGCTTGAGGGCGCGGGCGGTTTCGGGCATGCCGCTAGCGGATTCGAGGTCGGAGTCGAAGACAGGGAGGGGGAAGTCGCGGAGGGAGATCACGGTGACCTCTGCGCCTGCGGCGGAGGCACCTGCGGCGGCGACGGCGGCGAGTTTCTGGTTGAAGGAATCGCGGCGGAGACTGCCGCCGAAGACGAGGATGCGAGGAGTGGTCATGGGAAGGTTGGATGGATTAGGTTGGATGGATTAGAGGGAGAGTTTAGCACGGAAGCCGCGGGAGCTGTAGTAGGATTGAGCGCCGTTCTGGTAGATGAAGACGCGGTTGCAGCGGCGGTCGCCGAAGAGAGCGCCGCCGAGGGAGCGGAAGTCTGGAGGAGTGAGGATCCAGCTGGATGTTTTGAGGTCGAAGTGGCCGAATGATTGGAGGGTGAGGTATTCGGATTCGTCGAGGAGGGTGACGCCCATGGAGGAGGCGGTGTCGATGGCGCTGGAGACGGGTCGGTGTTCCTTGCGGGATTCGAGACCGGCGCGGTCGTAGGCGAGGGAGGTGCGGCCTTTGGGGGATTCTGGGGAGCAGTCGACGAAGGTGATGATGGAGGAAGAGGGGAGGAGGGAGACGACGTCGGGCTGACCGCCGGAGGATTCCATCTGGTGGAGGGAGAGGAGTTTGGCGGGGTCGGCGTTGAGGCGGGCGAGGACGGCGGCCCATGGGGTGTCTGGGTGGCGTTCCGGGTGCTGGGCGAAGCGAGTGGTGAGCGTGGCGAGGAGGGAGTCGCGATCTGAGGCGGAGAGTTTGGGCTGGGCGGGCATGCGGGGATGATGTGGCTGGGGTTGCGGGGTGGGCAAGGGGAGTGGGAAATGGGGGCGAGGGGTGGGTTTGGGGTGGCGCGAGGGGGAACGGGCCATAGCGTGGGGGGATACTGATGATTATGAGTGCTGCTGCCGAGCTACCTGTCTGGAAGATTCATGGTGAGATGCTGCGCATGGTGGCGGAGGGCGGGCGGGTGGTGCTGGTGGCTCCGACGGGTTCGGGGAAGACGACGCAGGTGCCGCAGATGCTGTTGGATGCGGGGGTGGGGGGTGGACGGATGGTGGTGGTGCTGCAGCCGCGGCGGATTGCAGCGCGGTCGGTGGCGGTGCGGGTGGCGTGGGAGCGCGGGGTTCGGGTGGGAGAGGAAGTGGGGTATCAGGTTAGGTTTGATGACCGGAGTGGGGAGCTGACGCGGATCTGTTTTGTGACGGAGGGGGTGTTTCTGAGGTGGATACAGGATGATCCGGAGCTGAGGCGGGTTGGGGTGGTGGTGTTTGATGAATTTCATGAGCGGAACCTGCTGAGTGATGTGGCGCTGGCGTTGGTGAAGCGATTGCAGGAGGAACGGCGGCGGGATCTGGGTTTGGTGGTGATGTCGGCGACGCTGGATGCGGAGCCGGTGGCGGCGTATCTGGGCGGGTGTCCGGTGTTAGTGTCGGAGGGGCAGAGTTATCCTGTGGAGGTGAGGTATCTGAAGATGCCGGATGCGAGACCGATGACGTTGCAGGCGGCGGAGATGGTGGGGAGGATAGTGGATTCGCGGGCGGAGGGGGACATACTGGTGTTCATGCCGGGGCGCGGGGAGATTCAGGGGACGCTGGAGGAACTGCGGCGGATGCGGTTAGGAGAGCCGGTGGATGTCCTGCCGCTGCATGGTGAGCTGGAGCCGCAGGAACAGGATAGGGTTTTTGCGCCGAGCGGGCGGCGGAAAGTGATTGTGGCGACGAACGTGGCGGAGACGAGCGTGACGATTGAGGGGATCCGGCATGTGGTGGACAGCGGGACGGCGCGGGTGGCGCGGTATGACGGGGAGCGGGGGATCGGGACCTTGATGCTGGAGCCGATCAGTCGGGCGAGTGCGGATCAGCGGAAGGGTCGGGCGGGGCGGACGGCTCCGGGGACATGTCATCGGTTATGGACGCAGGTGGGGCATGGGATGCGGGACGAGCGGAATACGCCGGAGATTCAGCGGAGTGACCTTGCGGAAGTGGTGCTGCTGCTGCATTCGCTAGGGATTCGGGATGCGAGTGGTTTTGACTGGCTGGATCGCCCGGATGTGGTGGCGGTGGAGCGTGCGGAGCGATTGCTGGAAATGCTGGGGGCGCTGGCGGATGGGGAGCTGACGGAGGAAGGGCGGCAGATGCTGAGGTTGCCGATGCATCCGAGGTATTCGCGGATGCTGGTGGAGGCGGGGCGGCGCGGGTGTGTGAGTGAGGCGGCGTTGTGTGCGGCGCTGGTGAGCGGGCGGGACTTGCTGATGCGGGTGGAGCGGGATGATGATGGGGCGGCGGCGGTGCGGGAGCAGATGGAGGATGATGTGGATTCGGATTTCTTCACCCTGATGCGGGCGTGGGAGCTGGCGAAGGCTGGGGGGTTTGGGTGGGAGCAGTGCCGGCGGCTGGGGATCAACGGTCAGGTGGCGCGGGATGTGGAGCAGACGTGGCGGCAAATTCTTGATGCGGCGCGCGGGCAGAGGTTAGGTGCGGGCGGGAGTGAGGGTGGGAGTGAGGCGTTGCGGCGTTGTGTGATGGCTGGGTTTATTGATCAACTGGCGAGACGGTGCGGGGCCGGGAAGGCGGAGTGCGAATTGACGGAGGGTCGGGCGGGGCAATTGGTGAGGGAGAGTGTGGTGCGGGAGGCGGAGTATCTGGTGGTGGCAGGGATGCGTGAGGCGGCGGGGCGTGGGGGTGCGCGGATGACGTTGCTGAGTCTGGCGACGGCGGTGGAGCCCGGTTGGGTGAGTGAGATGTTTCCGCAGCATCTGCGGACGGAGGTGGAGCATGTTTACGATGTGGTGAACAAGCGGGTGGCGGCGGTGAGGCTGGTTCGGTTCCGGGATCTGGTGATTGAGCGGAAGGCGATGCAGCGGGAGCTTGATCCTGAGGCGAGCGGGCGGTGTCTGGCGGCGGCGGTGCGGGCGAAGTTATTGGAATTGCCGCAGATGGATCACCGGGTGCAGCAGTTTGTGGCGCGGGTGAATCTGGTGCATGCGGTGGTGCCCGAGCTGGAAATGGGGCCGATTGGGGAGGAGGCGGAAGAGATGAGCCTAGCGCGGGCGTTTCGCGGGAAGTGGCTTGCGAAGGACGCGCAGGCGGTGCCTTTGCTGGCGGCGTTTCAGGCGCAGCTGGAGCCTGGACAGGCGGCGTGGCTTGACGAACTGCTGCCTCTAACCATTCCGTGGGTGGAGGGTCGGACGATGAAAGTGTCGTATGTCGGGGGCGTGCCGGAGGTTCAGGTGAAGCTGACTGAGTGTTTCGGGCTGAAGGAACATCCGGTGGTGTGCGAAGGGCGGCTGCCGGTGCGGCTGGTGTTGTGCACGCCGGATGGGAAGCGGTTAGCGGTGACGGAGGATTGGGTTGGGTATCTGGCGCGAGAGTGGCCGAAGCAGCGGGCGGTAGTGATGAAGAAGTTCCCGGGGCACGGGTGGCGGTGAGGGTGCGCGTCAGACGCGCATGATTTCGGTGATTTGTCTGGTGGAGATGCCGATGGGGCGGTCGAGGGGGACGCCGGCGCAGGCGAGGAGAGTGGAGAGGAGATCGCCCTGATTGCCTTTGATGTTTGGGAGGAAGCGACCGGTGTGGAGGGAGCCGCCGCCTTTACCGGCGACGATGAAGGGGAGGTTTTCGCGGCCGTGGGTGTTGCCGTCTTCGAGGCCGGAGCCCCACATCATGATGCAGTTGTCGAGGAGCGTGCCGTCGCCTTCGCGGATGGAGTGCATTTTGGTGACCATGGCGGCGAACTGGGCGATATTGAAGGCGGTGATGGCGGCGACCTTGTTGAGTTTATCGGCCTCGTTGTTGTGATGGGTCTGGGAGTGGTGCTCGTCGTTGAAGCCGAGTTCCGGATAGGAAACACCGTTAGGGGTGGAGCCGATGTAGGTGGAGACGCGGGTGGTGTCGGTCTGGAAGGCGAGGATATTGAGGTCGCACATGACCTGCATGTATTCGCTGCGTTTGTCGCCGTCGGGGATTTTGATTTCGATGAGCGGGGAATCGGAGTCGAGCCGGTGGCGCGGACTGAGGCCGGCGTTTTCGAGGGCGGCGTCGTGCTGACGGGCTTCGATGGCGGCGATGCGGCGTTCGACGGAGCGGACCGAGTCGAGGTATTCGTCGAGTTTGTGCTGATCGCTGCCGGGGAGGTTTTTGCGGAGATCGCGAGCGCCGCCGAGGACGAGGTCGAGCATCTGGCGGTCGAGGGGGGCGGGTTTGGCGGTTTGGCCTTGGGTGGAAGGTTTGCCGAAGAGCCGGTTGAGGACGTTGCGCGGGTTGGTTTCGGCGGGGACGGGCTGGGTGGGGGAGCGATAGCTGCAGTGGGAGTAGTAGCCCTCGTGGAGGCCCTCCTGATTTTCCTTGTGAGTCTGGGGCATGGTGGCCAGCTCGAGGGAGGGGAGGGAAGTGAAGCCACCGAAGCAGTTGGCGGCGATCTGGTCGGCGGAGATGGCGATGCTGATCTGGTTGCGGTGTTCTGCGTCCGGGAGGGTGGCGGTGAGCCATGTGGAGAGTTCGAGGGCGTGGGGGGCGCCGTTGAAGGGGGCGATGGGGACGCCGGAGATGCCCTTCATGAGGAGACACTGGTCGAGGACGGGGCGGAGAGAGGCCAGGGAGGGGGGCGGGCTAGAGAGGAAGGATTCGGGGCTGTCTGGCCAGAATTGTTTCATGATGACCCCGTGGGGCATGTACATGAAGCCGAGGCGGACGGGAGGTTTGGCGGCGGCGGCGGGGCGGGAATCGGCCCAGCCCATGGATTCGAGGAGCGGGAGAGCGAGGGAAGCGCCGAGGCCTTTGAGGCAGGTGCGGCGGTCGAGGCGGTGGTGGGAGGGCATCGAGGAAGTGAGAAGTGAGAAGTGAGAAGTGAGAAAGGAGAAGGGGAGAAGGGGAGAAGGGAGAAGGGGAGAAGGGAGAAGGGAGAAGGGAGAAGGGAGAAGGGAGAAGGGAGAAGGCGGGGTGTTCGTCAGGGGGTGCCTGAGGGGACTGGTCCGGGTGGGTTTTTGTCAGGGTGGAGGATGACGATGGCGGCGGCGAGGAGGTCGGTGTGGGTGAGGGAGAGGGCGATGGAGGCGATGTGGAGGCGAGCGGCGGTGGCGGCGGCGGCGCCGTGGAGGCGGATGGAGGGTTGGCCGTCCGGGGAGCGGAGGACCTCGATTTCGTGCATGGCGGCGTGGTGGCCGATGCCGGTGCCGAAGGCTTTGGCGACGGCTTCTTTGGCGGCCCAGCGTGCGGCGTAGGAGGGTGCGGGGTTGGCGAGCTGGTCGCAGTAGGCGCGTTCGGAGGGTGTGAAGACGCGGCGGAGGAAGGCGTCGCCGGATTTGGCGATGGCAGCGGCGATGCGGGGGACGTCGACGAGGTCGATGCCGGGGAGCGGGAACGACGACATCGGGGCTGGGGATTGTCAGGGATTAACGAGCGAGAGCGGGCCGGTGAGGGAGCCGTTGAGGGCGGAGTCGGAGTCGCTAGGGAGGAACGGGCCGACGAGCCGGTCGCCGTGGAAGAGGAAGACCGTGTCGGCGTCGCGGGAGAAGCGCTGGGGTGGGGTGAAGTCGGCGGAGTAGCGAGCGGAAGAGGAGAGCCGGGCTTCACGGAGATCGCCGGTGAGGATCTGGGTGGGAGCGGAGCGTGCGTCCGGGTTGGCACCGAGGAAGAGCGGGAGCGGGTTGAGACCGCGGGGGCCGGAGGCCGGGACGGAGGCGGCGCGTTTGCCGTTGATGTAGAGAGTCAGGGATTGGCCGTCGAAGACCCCGGCGGTGTGGGTCCACTGGCCTGCGGGGATGGGGGTGGTGGCGATGGCGCTGTTGTAGCGGCCGCCGGCGAAGAGGTGAGTGCCGGGGACGTTGTTCGCGAGATTGAGGGCGAACTCGGATTGTTCGGCTTTCGATATGAGGTCGGCGCTAACGTCATTGGAGGCAGGGCGGACCCATGTTTCGATGGTGTAGGGGCCATCGGGGAGCGTGCGGGTGCCCATTTCGACGCGGACGGCTGATTTGCCGTCGAACTGGAGGGCTTTGTCGGCTGGGGAGGAGAAGAAGTCGGGCGGGAGTGCGTTGAGTTTGACCCCGAGGGTGACTGTGCGTGGAGGGAGCGGGATGCGGAGACCTTCCTGGAGCAATTCGGTGCGGAGTTCGATGGAAGGCGGGCGGAGACCGCCGTCGAAGCCTTCTTTGGTGCGGACCATGGAGAACGAGCCCGAGCGGGATTCGCCTGGTGGGATGGATAGGGTGACGGATTCCGAGGTGGCGAGCCATTCAGCGGCTTCGGCGTCCGGGGTGATGGTGACTTCGAGGGGGGACTGGGCGGGATTGGTGAGGGAGAATTCGACGAGACCTGCGCCGCGGCCGGAGGGATTGAGCGTGATGGGAGCGGCTTTGAGGTCGATGGGGAGAGCGCGGAGACGGTCGATCTCTGCGATGAATTCCGGAGTGAACCTAGCTGGATCCATGACGGTGCCGACGGGGAGGATGGCGGCTTTGAAGCCCTCGGGGCGGACGGTGACGAGATTCATGTGATGGACGTAGCCTGCGTCCGGGTAGTGGTCTGGCATGGCGCCGCCGGTGGTGGCCAGGGTGATGTATTCGATGCCGTCGCGGATGCCGTCGTGGCGGAGCCGATGGACGTGGCCTGCGAAGACGGCGCGGACATTGCCTGCGGCTTTGAGGCGTGAGTGGACCTTATCCCATTGAGCGCCTGGGTAGGTGGCTTTGACCCAGCGCGGGTGGTGGAGGAAGACGAAGACGTGCCGGAGGTCCTTCGTTTCGGTGAGGGTTTTTTCGAGCCAGTTGAGCTGGCGTTCGCTCATGGACTGGTTGGAGGGTTTGGTGAATTCGCGCTGGGCGTCGGTGCCGTCGCCTTCGTCGGAGAAGAGGGCGATGAAGGCGCAGCGTTTGTGTTCGAACCAGTAGTAGAGCGGGCCGAAGTGTTTTTCGAAGCTGGCTTCGTGTTCGCGGGCTGGGCGGTCGGGGCCGCGCCAGTAGATGTCGTGATTTCCTGCGACGGGGAACCACGGCATGCGGAGGTTATCCATGATGGCGCGGTATTCGGTCATTTCCTTTTCCCATGCTGGGAACGGACTGTAGCCGTTGACGAGGTCGCCGACGGTGAAGACGAGGTCCGGGTCGAGGAGATTGGCGTCGTGGACGGCCTTGTCGAGGACCTTGAGGCCCTCGGGCGGGCCGCCGGTGCGGTCGCCGAAGATGAGGAAGTGGAAGGAGTCGTCGCTTTTGGGGAGCGGGAGAGGTCTGGCGCCTTCGCGTTCGGTGTGGAGGGCGGGTTGCTGAGCCCTTGAGGTGCTGGAGAAGAGGGAGGCGGCGAGGAGCGCGACTGGGAAGAGACGGGGCAGCATGGCCCGAGCAAAGCGTGGGGCGAGCGATTGGTCAACGCCTTGCGGAGTCCGCGTCAGGGGGAGCGGAAGAGGGAGGCGGCGTCTTTGGTGGCGGTTGCCTTGGAGAATTCGGCGGCGGCTTCTTTGGCGGCGTCGGCGTTGTCGGCCTCTTTCAGTTCGTCCTCGAGGGTGGTGAGGGCGAGGAGGTATTTTTCGCGAAGGGCGTCTGCTTCTGGTTTAAGAGTGGCGCTGAATTTGTCCAGTTGGGCGTTGAGCGTTTTCTGGAGCGTCGCGAGTTTTTCGACCTTGGAGAGGGCGTCTGAGGGGAGCCCGCGGCGTTGTTTTTCGAAGCGGTCGCGTTCGGCGCGGACGGCGAGGGCGCTGGTGGCGTCGCTTTTGGCGATGAAGTCGTCGTCGAGTTTCTGGAGGGCGTTTTTGTAGGGAGAGGCGAGCCGGTCGGCTTCTGCGGAGAGTTTCGCGCCTGGGCCTTCCTGCCAGAGCCGTTGGAACTGGAGGCGGAGTGCGGCGAGGCCGCCGGAGACGGAGTCTGGTGGGTCGGCGGGTTTTTCCGTTGGTTTTTCGGACGGTTTATCGGCCGGTTTATCTTTGGGAGCGTCCTTGGGTTTGTCTTTGGGGGGATCGGCTGGTTTGTCTTTGGGTTTCTCCGAGGGTTTATCCTTTGGTTTGTCCTTGGGTTTATCGGTCGGTTTGTCCTTGGGAGGATCCTTGGGTTTATCCTTGGGCTTGTCGGCTGGCTTTGGGTTGGCCGGAGGGTTGGAGCTGCCGGGAGCCGGGCTGTAATTGGAGTCTGGGGAAGAGGAGGGGGAAGGTTGCTGACGTTGTCTGGTGAGCAGCCATGCGGCGAGGCCGACGAGGACGGCGGCGGTGGCGATGAGGAGATTGCGGAGGGCGACGTCGGAGAGGCCGGAGGATTTGGGGCGGCGCGCGGGTGGGGCAGCGGGCGGTGCGGCTGGTGGGGGCGGGGTGGTTCCGGTGGAACCTGTGGGGGCGGGAGCTGGGGCGGCGGCGAGCTGGCGCGGTGGGGCGATGGGTGGTGGCGCGGCCGGTTTGCGGACGGGGGTGAGGGAAGCGGGGGCCTTAGGCGGAGCGGCCTTGGTAGGCGGGGCTTTGGGCGGAGGGGCTTTGGCGGGAGCGGCCTTGGAGGGAGCGGCGGCGGGTTTGCGGGCTCCGGTGGGTGCTTTCCGCTGGGCGAGAGTGATTTTGCGGGAGGCGGCGCGCTGGGGCGGGGCCGGTGGGGGGGCGTTGATGCCGTCGAGGATTTCGCGGGTGAGCTGGCGGATTTCGGCGACCGATTGGTAGCGGAGGTCGGGATTGATCTCCATGCAGCGGGCGATGATTTCGTCGATGCGCGGGTCGAGCTTGAGGGCGGTGGCGGGGAGTTCGAATTCGCCGGAGGGGGCGGCTCCGGTGAGCATTTCGTGGAGAACGACGCCGAGGGAGTAGATGTCGGCGCGGTGGTCCGGGGTGGCGTTGCGGTCGTAGAGTTCCGGGGCGGCGTATTCCGGGGTTCCCATGGGGGTCCATGAGGAACTGTCGCGGTCGCTTTGCTCCATGAGGCGGGCGAGGCCAAAGTCGGCGAGTTTGGCCTGGCCGTCGGTGTTGACGAGGATGTTGCTGGGTTTGATGTCGCCGTGGACGATGCTGCGGCTGTGGGCGAATTGGACGGCGTCGCAGACCTGCTGGAAGACCTCGATGGCGCGGCGGGAGGGGAGGAGGCTCTCGCGGATGAGCTGGAAGACATTGCTGCCGTCGACCAGTTCCATGACGAGGACGCAGTATTCCTCGACGACTGCGAATTCGAAGACGGCGGGGATGTGCGGGTGGATGAGGCGGGCCATGGCCTTGGCCTCGGTGCGGAATCGGTCGATGGATTCGCCGTCGCGGCCGGCGTCTGGCGGGAGGATTTTGATGGCGACGGGGCGGTCGAGGTCGCGCTGGAGGCCTGCGTAGACTGCGCCCATGCCACCGGAGGCGATGAGCCGCTGAATGGCGTACTGGGGCAGCATGCGTTCCAGTTCGGCCGGTTCAGGCGGCACGAACGGGACGTGGTTGTCTTCGGGAGCTGGGTCGGAATCCTCCGGCATGGTGGCGTAAAAGGGAAGCGGCAGCAGGTGATCTGGCGGAACCGCGCGGCATTATTCCGGGATTGACCGATTTGTCATGCGCAGATTCAGGGCAGACGCGGGAGAGTCGGGGAGGGGAGGAGACGAGGGTGGAGGAAAAGCTTTTGACGGGACGGAAGGGGAGTTGGAGGGTAGCCGGGATGAATGTGCGGCAATGGTGGCTTTGGGGATTGGTGGCGGCGATCCTTGGGGTGGCGGCGGCGGTGATGAGTGGGATGTCGGGAGTGCTGGGGCCGCGGGGGAAGGTGGTGCCGGTGACGCGGGAGTCGTGGATGGAGCGGAATGAAGCGCCGAAGGCGGAGGGAGCGCATCCGGTTTCGGGGGAGCGGCCGGTAAGGTGAGGGGGGCGTCGGGCGGTGGAGGCTGATTGGGGATGGGGATGCGGCCTTACGGGCTTCCGGAGGCGACGATTGGGTTCAGGTACGGTGGATTTCTTGGGGTGGAAGGTGATGAGAAGCCGGGGCGGGGAGCGGATGCTGGATTTGTGGTCGGTGGACGAGCGGCTTCGAGGTGTCAGACAAAAACACAAAATATGTGTTTTATTTGGATCGTGTACGGATACAAACAGGGAGCAAAATGGATGCTGTTGTGGCAAATTCATTTTTACGCCGAGGAGGAATTGGCCGAGTATCTTAGGGGAAATCATGCAAAAGAGAACTAATTGAAATGAGTCGTCTTCATCATCATCTTCTATGTGCCATCCTGGTATTGGCTGTTCTGCCATGTGTTGCGGGAACATCGTTCCAGGTGCCTTCACCTGATAAGAAGCATCAGTTGGTCATTGAACAGAAACCCAGCCCGGAATCGCCTGACATTATCCGAACGGAATTTTCCATTGCGGATGAAAAGGGAAATGTGATCAGCGAGCTGGGTGTGACCGAGTTTCCGGTCATTGCTGTGAAGTGGCACAAAGAGGCCAAAGCGCTTATGATCATCGAGCACATCGCCCGGCAATCAGTGATGCAATTGATTGTCTTGAATGACAAGGGATGGAAAATGTCCGAGGTGGAACAGTTCGAGGAGCCTCCAAACTTTTTCAGTCTTGTGAATGTCGAATCAAGCGAGGGTGGGTTTGTCTGCTTCTACCTGGGCAAAAATGAGCGCAAGGACGCCTCGACCGCTTATCGGACTAAGTTGAGTATCCATAGCGGAGAAGCCAAGCTTTTAGCTGCCAAGCGGATCGAGGATGAGGAACTTGGCTTCTACAAACGCAGTATTGGAAAGGAGCTTCATCGGCTCAGTCGAAGCAGCAAAGAGGGAACGAGGACGTATAATCCTTCAGTGGATGATGATGAGCCGGGTTGGGTCATGCCGCATTCGAATCAGTGAAGGCGAGCCTTTCGGCCGGGCCTGTGCCTGAGTTCGAGGCGTGTTTTGTGGCCTGTTTGAGTCGTTCGTACCGGTGGTGATAAGATGGGTATGGACGAGGTCAGACGAATCAGACGGATTGGACGGATTGGATGGGCTCATGAGAAGACGCGAAGGCTGGTGTGGAGGGGGTGTGAGCGTTAGGCGGTGAGATGAATTGCGGAGGGTGATGGGCGTAATCGCCTGCGGGCGGCGGTCCGAGTCCGGCTTTTTCAACAGGCTTCCGGATCGGTGGTGGGTTGCGTGTCCGTGAGTGGTGGGTGTGCGGCGCGGTCAGATTGATCCGGAACCTGGGGCGGGCGTCGGCGATGCGGCGAAAGGCAGGATGCGCCCTGCCGGCGATGGCTGCGCTTGCGCTGGGTGCCTGTACAGTACACCCCCTGGGCATGCCCCCCGCAAACCAGATTCCGCTGGAAGAAGCTTCCATCGACGGTCCCTTGACCTTGCGATGGCTGCTGGAGAGCGAGGAGTGTGGGGAGTTCAACGCGCACCGCATTGCGCGACTCGGGGTGGAGCAGGCGGCGGCGCCGTACCGGCGGGTGCGGGTGCGGCCGGCGGGGAGTTTCTTTCTGGCCACTCTTGAGGGCGAGGGCCGCATTCTTCTGGATGGCAAGTGGCAGCGCGTCACTGCGGGATCGCTTTTCATGGCCCCGCCGAGGGTGCTGAATGCCTTTTATGCCGTGCCGGGCAAGCCATGGCATTTCAGCTGGCTGCGCTACAGTGAGCCGAACTACGTGCGGCCACTGGTGGGCGCGGATTCTCCGGTGCGCGCGGCGTCCGGCGGTCAGGATCTCGCCCGGAGCATTGACGGGTTACGGGCGGAGTGGGAAGGGGCGCGCGACCCTAGGATTCTTCATCATTGGGTGAGCCTTGTCCATGCCCTCGCGCGGCGCGGGGCTCAGCCACCGGCGCTTGATGACCGGCTTGCGACCTTATGGGCCCGGGTTGCGGCCTCCCTTGGCCACCCGTGGACGCTGGAGTCGCTGGGAGCGGAGGTGCACGGCAGCGTGGAGTATTTGCGGCGCCGCTGTCTGAAGGAACTGGGCCGCAGCCCGATGCAGCACCTGACCTACATGCGCATGCAGCGCGCGCAGGCCCTGCTGGAGACGACTCAGGAAACCGTAGAGTCCATCGCGAGGGAGGTGGGGTTTTCCGATGGCCTTGTTTTTTCGCGGGCCTTCAAACGGTGGATCGGCAGGAGTCCGACGGAGTACAGGCATGGGCGATGAACAGGGACCGGAAGTTGGAGAATTGTCTGGTACTGTGGGATGTGAGCTATAGGCAGGGACCGGGACTGGTTCGATACTGGGAGTGATTCAGGTCTGCCCCCAGCGCCTGTTCACGAGTTCCGCCCCCCCCCGCATCATGAAGACCAGTATCGTTTGCCTTCTCCTGTTCACGGCCGCCGCCAGGGCAGCCGTCTCTCCTGTCGGCGTGGATTCCACCACGGCGGCCAACTGGCGCACTGGCGCCGCGCTCGAAGCAGACGGCCGGTACGGCACTTCCGGCTACGTGGTGTTCGGGCTCAATGCCAACAATAACGTTTACACACAGCCTTTCGACATCAGCTCGGCGAATGCGGCCAATGCTTACAGCCTGCCGGCAGGGATCGAGGCGGTGACCACGATCGACACGAACATCGGCATGTGGTCCGGCAACGGAAATTTCGGTCAGATTCAGGATCCGGCGACGAACGCTCTGACCGCGGCGCCGGTGCTGGCGAATTCCTCGGGAACGCGGCAGTTCACGATCAGTCGTGCCACGAGCGCCGCCTGGCGGCTCACCTGCATGACGGCGTCCGGAGACAACGAAGGCACGCTCTACAACGTGACTGTGGATGACGGGAGCGGCCCGCGGACGCAGACATGGGATCATACCGTCAATGGACTGGCCTATCATGTATTCGACATCACGGCAGGCACGAGCCCCATCACGGTGACTGTGACAACCACGGGGCAGAACCGTTCGCTGACGGGCTTGGCCTTCGATCCAGTGCCGGTGGTGCTGCCGCCGCCGGTGATCGTCGCTGATCCTTCGTCGGCGACGGTGGTGCAGGGTGGGCCGGTCAGTTTCACGGTGAGTGCCACGGGTTCCGGCATGACGTTGCAATGGCAGCGCAACGGCAGTCCGATACCCGGCGCTACCGGGACGACCCTGCGCTTTCTGACCACGGCTGCCGACAACGGTGCGGCCTATCGATGTGTGGCGACGAACGCGAGCGGAAGCGCTGCGAGCAATCCGGCCACACTCACACTCGCCGCCGAAGCACCGCGCACAGCAGATTACCGTGCGGCGGTGGACGCGGAGCCCTCGCGCATTGCGTTCTTTCCCTTTGATGGAGATACTGGTCCGGAGGTGACCAATACGGAGAATCCGCTGGCTGGCGGCACGGTCAATCTGGGCTGGCTCACTGGCAATCCTGCGCTGGTGGCGGGCAAGGCGGCGCTGGCTGGTTCTGCCACGCTGATTGCGGATGAGGCCTGGGAGTTTCAGGATGACGCCAGCGGCACCGTGGAGGCCTTCATTTATCAGACGGTCGCCACCCCGGCCTACAATCCGTGCCTCTTCTCAATCCGCCAGACGCCAACCAATGTCCGCATGAGTCTCCATGTGGACGCCGCGGGGACGAAGTTCTACTTCTGGAATGGCGCGGCGGTTGCCGCGTGGGATGCTCCGGTGAACACCATCGGACGGCGCACCCATGTGGCGTTCGTGTTCGATGCGGGCAATGTGACGCTGTATGCGGACGGAGTGTCGCTTGGCACGCAGGCGGTGTCGCTTGGCGGCGGCGCGGGACTTCCTGCCCAGGTAGGGGCCTCGGACGGCGGCACGGTCGAGCTGTTCCCGGGGTCGGTGGATGAGCTGGCCATCTACAGCGCGGCCCTCCCGGCTGCGAGCATCGAAGCGCATGTCAGGGCCTGGTATGGGCCGCTGCCGGAGATTACGGCGAATCCGCTTTCACAGACGGTGGTGGAAGGGGCTCCGGTGAGCTTCACGGTGACTTCGCTGGGCTCGGATCTAACCTACCAGTGGCGGCGCAATGGCGAGAGCATTCCGTCGGGCACAGGTGCCTCGCTGCAGGTGGTGACGGTGGCAGCGGACAACGGTGCGGTCTATGATTGCATTGTCAGCAACACTGCAGGCAGCAGGACCAGTAATCCGGCTACGCTTACCCTCGTGGCGCCTGCACCGCAGAGCGCGGCCTACCGTGCTGCGATCGGTGCAGAGCCGGGAAGGCTGGCGTATTTTCCTTTCGATGGCGACATCGGCCCGAGCGTGACGAACAGGCTGAGTTTGGCGAATGGCGGCACCCTGCGCGGCACCGCGGTGCTAACGGGAGCGGCAGCGGAAGTTGTTGGGACGACGGGGCTGCGAGGCAGCGCGGGGCTCACGGCGGACCCAGAGTGGGAATTTCCCGATGGCACTGGGTCCGTGGAGGCGATGCTCTACCAGTCGGCGGCCTCCGCGACTAATCCGTGTTTCTTCTCCATCCGGGACAGCGCCAGCGTCCGCTACAGCCTGCACGGGGCCACGGATGGCTCGAGTCTGTATTTCTGGAATGGCAGCAGCGTGGCGCAGTGGACCACGCCGAAGAACATGATTGGCCGCCGCAGCCATGTGGTGATCACCTTCGACGGCGGGAATGTCACCGCGTACTTCGATGGATTGTCGCTCGGTACGAGGGTGAATGGTCTCGGCTTCGGCTCGGGTATCTCGACGCAGATCGGTTCCGCCACGGAGAACAGCGATGAACTCTGGCCCGGCACGATCGATGAACTTGTCCTCTATGCCGATCCTCTTGCACCGGCGGCAGTCAATGCGCATGCGAGCGCATGGTTCGGGGCCGTGGCGCAGCCAATGATCACGCAGATGAACGTTTCCGGCGGCGTTCTGTCCCTGACGGTTCCGTCTGCGGTCGGTCTGAGCTACCTCATCGAGTCCAGTCCGGATCTTATCTCACCGTGGACGGCATCCGGGCCTGCCACGCCTGGCACGGGCAGCGATCTGATGCTCACGGTCCCGGCAGCTGGTTCGGCGGAGTTCTTCCGTGTCCGGGTGTTCCGCTGAGTTCATGCTCCGGCGCTGAAGGTTGGATTTCTGCATGGTCTTGTGGGAATTCGGCTATAGACAAGTTTAACTAAAACACACAAATACTTCACCATGAAAACTGCAATCTCATCGCTGCTACTGGCATTGAATGTGGCTGGCTCTGCGTCCGCTGCTGTCGTCCTCACCAACGGGAGTTTCGAAACCACGGGCGCTCTTTATCTTGGAGCGCTAGGGGGGTTGAACGAGCCAGTCGGTTGGACGAACCTCACTGGGAATGGTGGATTGCTGTTCCAGGCCAGCAGTGCGCTGGCAAGTGGGGCGTTCAATCCGGAATTCACAAGTACCGCTGGCTCCGCTACGGGTGCCCGCTATTTGAGGCTTGCGGCAGATCCGGGCGGCCCGACCATCTGGGGTGCCACGGCTCAGAACCTGGGCACGATGGTGGCTGGTGAGACCTACACCATCCTTGCGGACGTTTTTGGCGGGCCCGGTGACGGTGGCCAACTTTACGGGGCGAGGATCAGTCTGGTGAATCAGGTGAGCCAGACGCCTTCAACCGTCTATGCCACTCAGGTCGTTGATGGCATTGCCAATACTGGCTTTGTGCCGAATGGGTTTAACTTTTCCTATACGGCGAGTGTTGCAGACAATGGACAACCGCTGGTGCTGCTGCTTCAGGCTCTGGACAATGGAGCCAGTAATCAATCCCGCCGCGGTGGTTTGGACAATGTGAGGCTGGATGTCGTTCCCGAGCCGTCGGTGGCGTTGCTGGGCGGGGTTGCGGCGATTGGTCTGCTGCGTCGCCGCCGCTGAGGGGTTGGTGGCGGCAATCCGGTGGTGTCGCGTTGCTCAACCGCCGGTTACAAGCCGGCACCCCTTGGCGGGGTGCGAGTTTGTGGCGTGGGGATTCCGGTGGTGTCGCTCGCGGACTCGCTCGACCACCGGCTACGAGCCGTCATCCCTGCGGGATGAGGAGGCGGGTTAGGGGGAGCGGACGGAATGGACGGGATTGACCGGATGGACGAGAGCGCATGGATGGGATGGACGGGGATGGACGGGGATGGACGGGGATGGACGGGGATGGACGGGGATGGACGGGGATGGACCGGATTGACCGGATTGACCGGATTGACGAGAGGGCATGGGCGGGATGGATGGAGTGGATGGGGACGGAGTGGCTTGTTGAGGAGGCGGCTCACGCGGAGGGGCGAAGGCTTGTTGGGGAGATAAGCGGCGTGACGCCGCTTCCACTCTTGGGGCTTGTTGGGAGGGGCGGGTAGGCGCACTTCGTGCGCGGGGAGAGCTGTAATGCTGACAGCAGTCCGGGGCCTGCGGCTGCTGGTTCGGAGAGGGGGGGGAAATTGGAAATAGTGAATAGTAAATAGTAAAAGGGGGCTTGTGGTGAGAGGGCGAGTTCGGAAGGGGCTTGGTCGGAGGGGGCTTGGTCGGAGGGGGGCTGGTGGGGAGGAAGAATGTGGTGGCGTGGGGAGGGGAATGATGGGATGGGGTGGGGATGCCGGACATGGAAATTGAGAATCGGGTGCGTGGGGGAGGTGTGTTGGTGGTGGCTGGGGTGGATGAGGCTGGGCGTGGGCCGTTGGCTGGGCCGGTGATGGCGGCGGCGGTGGTGTTGCCGGAGGGGTATGGGCATGGGAAGCTGACGGATTCGAAGCAATTGACGGCGCGGCAGCGGGAGAGGATTTATGAGGAGTTGCGTGGGGGTGAGGGGATCTTAATCGGGAGTGGGGAGGCGACGGTGGAGGAGATTGACCGGCTGAATATTCTGAGGGCGACGCATCTGGCGATGGAGCGTGCGGTACGGGCGTTGCCGGTGGAGGTTGGGTATTGTCTGATTGATGGGTTGCCGGTGCCGCGGTTTCCGTGGGCGCACGAGGGGGTGGTGAAGGGGGATGGGTTGAGTCTGAGTATAGCGGCGGCGAGTGTGGTGGCGAAGGTGGAGCGGGACCGGTGGATTGAGCGGGCGGCGGAGGAGTGGCCGCAATATGCGTTTGCGCAGCACAAGGGATATGGGACAGAACTGCATTTGCAGTTACTCCGCAAGTATGGGCCCTGTCCGCTACATCGCCGCACGTTTCAGCCCGTTGCTCAGATGTCCTTCGATTTCTGAGGGAGGGGAGGAGCGTGATCCGCAGTGGGTGGGGAGGCGTGGGGAGATGATTGCGGCGCGGTGGTTATGGACGCGGGGGTGCCGGATTCTGTATCGGAACTATCGTGGGCCGCAGGGAGGGGAAGTGGATGTGGTGCTGCGGCACGGGCGGGTGCTGGTGTTTGCCGAGGTGAAGACGCGGCGGAGCGATGCGTACGGGCGGCCAGGGCGGGCGGTGAATGCGGACAAGCAGGCATTGATCCGGCGGGGGGCGGAGAGCTGGCTGAGATTGCTAGGATTTCCGGAGATTCAGTGGCGGTATGATGTGGTGGAGGTGCTGCTGCCGACGGGAAAGCGGCCTGAAGTCACGTGGCTTCAGGCCGCTTTCAATACGGACGAATTGCGGCGCGTGCTGGCGGCGCGCCGCTACCGGTGATTGGGGGCTGGGGTCAGCGGGCCGCGGTTTTCTTTTCCGGGGCTGGGGTGGCCTTGCTGCGTTCCTTGTCGGAGAGCGAGCGGAGGAAGGCGGCGATGTCGGCGGTTTCGGTTTCGGTCAGTTTTTTACCGAGCTGGATGCGGGCCATGGTGCTGACGGCGTCTTCGAGGGTTTTGGCGCCGCCGTCGTGGAAGTAGGGGCCGGTGAGGGCGACATTGCGGAGCGAAGGGACCTTGAAGAAGAACTTTTCGGCGTCGTTTTTGGTGAGGGCGGCGCGGCCGAGGTCGGTGGTGTTGGCGTAGGGCTCGATGAGGCCCATTTTCTGATAGAGATTGCCGCCCATGGTGGGGCCGAGGTGGCAGGCGATGCAGCCGGTGTTGAGGAAGGTGAGGAGCCCGCGGCGTTCGGTTTCGGTGAGGGCTTTGTCGTCGCCTTTGAGGAAGTCGTCGAAGCGGTCGTTGGTTTTGAGCGTGCGTTCGAAGGCGGCGATGGCTTCGGCGATGTTGTTGTAGGTGACTGGGTCCTTGGCGTCGGGGAAGGCTTCGGCGAAGGCCTTGGTGTAGGCTTCGACTTCCTTGATGCGGGCGACGGCGGTGGCTTCGTCGGGCATGGCCATTTCACCTGGGTTGAGGATGGGGCCTTTGGCTTGATCTTCGAGGGTGGCGGCGCGGCCGTCCCAGAACTGGGCGATGTGGAAGCCGGCGTTGAGGGTGGTGGGGGAGTTGCGGCCGCCGCGTTCACCGAAAGCGCCTGGGCTGGTGGGTTCGTTGTCGACGCCGGCGCGGTTTTCGTCGACGCGGTGGCAGGAGTTGCAGGACTGCGTGCTGTTTTTGGAGAGACGCTTTTCGAAGTAGAGGTCTTTGCCGAGTTTGACCATGGCTGGGGTGTCGGCGTCGGCTCCGGGCATTTTGTCCGGGAGCGGTTGGAAGATGGCTCCGGCGCGTTCGCGGAGGGCTTTGGGTTCGAGGGTGGCGTCTGCGGCGGAGACGACTGAGGAGGCGATGAGAAGAGAAGGGAGAGCGAGGAGCAGAGATTTCATGATCGAGACGTGATTGAGCCCATTCATACGCGCGGGAAAAGGAAGGAGGCGTGCCTTTTTTGCGGGGGAGTGGCGGGAGGCGGCGGGCATGGTGAAGATTTGGTGAATCGGGTGCAGATAAAGGTGGATGTTTAATTTGCCGAGGAGGAGTGGACCTGGTATCAGGCAGGGAGAACGAACCCCTGAAATTACCGATGGCCCAGGCAATCATGGATCCCGAAGAGGTGCGGCGCTTTGCGAAGGAGCTGAAGCGTTTCAACGATGATGTGCAGGTGCGGGCGTCGTCGTTGCAGGCGCGGTTTGCGGCGCTGGGGGCGACGTGGCAGGATCAGGAGGCGGAGAAGTTTGCGGAGGAGTTCATTTCGACGATGAAGGTGCTGAAGAAGTTTGTGGAGACGGCGGAGAAGCACACGCCGTATCTGCTGCGGAAGGCGCAGCGGATTGAGGAGTACCTTGACCAGCGCTGAATGAGATGAGCAGCGAGGCGAAAGTACGATCGGTGGAATCGCTCGGGGAATTCCGGGCGCGGCTGATTGTGTTTCTGTCGAAGTCGTCGACGGCGATCGGGAAGGTGACTGAGGAAGTGAAGCGTGCGAGGATGTGGGTGGAGACGGACCAGAGGAATTACTGGGAAGGGCGATTGAAGCGGGGGATGCGGGCGCTGGAGCAGGCGCAGGCGGAGCTGATGACGGCGCGGATGTCGTCGTTCAAGGATTCGGTGACGATGCAGGAGATGGAGGTGAGGAAGGCGAAGCGTGTGGTGGAGGAGGCGACGCACAAGCTGAGTCGGATCAAGTACTGGGTGCGGGAGTTCGACCAGTTGTTTTCGGGGCATTTGCGGCGGCTGGATTCGATGACGGATTACTTTGTGCATGACCTGCCGAAGGGGGTGGCGTATCTGGAGCGGGCGCAGCGATTGCTGGAGGAATATGCGGAGAGTGGCGGGGGTGGGTTGAAGGCGGTGGCGGGAGCGCCTGAGGTGGCGGGTGGGGAGAGCAAAGGGGAGGTGGCGTCATGAGTGCGCGGGCGAGCGGGGCGATGCTGGAGCAGGCATTGAAAGACATTCTTGTGGAGTGGCAGCAGTGCCGAGCGTCGTGGAACGACGTGAAGGCTAGGGAATTCGAGCATGATTTTCTGGAGCCGCTTCCAACGATAGTGAACCAGGCGCGGCCGGTGATCGAGGACATCGACATCCTGCTGCGCAAACTGAAAGCCGACTGTGAGTAATCTGACTGAAACTGGAGCTGGGCGCGCGATTGGCCTGCTGAATGCGTGGCTTGCTGCGGCGAAGAATTGGACGGAGCGAGAGGCTGCGTTTGTGAAGGATTTGAGGGCGAAGCGAGGGGGAGTGGACCGGAATGGGAGGGATGCGGTGAAGGCTGCGGAGGCGAAGGTGGAGCAGCGGCGGGAGCTGGCGAACCGGAGGTTTGAGGCGGCGGAGGCGAGGATTACGGGGTTGTATGAGCGGCGGCGGTCGAGGCTGGCGCGGGCGGCGACGCAGATGCAGCGGAAGCTACCGGCGCTGGCGCGGCATGCGCGGGAGAACCGGTTAGGAGGGTTGCAGATGCAGAAGCGGCGGGCGCAGCGGGATCACGATGCGGCGGTGGAGCGGGCGGTGGGTGAGCGGGTGCGGGCGGAGGAGAGCCTTGCGGAGCAGGCGAAAGCGCTAGGGTTGCTGGCGGCGGCGGTGCGTGGATTTGTGAAAGTGCTGCCGGTGGTGGCGGTGCCTGAGGGGATGGGGCCGGAGGCTTTGTTCGAGGAGACGGCGAGGGCGGCGGGGGAGGCGGAGCGGGCGCTGGGAGCGGCGGCAGCGACGGGGGTTTCCGGGGTTTTCAAGGCGGTGCCGCTGGCTGGGCGGATGTTCAAAGGGGATGCGTACAAGCAGTCGGAGGTGGCTGGGCAGGAAGCGGCGGTGGCGTTAGCGCGGGCGCAGGCTTGTCATCGGGCGTGTGGTGAGGCGGTGGTGGGGCGATGTGAGGCGGCGAAGCGTGAGGCGGCGGCGGAATTGCAGGTGGTGCTGACGGAAGTGCAGGAGAAGTGGGCGGTGATTGACACGGTGGAGACGACGGAGCGGGAGCGATTGAGCCGGAAGATAGAGGAGCAGACGGCGAGGATTTCGGCGCGGATTGAGGACATTTTCAGTGCGCGGACGCAGGTGCTGCAGGGGCAGCGGGACGAGGAGAATGCGGCGATTGAGCGGGCGGCTGGGCCGGAGCTGGAAGCGGTGAGGGAGGCGGCGGCGGCGGCGCTGGCGGCGGAGGATGCGTCGGCGGCGGCGGCGTGGGCGGTGTTTCGGCGGGAATGGGATGCGGTGATGGGGCCGCTGAGCGGGGAGTTAGGGAATCTGCAGGGTGATCCGGCGCTGCACCCGGAGGCATGGGTGCTGGTGGATCCGGGGTCGTGGAGTCCGCCGCGGAAGTTTCCGCCGGCGGCGGCGTTCGGGACGGTGTCGCTGGATTTGAATGCGGTGCCCGGGGCGGTGCCGCAGGTGCTGGTGGTGCCTGGGCCGATGGCGGTGGAGGTGCCCTTGGCGCTGGCGTTTCCGGGTCGTGGGTCGCTGCTGATGGAGACGGCGGAGACGTGTGCGGGAGCGCCGATGGATGTTTTCAATAACGTGCTGCTGCGGCTGCTGTCGCTGACGCCGCCCGGGAAGCTGGCGCTAACAATTCTTGATCCGGTGGGACTGGGGCAGAGTTTTGCGGGACTGATGCATCTGGGGGATTACGAGCCGACCTTAATCAACCGGCGGATCTGGACGCAGCGGGAGCAGATCGAGGAGCGGCTGTCGGAGTTGAATGATCACATTGAGAAAGTGATTCAGATGTATCTGCGGAACGAGTACGCGACGATTACGGAGTACAATGCGGAGGCTGGGACGACGGCGGAGAAGTATCATTTTCTGGTGGTGGCGGATTTTCCGGCTGGGTTCAGCGAGACGGCGGTGCAGCGGTTGCAGAGCATCGCGGTGAGCGGGCCGCGGTGCGGGGTGTTCACGCTGATTCATCATGACACGAGGCAGTCGGTGCCTGAGGGATTTGTGGCGGACGAGCTGAGGGCGGCGAGTGTGTGTCTGAGCCGTGATGTCAGGGGGGTGCTGTCGGTGGATGCGGGACTGGCGGCGGCTGGGGCGGTGGTGCGGCTGGATCCTCCGCCGCCGGCGGATCTGGCGGTGCAGTTAGTGCACCGGATCGGGAAGAGCAGTATTGATTCGAACCGGATTGAAGTGCCGTTCCGGGTGATTTCGCCTGCGCCTGAGGATCGGTGGAAGGGGGAGACGGCGAGTGAGTTGCGGGTGGCGATCGGGCGGACTGGGGCGACGAAGCTGCAGTATCTGGCGATCGGGAAGGGGACGCGGCAGCATGCGTTGTTTGCTGGTAAGACGGGGTCCGGTAAGTCGACCCTGTTCCACGTGATCATCACGAATCTGGCGCTGACGTGCAGTCCTGACGAAGTGGAGTTTTATCTGATCGACTTCAAGAAGGGGGTGGAATTCAAGTGTTATGCGGACGCGAAGCTGCCGCATGCGAAGGTGATCGCGATCGAGTCGGACCGTGAGTTCGGGTTGAGCGTGCTGCAGCGTGTGGATGAGGAATTGAGGCGGCGCGGGGATCTGTTCCGGCGGATGGGGGTGCAGGATGTGGCGGGTTACAAGCGAGCGGGGGGTGAGGAACCGATGCCGCGGTCGCTGCTGATCATTGACGAGTTTCAGGAATTCTTTGTGGAGGATGACAGCATTGCGCAGGGAGCGTCGGTGCTGTTCGACCGGATTGTTAGACAGGGCCGGGCGTTCGGGATTCACGTGCTGCTGGGGTCGCAGACCCTGGGTGGGGCGTACACCCTGGCGCGGGCGACGTTAGGGCAGATGGCGATCCGGGTGGCATTGCAGTGCAACGAGGCGGATGCCTATCTGATCATGGACGACAACAATCCTGCGCCGCGACTGCTGACGCGGCCTGGGGAAGGGATTTACAATGATGCGGCGGGAGCGGTGGAGGGGAACAGCCCGTTCCAGGTGGTGTGGCTGCCGGATCAGGAGCGGGAAGCGCTGCTGCATGAGGTGAGGCGGATGGCGGTGGAGAAGTACGGCGTGCCGTCGTCGCCGATTGTGTTTGAGGGGAATGCGCCAGCGGATGCGGCGGAGAATCCATTGCTGGGCGCGTTGCTGGCGTCGCCTCGGCGGGAAGCGCCGGCTGCGCCGAGGTGCTGGTTTGGAGCGCCGAATGCGATCAAGGGTCCGACGGAGGCGGTGTTCCAGCGGCAGAGCGGGAATCACCTGCTGATGGTGGGGCAGCGGGAGGAGGCGGCCTTGGTGATGATGGGATTGTCGATGGTGGCGCTGGCGGCGCAGTATCCTGCGGGCGGGGTGAGGCTAGTGCTGCTGCATCAGGCTGGAGCGGGGACAGTTGAAGAGACGTATATTGAGCGGATTCTGGCGGCGGTGCCGGGGGTGACGGTGGGGCGCGGGCCGGAGTCGGGCGCGATCCTTGGGGAGTTAGTGGAGGAATTGAATGCGCGGAGTGGCGGGGAGACGGGGGCTGGGCCGGTGTTTGTGTTTGTGCATGGATTGCAGCGGTTCAAGAAGCTGCGGAGCGAGGATGATTTCTCGTTTGGCGGGAGCGGGGACAGTGCGGGGGATCCTGCGGCGCAGTTTACGAATCTGGTGACTGAGGGGAGCAGCCTGGGGATGCACCTTGTGGTGTCGATCGACACGGCGAACAATGCGGGGCGCTATTTGAATCGGAAGGCGATGGCGGAGTTCGAGGTGCGGATTATTTTCCAGATGAGTGCGAATGATTCGGCGCGGATGATTGATTCGCCGGCGGCGCAGGATCTGGGATTGTACCGGGCGCTGCTGTACAACGAGCAGGCGGGGACGCTGGAGACATTCCGGCCTTATGCGATGCCGCCGGAGGGATGGATCAGCGAGGCTGGTGCGGCGCTGGCCGGGCGGAATTTGTGAGATTCAACAGAAGCTAAGTTATGAAGACGAACAACGTGATCCGATTGATGGCTGCGATGGTGGTGGCGGTGGGGCCGCTGACGGCTGAGGAGACGACCGGGGAGCCGGTGAAGAAGGTGGAGAAGGAGAAGAAGGTGGAGCTGACGCAGGAGCAGTTGGAGGAGCGGTTTGTGGAGACGTTGAGTGGGGCGACGCTGACGGGGAAGTTTTCGGTGGTGGTGGATGGGAAGTCTGGGGAGGAGAAGGAGGACAAGTACACGATATTGAGTGTGTCGAAGCTGACGGGAGGGGAGGCGTGGATCATCACGGCGCGGGTGCGGTATGGCGGGAAGGATTTCACGATGCCGTTTCCGGTGGTGGTGAAGTGGGCTGGGGACACGCCGGTGATCACGGTGGATGACGTGGGGGTGCCGGGGGGCGGGAAGTACACGGCGCGGGTGCTGATTCATGCCGGGGCGTATGCGGGGACGTGGTCCGGGGGGGATCACGGCGGGCTGATGAGCGGGACGGTGACGCGGACGGAGAAGAGCAAGTAGGCTGATTGGATCACGCGTTGCGTTTCCGTGGTTCTCTCCTACTCTCGCAGCCCATATGTCTTCCGAAACTGACGCTCTCAAGGACCGCATCGCCGAGAAATCCGCATGGGTGCCGCTCGTGCGCGATGAATTGCACCGCGTGCTGGTGGGTCAGGAGGACCTTGTGGACCGGATGTTTGTGGCGCTGCTGACGAAGGGGCACATTCTGCTGGAGGGCGTGCCGGGGTTGGCGAAGACGCTGACGGTGAAGGCGCTGGCGGGGACGATGAGTGTGAGTTTCAAGCGGTTTCAGTTCACGCCGGACTTGCTGCCTGCGGATTTGCTGGGGACGCTGATTTACAGTCCTGGAGACGGGCAGTTTAAGCCGAAGCTGGGGCCGATTTTTGCGAATCTGATTCTGGCGGATGAAATCAACCGGTCGCCGGCGAAGGTGCAGAGTGCGTTGCTGGAAGCGATGCAGGAGCGGCAGGTGACGATCGGGGAGACGACGTACAAGCTGCCGGATCCGTTCATGGTGATGGCGACGCAGAATCCGATCGACCAGGAAGGAACCTATCAATTGCCTGAGGCGCAGCTGGACCGGTTTCTGCTGAAGGTGCGGGTGGATTATCCGACGAAGGATGAGGAGCGGCGGATTCTGGATCTGATGAGCACGAATGCGCCGAAGACGGACACGCAGCAGGTGATTGAGGCGGAGCGGGTGACGGAGGCGCGGGCGTTAGTGAATGACATTATGATCTCGGACGCGGTGCGGGATTACATTGTGGAGATCATTCACACGAGCCGTCATCCCGGGGAATTGCTGCCGGACATGAAGAATCTGATCCGTTGCGGGGCGAGTCCGCGGGGAACGATCAATCTGGCGCTGGCGGCGCGGGCGCGGGCGTTTCTGGATGGTCGGGCGTATGTGACGCCGCAGGATGTGAAGGATCTGGCGATGGACGTGCTGCGTCACCGGATTCTGCTGACGTATGAAGCGGAAGCGGAAGGGGTGACGAGCGAGCAGATCATCGAGCGGCTGCTGGAGCGGATTGCGGTGCCGTGAGGGGTGGGATCACCATGCGGTGAAGGAGGCGACGGTGGGGGAGTCGAGGCGGCGGACGACTTCGGTGACGAGGCGGACGGCGCTGAGGTAGTCTTCGAGGTGGATGAGGGAATTGTGGCTATGGATGTAGCGAGCTGGGGTGCCGAGGACGACGCAGGGGACGCCTGTGCCTGAGAACTGGAGGCTTTTGGCGTCGGTGCCGCCGCTTTTGCGAACGGCGATCTGGTGGGGGATGCCTGCGGCTTTGGCGGTGGCGGTGACGAAGTCGACGAGGCGACGGTTCATGATGGCTGAGGGGTCCATGACGCGGATCTGGACGCCTGAGCCGAGACGGCCCTGGGATTCGGAGAGGTCCATGCCGGGGGTGTCGTCGGCGGGGGTGCCTTCCATGACGAGGGCGACGTCCGGGTTGGTGAGGGCACCGAGGGTTTGAGCGCCGCGGCAGCCGACTTCTTCCTGGACGGAACCTGCGGCGATGAGGGTGCAGGGGAGGGCAGTGGAGGCGAGGGCCTGCATGGATTGGATGGTGGCGGCCATGCCGGCGCGGTTGTCGAAGGCTTTGGCGAGGAAGAGATCGGGGTGGGCCATGGGGGTGAAGGCGCTGTCGGGGGCGACGGGGTCGCCGAGTTGGACGCCCCATGAGTTGGCTTCTTCGCGGCTGGAGGCACCGATATCGACGAAGAGCTGGTCGAGGGACATGAGTTTGTCGCGCTGGGAGTCGGAGAGGAAGTGTGGCGGGGTGGAGCTGATGACGCCGAGGATTTCGCGCTGGGTGCGGGTGAGGATGCGGACGCGCTGGGAGACGAGGGTGTGGGTCCACCAGCCGCCGAGGGCGGTGAGTTTGAGGAAGCCGCGCGGGGTGATCTGCTGGACGGCGAAGCCGACTTCGTCGCAGTGGCCGGCGACGAGGACGCGAGGGGAGTCGGGTGTGCCGGGGCGTTCGCAGGCGATGCTGCCGAGGCGGTCGCACTGGATGGTGCCGAGGGATGCGAGTTCGCGGCGGAAGATGGCGCGGACGGCGTCTTCCGAGCCGGGGACGCTGTGGGCTTCGGTGAGGTCCTTGAGGAGGGAGAGTGCAACGTTTCGCATGGCGGGTTCATGCAACGGGGGGCGGGGTTTGTCCACCTGCGGGGGAGGGTGGTGGCGATTTCCCTTTGCCGCGGTGGCAAAGTGCGGGAAGGGAGGGTTTTCCCTGCAAGCTATGGCAACTACACCCGAGGCACCTGAACGAGAAGCGACGGATTTCATCCGCGAGATAGCGCGTGCGGATGTGGAGAGCGGGAGGCATCCGCGGGTGGTGACGAGGTTTCCGCCGGAGCCTAACGGGTATCTGCACATCGGGCATGCGAAGAGCATCTGTCTGAACTTCGGGATTGGTCAGGAGATTCCGGGGAGCTGCACGAACCTGAGGTTTGACGATACGAATCCAGTGAAGGAGGACATGGAGTATGTGGAGAGCATCAAGGAGGACGTGAAGTGGCTGGGGTTTTCGTGGGCAGGTGAGCCGCGGCATGCGTCGGATTATTTTGATCAGATTCATGCGTGGGCGCTGGAGCTGATCGGGAAGGGGCTGGCCTATGTGTGCGATCTGACGGCGGAGGAGATGCGGGCGAGCCGGGGGACGCTGACGGCGGCTGGGGAGAATTCGCCGTACCGGGATCGGACGGTGGAGGAGAATCTGGATTTGTTTGAGAGGATGCGGCTCGGGGAGTTTCCTGACGGGACGCGGACCCTGCGTGCGAAGATCGACATGGCGTCTTCTAACATTAATTTGCGGGATCCGGTGCTGTACCGGATCAAGAAAGTGCCGCACGACCGGACGGGGGACAAGTGGTGCATTTATCCGACCTATGACATGGCGCACGGGTACAGCGATGCGATTGAGGGGATTACGCACAGCATCTGCACGCTGGAGTTCGAGGCGCACCGGCCGTTGTACGACTGGCTGATCAGCAATGTGAGTGCGCCGTGCCATCCGCGGCAGATCGAGTTTGCGCGGCTGAATCTGACGTACACGGTGATGAGTAAGCGGAAGCTGCTGGAACTGGTGGAGGGTGGATTGGTGGACGGGTGGGATGATCCGCGGATGCCGACGATTTCGGGGCTGCGGCGGCGTGGGTTTTCGCCGCAGGGGTTGCGGAGTTTCTGCGGGAAGATCGGGGTGACGAAGTACAACAGCCTGACGGATGTCGGGGTGCTGGAGCATGCGGTGCGGGAGGATCTGAACAAGACGTGTCCGCGGTTCATGGGTGTGCTGCGGCCGTTGAAGGTGGTGCTGACAAACTGGCCTGAGGGGGAGGTTGAGGAGATCGAGGCGGCTAACAATCCTGAGGATGCTGCGGCGGGGAGCCGGACGCTGAGGTTTGGTCGGGAGTTGTGGATCGAGCAGGAGGATTTCATGGAGAATCCGCCGCCGAAGTATTTCCGGCTGGGGCCCGGTCGGGAGGTTAGGCTTCGCTATGCGTACAATGTGCGCTGTGATGAAGTGGTGAAGGATGATGAGGGCCGGGTGGTGGAGTTGCGGTGCACGTGCGACATGGCGAGCCGGCATTCCGGGCCGAAGAAGGGATCGGCGGTGATTCACTGGCTGAACGCGGCGGACGCAGTGCCGGTGGAGGTGCGGTTGTACGATCGGTTGTTCACGCTGGAGGACACTGGGACGGTGCCGGCCGGGCGTGACTACCGGGAGTTCATCAATCCGGATTCGCTGGAGATTCTGAAGGGGGCGCGAGCGGAGCCGGTGGTGCTAGGATTGGCTCCGGGCGCACGCTTTCAGTTCGAGCGGATGGGGTACTTCTGCATTGATACGAAGCATTCGGTGCCGGGCGCGCCGGTGATCAACCGGACGGTGACGCTGAAGGACACGTGGGCGAAGGTGCAGGCGAAGCAGTGAGCGAGGAGAGGTGACAGGTCGGGGCTGCGGGTCAGTCTGCGGCCTTGATCTGAGCGTTGCGGATTTCGACCTGGCCGCCGTCGCGGCTGAGGTTCTGGAAGCCGATGCGACCTTTGCGCGGGCGGTCTTTGACGGCGGGGGCGGGTTTGCCGTCGTGACGGAGGACGGCTTCGGAGTGGGTGGCGAGGTCGGTGTCTTGAATGGTCTTGCCGTTGAGGATGACGGTGAGGTGTGAGCCTTTGAGGGTGAGGTGGATCTTGTTCCACTCGGTTGGTTTGTAGAGTTGCTCGGTGGGAGCAATGGCGCGGTAGATGCCGCCGGTGAGTTCGGAGGGTAGGGCTTTGGGGTTGTAGCGGAAGTCGGCCATCTGCATTTCCATTCCATCGAAGGCGGGGTCGCCGGAGGCGGGGGCGCGGAGGGCGAGGCCGCTGTTGCCGCGAGGGCCGAGTTTGAATTCGTAGGTGAGTTCGAAGTCGGAGAATTCCTTTTCGGAGATGAACCAGCAGCCGCGGTCGCCGCTGCTGGTGAGGGTCCCGTCTTTGACGGACCATGAGGGAGCGCCTTCAGCGGGTTTGCTGACATCGGCCCAGTGTCGCACGGACCAGCCGGCGGGGACGCCGTCTTTGGGAAAGAGGGGTGCGAAGGTGGGTTCGGTTGCGTGGAGGGAGAGGGAAAGGGCGAGGAAGGGGAGGAGGCGGGTGAGCATGGGAGGGGGGATTTGAGATTTGAGATTTGAGATCTCAGAGGGGAAGAGGGCAAGATCCGAAGTCGCGGGGTGGGGGGGATTTGGGTTTTGGATTTGAGAGAGGGTGGGGGCGGGGTTGCGGGGTCTGCGAGGCAGGGTGGACATGTGGACGGACCTCTTCGGCTCGTGTGAAGGGGAATGGCCCGCAAGGGAATGGGGCTGAGCAAAAGGACAGGCCTCTTCGGTGCGCTCGGTGTGCGGAGCGGGGCCGGATAATGGGGCGGACCTCTTCGGCTCGCGTGAAGGGGAAATGGCAGGGGAATGGCCGGCAAGGGAATAGGGCTGAGCAAAAGGGCAGGCCTCTTCGGTGCGCTCGGTGTGCGGAGCGGGGCCGGATAATGTGACGGACCTCTTCGGCTCGCGTGAAGGGGAAATGGCAGGGGAATGGCTGGCAAGGGAATAGGGCTGAGCAAAAGGGCAGGCCTCTTCGGTGCGCTGGGTGTGCGGAGCGGGGCCGGATGAT
>JAIXVE010000096.1 GCA_027483175.1 Verrucomicrobiaceae bacterium | reverse complement strand
ACCAGCAGCGGCCGCACCACCTTCCCGTGCACGTCCGTCAACCGGTACCGCCTCCCCTGAAACTTGAACGTCAGCTGCTCATGGTCAATCCCCAGCGTGTGCAGCATCGTCGCATGCAGATCATGCACATGCACCGGATCCCGCACAATGTTGTACGAGAAATCATCCGTCTCCCCCCACGTCATCCCCGGCTTCACCCCGCCACCAGCCATCCACATCGTGAAACACCGCGGATGGTGGTCCCTCCCATAATCCGTCGCCGTCAGCTTCCCCTGGCTGTAACTCGTCCTCCCAAACTCCCCGCCCCACACCACCAAGGTGTCCTCCAGCATCCCCCGCCGCTTCAAATCCATGATCAATCCCGCACACGCCTGATCCGTCTCCAGACATTTCTGCCGAATCCCCCCAGGCAACCCGCCATGGTGATCCCAATCCTGGTGATACAGCTGAATATACCTCACCCCACGCTCCGCCAGCCGCCGCGCCAGTAAACAGTTCGCCGCAAACGTCCCCGGATTCCGACTGTCCTTCCCGTACATCTCATACACTTCCTCCGGCTCCCCACTCAAATCCGTCACCTCAGGCACACTCGTCTGCATCCGATACGCCATCTCATACTGCGCAATCCGCGTCTCAAGCTCAGGATCCATCGTCGTCTCCCCACTCACCCGGTGCAACCCACCCAGCGCATCCAGCATCCGCCGCCTCACCCCGGCATCAATCCCCTCCGGGTTGTCCAGATACAACACCGGCTCCGCCCCGGACCTGAACTGCACACCCTGATACCGCGACGGCAGAAAGCCCGAACCCCACAGCCGCGCATACAGCGGCTGCCCACTCATCCCCTTCGTAATCAGCACCGTGAACGCCGGCAGGTTCTCGTTCATGCTCCCCAACCCGTAACTCAGCCAGCTCCCCACACTCGGCCTCCCGGCCTGCTGCGCCCCAGTATGAAAAAACGTGATCGCAGGATCATGATTGATCGCCTCCGTATGCAGGCTCCGCACAAAACACAGCTCATCCACCACCTTCGCCGTGTGCGGCAGCAACTCGCTCACCCACGCCCGACTCTCCCCATGCTGCGCAAACTTGAACGCCGACCCAGCCAGCGGCAATCTCGCCTGATTCGCACTCATCCCCGTCAATCGCTGCCCCTTCCGCACGCTCTCAGGCAACTCCTGCCCGTTCATCCGCCGCAACTCCGGCTTCTCATCAAACAAATCAATCTGACTCGGCCCCCCACTCATGAATAGATAAATCACCCGCTTCGCCTTCGGTGCCAGCTTCGCCACCGCCTGCGCAGCTTCCTCCCCACCTGCCCCCTCCCGTCCCAGCAGCCCAGCCAGCGCCGCCACGCCCAACCCATGGCTCGTCCGCCCGAAAAAATGACGGCGCGTCAGCGCCGCTCCCACAGTTTCTCCAGTCATCATCCCCCTTCAACGCCATCCCTCCCCACCGCTTTCATCAATCCTCGCTTCATTTCCGGGCTTGCAGGCAGCTCCCCCCTTCGTGAATGCTCCCGCAGCCTCTTTCTCGGTCCCAAAACCACCATCATGCCCAAAGCCAAACCGGCTCCAGATTCCTCAGACGCCCTCTCCTTCGAAAATGCCATGGAGGAGCTGGACGCCATCGTCCACGTCCTCGAAGACAGTCAGCTCCCTCTCGACGAACTCGTCGAACGCTACGAACGCGGCACTCTCCTCCTCAAAACCTGCCAGGAAAAACTCGCCGACGCCCAGCAGCGCATCGAAATCATCGCCCGCGGCCCCGCCGGTAAACCGGACCTCCAACCCTTCGACGCCGCCAACCCTCCTCAGGATACCCCAGCGCCAAAAACCGCAAGGCCCTCCGCTCCACTCTCCGCACCAGACTCTTCCGATGACGAAATCCGACTCTTCTAGCGAATCCACGCTCCCCCAGATCCACGGTCCGGAGGACGTCAAACAGCTCAGCGAAAAACAACTCCTCCTCCTCGCCGACCGTATCCGCGAGGACCTCATCACCACCCTCGCAGGCACCGGCGGCCACCTCGGCCCGAACCTCGGTGTCGTCGAACTCACCATCGCCCTCCACCGCGTCTTCGAGTCCCCCAAAGACAAATTCATCTTCGACGTCAGCCACCAGGGCTACGTCCATAAAATGCTCACCGGCCGCTGGAACCGTCTCAGCTCCATGCGCCAGTACGAGGGCCTCAACGGCTTCCTCCTCCGCACCGAAAGCCCCCACGACTGCTACGGCGCAGGCCACGCCGGCACCGCCGTCAGCGCCGCCCTCGGCTTCGCCGTCGCCCGCGACCTCAAAGGCACTGACGAAAGCGTCGTCTGCGTCGCCGGAGACGCCGCCTTCACCTGCGGCCCAACCTTCGAAGCCCTCAACAACATCGCCGCTTCAACCAAGAAGTTCATCATCGTCCTCAACGATAACGAATGGTCCATCGACAAAAATGTCGGAGCCATCGCCAAGTACTTCAACTCCATCGCGACCAACAGCACCTACGCCCACCTCCACGAGAAGGCAGCCTCCTTCATCGAGAAAATCGCCGGTAAAACCGTCCGCCGCATGGCCGCCCGCGTCGAAGGCAGCGCCAAAAACCTCATCCTCCCTAACCCAACCCTCCCCTCCGTCATCTTCGAGGAATTCGGGCTCCGCTACTACGGCCCCATCGACGGCCACGATCTCCCGCTTCTCGTCAAGACGTTCGAGTTCCTCAAAACTCAGAACGAGCCGGTCATCCTCCACATCATCACCGAAAAAGGCCGCGGCTACGAACCAGCCCTCGCCAACCCTCACAAATTCCACGGGCTCGGCACCTACAAGGTCGAAACCGGCGAAACCGACCCCTCGCCCACCCCGCCCTGCTCCCAGATCTTCGCCGAAAGCATGGTCCGCTTCGCCAAAGCTGACCCAGCCATCACCGCCATCACCGCAGCCATGCCCGGCGGCACCGGCCTCAGTCTCTTCAAGGAAAAAATCCCCGAACGCTACTTCGACGTCGGCATCGCCGAAGAACACGCCGCCCTCTTCGCCTGCGGTCTCGCCGCCCAGGGCCTCAAACCCATCCTCGCCATCTACTCCACGTTCATGCAGCGCGCCTATGACATGATCATTCATGACATCGCGCTCCAGAACCTCCCCGTCCGCCTCTGCATGGACCGCGGCGGTCTCAGCGGCGACGACGGCCCCACCCACCACGGGCTCTTCGACATCGGCTACCTCCGCCACGTCCCCGGCCTCATCCACATGCAGCCCAAAGACGAAGACGAATTCGTCGACATGCTCTGGACCATGGTCAATTACAACGACGGCCCCACCGCCATCCGCTACCCACGCGGCCCGCTCACCGGCAAATCCATCAAGGAATCCCCGCAAATCCTCGAAATCGGTAAAGCCGAGGTCCTCACCGAAGGCCGCGACGTCTGCCTCATCGGTCTCGGCACGCTCTTCGAAATGGCCGAAACCGCCGCCGGCATGCTCACCGCCATGGGCTACTCGGTCACCCTCATCAACCCGCGCTGGATCAAACCGCTCGACACCGCCACCATCGAACGCTTCGCCCGCCGCTCCCGCGTCGTCTGCACACTCGAAGACCACGTCCTCCACAACGGCTTCGGCTGCGGCGTCATCGAACACCTCCACACTTCCGGCGTCCACACCCCAGTCGAGCGCATCGGCTGGCCAGACGCCTTCGTCGAGCACGGCAAACCCAATATCCTCCGCGAAAAACACGGGCTCACCGCCGAACATTGCGTCAGATTGGTCCTCAAACACCTCGGCAATGCCTCCAGCACGCCAGACAAGGACTCTCCCTCCCTCGCCGCCGCCAGTATCTGACTCCCCGCCCTCGCCCTCGGCCGCCCCGGTCTGATTCCTCCCTCCTCTCCACGCCCAAGCTCAGCCATGTCGCCCGATCCCTCCTCCCAGCCCGACGCCCCCTCCGACGCCCCCAGCGCCCTCCCGCTCCCCTCTCCGTCGGAAGCCCTCGGCATCGCCCCAGCCGCATGGCCAGCCCCGCGTCTCGTCCTCCCCGCCAACGGCTTCACGCTCTGGCTCGATCCAGCCACATGGCCCATCCCGAAACTCAAACTCCCAGGCAACGGCTTCTCTCTCTGGCTCGACCCCGCTAAATGGCCGCGCCCACGCCTCAAACTCCCCGGCAACGGCTTCTCCCTCTGGCTCAATCCAGCCACATGGCCCCAGCCCGCTCCTCCGGCTCCAACGCCCGTCCCCGCGCCCGCGCCCGCACCAGCCCCCGCGGCCCCCGCCCCTCCCATCTCCATCGCCGCCAACCGCGGCTTCTCCCTCTGGCTCCCTTCCCCAGACTCCCCCACCGCCCCACTCACCAAGGCCACCCCGGCCCCCGCCGCCGCTCCCGCCACCCCGCGATTCAAACTCCCCGGCCGCCAGTTCACCATCTGGACCAAACCTGACCGCGTCGAACCCATCGAAATGCGCAACCCCGCGCCCGACGCCTTCTCCCACCCAGCTCATCAGCAGGCACAACCAGTCTCCCGCCCCATCCAGTGGCTCCCCGCCGTCGCCGGCCTCGCCATCGCCGCCGTCGCCGCTCTCATGTACTCGTCCGCCGACGCCGCACGACGCAACGCCGAAGCCTCCATCGCCAAAGCCGACCTCGCCGCCAAGGAAGCCACCACCAGCGCCGCCCTCGCCACCACCTCCCTCGCCGCCCTCGAACGCAAACTCGCCGACAAGGACTCCGAACTCACCGCCAAACAGGCCGACGCCACCAACGCCTCCGCGGAACTCAAAAAACTCATCGCCAACGCCGAGGCCTCCGCCTCCAAAGCCTCCACCCTCGCTCAGGAAAAGGCCACCGCCCTCACCACCACGGAAAAAGCCCTCGCCGCCGCCAAACAGGAACTCTCCTCACGCGAAACCGCACTCCAAAGCACCATCACAGGCCTCACCGAAGAGGTCAGTAAGGTCAAACGCACCGCCGGCGAGGAAATCGCCAAAGCCAAGGAATCCATCGCCACCCTCGAACAGGAAAAGGCCTCCCTCACCAAAGACTCCGCCGCCACCGCCGCAGAACGCGACGTCCTCAAAGCCGAAGTCGAAAAACTCCGCCGCCAGATCCAGGCCGGCCCCAAACCCCAGGGCGCCCCAGAAGCCTGACCCGCACCTCCCCCACAAGCCCCCTGGGAGCGCTGAGCCCCAGCTCGGCGTTCTCCGAACTCGCACCTTCCCAAGTTACGGCTACCGTAACCTTGGACTGCGGAAGCCTGCTGCCGCTTTCCCGGTGCCAGCCCGCTGGCCCGGACACCGTTCAAGCCCTCTCCCAACAAGCAATCGTCCCCTCCGACCAAGCCCGGGATCGCGAGGCTCTGTACTCGCGCCACCCAACAAGCAATCGCCCCTCTCCCCACAAGCACTCCCCCAGTCACGGCTGCCGTAACCTTGGACTGCGGAAGCCTGCTGCCGCTTTCCCGGAGCCAGCCCGCTGGCCCGGACACCATCCGACCAAGCCCCTCTCCACGCCACCTCACTGCTTCACCTCTAAGACTCGGGCCTTTTGATCGGGGGAATCAGCTGCCATACACTTTGATCCTGCCCGTCATCCTCCTCAAGAACTTTGAACCCCATTTTTCTCAACTCATCATCACTCATGCCGCCAGCTCGATAACTCCGAACCAACTTGCGATACTTCTCTGGATTCACTCGCCTCAATCCCTCCATGTCCATCCGGTATCCACCAATGCACCCGGATACCAGCCCCGCCATAATAACACAGATCAGAATACGGGCTCGAAATCTCATGGCAATGGAATGTTATAGGCTTTCGTTCCTTTCTAACCGACTTTCATCTAGCCGTCGAGGCCAGAACTGAACGGCAGGCGCGGCAACCCTCCCCACGAGCCTTCACGCCTTCGCGTGAGCCCAATCAGATCCGCCCGATCCGCCCACTCATCCCGCAGGGATGACGGCTTGTAGCCGGTGGTCGAGCGCAGCGACACCACCGGGAATCACGCCCTATGAAGTCGCACCCCGACAGAGGTGCCGGCTTGTAGCCGATGGTCGAGCAACGCGACACCACCGGATCACCGCCCCCAAAACCACAAACAATACCCGCATCGCCCCGCCGCGTCCGCGACACCACCGGAATCCCGCCCCTCACCAACTCGCACCATGGAAAGCGCTCACGTCGCCAGCTAAGCAAACCATCCCATACCCCGCACCTCCATCCGTGCGAATGTCCTCCGCCAGTCATCAACGCCCTTGATGCATCCAATAAAACGCACGTAATGAGATTTGGCTAAGAAATACCTGAGACCACCCATCCCTGAACCTTCAGACGACATGTCGCTACAGATCCAAGTTGATTGCCCTGAGACGTTTGCATGCAGCCTTGATGACGGTCCGGTCCAGTTGCTCCGATCGCTGACACTGTTCAATGGAGGATACGGAGAGGTACGCGGCATCGTGGTCGAGATGACTTCCGAACCGGCCTTTTTGGAACCGAAGCAGTGGACCGTGGATTCCATCGGAGTCCAGGTATCTGTGAACGTCGATGACATCCGATTGCTTGCTGCTTCAGAATTTGGAGCTCGACTCGCGGCAGGGTGCGATGCATTACTTCGGTTCCGTGCCATGCACGAAGGAGTGGAACTGGCAGAGGTGAGCCGGACGGTTTCACTGATTCCCCCGGAGCCCCGGATCGCGGTTACCGTGGACAAGTCGATCAGCTATGCATTTCAGCAGAATGCCATTCCGCTCGTCAAAGAGCTGTTGATTCAGAACAATGGAGTGATCCGCAAGGATCTGGTATTCCGGATCTCCACCGAACCACCATTCGCGCTGCCCGCAGACGTGAGACTTCAGGCCCTCGACCCCGCCGGCCGCTTTCGAATTGGCCCACCGAACCTCACTCTCACCCTGAGCCCGTCGTATCTCGCGGAACTCACAGAACGAGTGAACGGGTTGCTGAAGATTGAGATGGTCGAGAACAGCGTCGTCGTTCAATCGCATTGCGAACCGATTTCCCTCCTCACGCGAAACGAGTGGTGTGGCCTCGTTGCATTGCCCGAGATCCTTGCGGCCTTTGTGCTTCCCAATGATCCCGCCGTCATGGAAATCCTGCGTCGGGCAGCGGACCTCCTGAAAGAACGAACCGGACGCGCCAGCCTGAATGGATACCAGGATAAGAATCGCAACCGTGCGTGGGAACAGATCGCCGCCATCTACAGGGCCATCGCTGAACTCCGCATCCACTACATCAATCCTCCCGCCAGTTTCGAAAACACCGGGCAGAAGGTCCGCTTTCCTTCAGACATCAAGACACAGCAGTTCGGCACCTGTCTTGATCTGGCACTGCTGTTTGCCGCTTGTCTTGAACAGGCCGGGCTCCGGCCGTTCATCCTCATGCACGAAGGCCATGCCTATTCCGGATGCTGGCTCGAAGAATTGAGTCTGCCGCTGGCTGCTGGAGACGATCTCCAGCAGATCCGCAAGCTGGAGAAGGATGAACTAATCATGGTCTTCGAGGCCGTCACGGTCACGAACGCGAATCCGGGCACCATCGACGATGCCGCTCTGCTGGCCAAACCCTACCTCGAAACCGCCCTGCCCTTCAGGCTTGCCCTTGATGTGCACGCGGCCCGATCAGCAAAGATCCGTCCGCTTCCCATCCCCGGCCAAGTTGCATCGGACGGGGCACCGCGCGAGGTGGATGCGACCGAATCAGGCCATCTCCCGCTCACATCACGCGAATTTGCAGAACCGATCACCATCCCGCTCGTCACACCAGCCAGCCCGGCTAGCCGCATCGAACTGTGGAAAAGCCGACTGCTCGATCTGAGCCTCCGGAATCGTCTCCTAAACATCAGGGAAACCAATGCCACCATCAGAATCCTTTCGGAACCGGGTCGCGTCGAGGATGAGTTGGCTTCCGAGCGCCCGCTCTCTCTGCGTCCGCGTCCGCATCTCATGAGCGAAGCCGATCCCCGGGACGCGGCCGTCTACAAAGCCGCTCAACGGGCCGATGCCCTCGCAGAACATCTGCAAGACGAACTCAGGAAAGGCAGGCTGCATACCCAGCTCGACGAAGCCGAGCACAGCCGCCGACTGACTGAACTGTATCGTTCCGCACGCAACGCCCTCGAAGAGAACGGCACCAATACCCTTTTTGCAGCAGTCGGCATCCTTGAATGGCGAGAAACGGAACATGGCGACCGCAGCCACCGCGCCCCTCTCCTCCTGATACCCGTCGAACTGAAGCGGAAGTCAGTCCTCGAAGGATTCACTCTGCAGAGAATCGATGAGGATGCACGGCTCAACGTGACACTCATGGAAATGCTCCGGCAGAACTTCCGGAAGGAGATCGCCGGGCTTGATCCACTTCCCGAAGACGACAACGGTGTTAATGTCGACCTCGTCCTCAGAATCTTCCGAGACGCTGTGCGCGAGATGAAAGGCTGGGAAGTGAAGGAAGAAGTCTGGCTCAGCGAATTCTCCTTCACCAAATTCCTTCTCTGGAAGGATCTGAGTGACCGGATCGAGGACCTCAAAAAGAACCGGATCGTTAGCCACCTCATCACGGCGGCGGGAACAGCGATCGACAACCCTTCAGACGACATTCAGGCTTCCGTCCTTGATGCGAGATACCATCCACGGGAAATCCTCTGCCCGCGCAGCGCCGATTCCTCGCAGCTCGCAGCCGTCATGGCGGCCGCCGATGGTCAGGACTTTATTCTCGAAGGGCCCCCGGGAACCGGCAAATCACAGACCATTACCAACATCATCGCCCACTGCCTAGCCGTCGGCAAACGCGTGCTCTTCGTGGCGGAAAAGCGCGCGGCCCTCGATGTCGTCCACCGCCGTCTCAAAGAGGATGGCCTCGAACCGTTCTGTCTAGAGCTTCACTCGAACAAGTCTGGCAAATCCGATGTCCTTGCACAGTTCGGGAAGACGCTGGCGTTCGCAGAGGAAAATCCCGCGACCGACTGGGAACAGCAATCTCGGGAACTTCAGCGCCTGCGAGACTCGCTCAATGACTACTCACGGGCTCTCCACGAGAAATCAGCCTGCGGTCTTAGCGCCTACGATTGCATTGACTACCTTCTGCCGCGGGCAGCAGAACCACTGATCCGCCTTGAATCAGCGCCCGCAGTGCTCAACACTTCCCGCGACCATCTCTCGGCAACTCGCGAAATCGCCCGTCAGCTGCAATCTCGATCCCGGAGTCTTCAGCCACTCCACGCGCATCCCCTCAGAATGCTCCACTGTTGGGAATGGACGCCCAATTGGTCGGAAAAATGCATGGACCTAAACTCCATGCTCCTGACTCAGTGCGATGCGTCAGCCTCAGCTCTGGCAGACCTCACTGGCTGGATGCAGTTCCGCGGAAAGCCGAGCAAGGCCACCATCGAGCAACTCGACTCGCTGGTCGACCTCCTTTCCGCCCCGCCGCCATGCGGCCCTGGCCTCGTGGCAACACCATGGACGCAGCTTTCGGCTGCGCTCGAGGCCTGTCATCGCGAGGTGATCGAGCGCGACCAGCTGCGGCTGGCGCTCGCGGAGATTCAATCTACTGCTCCCGGTAATCCCAGATCGCCATGCGAGAACCTTTCGGATGACGATGCTGCAAAACAGTTTCAGCGCGCACGGGATCTCACGGCTGCGATCGCGCAGGCAAGCGAAGTGACAGGGAAAACCGCCTCGTGGTTCGGGCTGAACGGAGGCATGTCCATTGACCGGCTCGAAAGATTGTCATCCCTGGCGAAAACGATTCTCGCAGCCAGAGAGGTCGGCGCTTCCTTCCCGCTCGCCCCGTGGAACGACTGGTCACCGGAAATCATGCGGTGGATTGCCCTACTCACGGAGCGTGCTGAACTGCGCAAGGATCTGTCAGACTTCGACGAGCCAGCCCTGCTTTCTCTGGATCTCGCCACGCTCACCACCAAATGGGACAAAGCGAAGGAGGCATGGTTTGCACCCAAGTTCCTCCTGCTCAGCGGCATTCGGAAAACTCTGCGCAAAGCCCTCAAGCCAGCAGTTGCGCAAGACCTCCGCGACCTCGCAAAGCTGGTTCCAGCCACGCTCCGCCTCGCTGAAGTTCAACGCGAACTTGCCGCGGCCGCCCCCAATGCCCGCGACCTGCTCGCAGGTTCATGGAACGAGGGCGAACCAGACCTCCAAAGTCTCCGGAACATTCATGAATGGGGATCCAATCTGAACCACCACATCGAGTCACTCGCAGATGAGGACACCGCATGGACCAACGGCTTCAGGAACCATCTCGCGCAGGCGCTCCAGCAGGGCGCTTCAACTCTCACCGAGGGATCGGAAACAGGCAGCTTGCTCGCCTCATTCCGCGATCGCCTTGGGGAAGTCACCACGGAATTCAATTCCTACTCCACCGCCGCTCAGATCCGCACCACTTCCGCCAGCAGTCCAGCATCATACTTCGACGCTAGCGCTGCCCTGCTGACTCAATTCCTCACAACCGCCTCTCGAATCCGGGATCTCAATCACGAACTGAAAACTGCGGCACCTCTCCTCGAAAGCACCCTCGGGCCGGCGTGGAACCGCGGTGAACCACAAGAGGCCGCCATCATGGCCTGCATCCAATGGGCGGCGAACCTCCAGAAGTCGCTCATCTCCCTCGCAGGCGACGACTTCGCGTGGCTCTCCTCCTTCCGCCAGAATCTCGCCGGGCTCATCGCAGAAGGCCTTCTCGGCAACCCGGCAAATGCCTCTCTGTCGGACCGCCTTTCCCGTTTCCGCCTCGAAATGGCGACTTTCCGCGAACGACTCTCCGCGTTCGGCTCTGCCGTAGACCTCGATTTCACAGAACTCGATAAAGCCGAAGACTACCTCCAGTCCACGGAAGCACTTGCCCGCGGAGTCGCCGAAGCATGGCCAGGCATCCGCCCATGGTGCGCATGGCAGAAGGAACGCACCGCAGCCATCACAGCCGGCCTCGCCCCAATCGTCGACAAGCTCGAATCCGCGGACGGGGCGACCATCGACGCAGAAGGGCTGTTCGAACGCAGTTTTCGCCGCTCCCTTCTCTTCGCACTAATCGAGAAGGAATCCGCTCTGCGAGACTTCTTCGGACAGGAACATGACCACCGCATCGAAAAATTCCGGGAGATCGACGAACGGCTCGGCTCCCTATCAAGGGACATCATCCGGGCCCGTCTTGCAGCCGGAATTCCACGCGAGCAGAAAACCGACGACGTTCCCCGTGAGGAAGTCGGATTGCTCAGACGGGAACTCGCAAAGAAAGCCCGCCACATTCCCGTGCGCCAGCTCATCAGCAGGATTCCTAGCCTCCTGCCACGCCTGAAACCCTGCGTGCTCATGAGTCCGCTCTCCGTGGCTCAGTACCTCGACGCGGCTCACTCCGGCTTCGATGTCGTGATCTTCGATGAAGCCTCCCAGATTCCCGTGTGGGACGCCATCGGAGCCATTGCCCGCGGTCAGCAACTGATCGTGGTTGGCGACCCCAAGCAGCTGCCCCCAACCAACTTCTTCGCCTCAACCGGCGAGGACGAGGACTACCGCACCCCGGACGAGCACAAGGACCTTGAGAGCATCCTCGATGAATTGCTCTCCCATGGACTCCGCCCAAAACGCCTCAACTGGCACTACCGGAGCCGTCACGAGGGTCTCATCGCCTTCAGCAACCGCCAGTACTACGACAACACCCTCCTGACTTTTCCATCGCCGAATCTCGGCAGAGGCGGTGTCTGCTTCCGCCACGTCGCCGCAGCCCGCTACGACAAAGGAAAATCCAGAACGAACCGGCTCGAAGCGGAAACACTCGTCCAGGAACTCGTCACGCGCCTCCGCTCCACCGATGGCCCCACGCGTTCGTATGGCGTTGTCACCTTCAGTCAGGCCCAGCAGGCCCTCATCGAAAACCTCCTCGACGAACAACGCCGCAAACACCCGGAAATCGAAATCCACTTCGGCGACAACCCTCCCGTCGAAGGCGAAACGGTCTTCGTCAAGAATCTCGAAAATGTCCAAGGCGACGAACGCGACGTCATCCTCTTCTCCATCTGCTACGGACCTGACGAAGCTGGAAAGATTTCCATGAACTTCGGACCTCTCAATCGCGACGGCGGTGAACGACGCCTCAATGTCGCCGTCACCAGAGCCAAATTCGAAATCATGGTCTTCTCCGGTCTTCGCGGCGACCAACTCGACCTCACAAAAACCCGCAGCCGCGGCCTCCGCGACCTCAAGTCCTTCCTCGAGTATGCCGAACGCGGCCCATCCGCCCTCGCCGCTACCATCACCAGCGCCTCCCTGTCCGATCCCGAATCGGAATTCGAACGCATGGTCGCCGACCGGATCCGCAGCGCCGGATTCGAAGTCCATCACCAGGTCGGTTGCTCAGGCTACCGCATCGACCTCGGCATCGTCGACCCGAACGCCCCCGGACGTTACCTCCTCGGCGTCGAATGCGACGGTGCCACCTACCACCGCGCCCACACCGCCCGGGACCGCGACAAGCTCCGCCAATCCGTCCTCGAAGGCCTCGGCTGGAAACTCCACCGCATCTGGTCAACCGACTGGTGGCACAACAGCGACTCCGAACTCGCCAAACTCCTCTCCGCAATCGGCCAGATCTCCGAACCACCTCCCACCGACTGAGCATCTGACCGCACGGCCGAAACCCGGCTCAGTCAATCATGCACCCGCCACCGGTCGTCATGCCACGGCGCGTGCACCGGAATGGCTTCTACCGCGATCCATTCCGGATCCGCATCAAGTTCCGCCACCTTCGCTTCATCAAGAATAGCTGCCGCCAGCGCTGACGACCGCTGACCTCATGGTCGGCAGTCAGCTCGGATTCGCTGAGTTGTCCGGACTCGTGGCGCGGCGGAAATTCGTTCCCTTCTCCCTCGTTCAGTGACCCCGGTTTTCACTTGGCCTCCACCATCACTACAGAATCCCTCAGCCGCCGCACCAAATCAGGGAGCGGTGCCTTCCCTCCACCCAGCACGGGATCCGGGCAGCCCGCACGCTCAAGCATACTGAACCATTCAGTGGCCTTTACCGCATAGTTGACATTCTCGGGAAGCGATCCCGACTCCTTAAGCGCCCGCGCGGCGGCCAGCTTTGAAGTGATGATACCGATGATCTGACCTTTCATGTTGAAAAGCGGTCCGCCGCTGTTTCCCGGCTGAACCGGAACCGTGATCTGCATGCGGGTCCTGTCGTTGCGAACTCCACTCAGGCTAGACACGCTGCCATCCGTCAGTTTGAGATCCGTGCCCTGAACCTCCGGATTCGGGAACCCCATGGTGAAAACGGCTTCACCAACGTCCGCTCCCATGCGGTTGATAGGCGCAGCGGGCAACTTGCCATCAACCAGTTTTAGCACGGCAATGTCGGTCGCCTCGTCAGAATGCACCACGAGGCAGGGATACGTCTTGGATCCAGCCAGCACACTCACATTCTTGCTCCCGTTGATGACGTGATGGCAGGTGACAATGAAAGACCCGTCCGATATCACAACGCCCGTTCCCGTCGCGACGCTGCCGGAACTGGCTTCTCCCTGCTCTGGCGGGAGTCGTGGAATCGGCTGGAATCCGGGAAGTCTCTTTTCTATCGACTCAATCACCCAACCAGGCAAATCATCGAGCCCCTCCCTCCTCGTGAACATGTCAGGAAATGTCGTCCATTGCTCAACCGTCTTGCGGTCTCCACCCACACTGTCGTAACTATAAGTTCCTGCCGGAAAAACGATTCCACTGAACCGGCCACCAGCGGTCAACCCCGTTGTGTCGCAAACCACGAACAACGTCTCTCCTCGATAGGAACTAGGCTGCACCCACGTCGTCTTGAATCGGTATTCCGTTCGACTTTCCGGCGAAAGTGCAGTCCCAGTGCCCAACTGACGACCAACCGCTTCAGCAACCTTTTTCTCTACCTTGCGACCAAGGGTGAAATTGCCTCCAATCATCAGCACCCCACCGTCTGTCACCTGGAGAATCCGCCCCTCAAGCCCAAAGCTCGCTTCCTGAAGGGCGGCGATCACTTCGTGAAGGCGGGCACTTGCGTCCTGCTTCTGTTTCGTCTCCTCGCGATACCGCTCCGCCGACTTCTCATCGAAAGCAAACCGCTTTCTGAACTCCACTGGAAGCTGCTCGAACTTGATCTTCGCGACCCCGTCTTTGTGGGAAACGCGAATGCCATCGGGTTCAACCTTCGTGATCTCGACGTTTTTGAACCCAAGTAACTCAGGGATGATCTCGGCACGAGCACCCACGTTCAGTAGACCAACCATGACGACTGCAGCACTCCACTTGAGCTTGATTTTTGCCATTACCAATCCTCACCACACAATTATTCCAATGCAACTACTTTTTCGTGCCATCAGTTATTTTCGATTTAGATTCCGAAAATCCAAGCCCTTTCAGCTAGCAACACCTATCATTTCGGCAGAAGGTCCCGGATGACGGTTGATGCCCGGCTCCGATCTGCTGCCGCCTCGGAATCATTCCTCCCGACACCTGACTGGAGACTGAAACCCGGGCCCGTCTCGCGTCGAGTTATCCCGCATCATCGCAATCAAGCCGACGACTACCCCCAAACCTCATCCGCGAAATCCGTGGTCACAACCCTCCCTCCTTCAACAAACCAACCCATTCCAACCATCCCCACCATCACACATCCGCGCTCATCCGCGCCATCCTTGGACACAAACGTACCAACCATTTCAAAACCCTACACTCCCCTGACTCCTCTACCCCATCCCGCCTCTCCGAGGCGGCAAATCTATGAACAAGTGGCGGAGCGGACGGGACTCGAACCCGCGACCTCCGGCGTGACAGGCCGGCGTTCTAACCGACTGAACTACCGCTCCATTAAAGGATTGGGCCACTTGTTCGCGCCGGAAGGAGAGTTTCTATGAACCAGACTTTTGAGGGCTGCAAACACTTTTTTCAGTTTCATGTTCTTCTTCTCATCACCCCCTTCCAACCCGCGTCTGCACCATTGCATTTCCCCACGCTTTGAACAAAACTGCGTCCGCATCTGTCCCACTCGGCAGCCTCTTTCCAAACCCTCTCGTCCCATGACCTCCATCTCCAAGCTCCTTCCCCTCGTCGTCCTCGCCGGAATCTCCGCCGCCGGTGCCCAGACCGTCACCCCCACCCCCACCCCAACCGTCACCGACGCTGGCCCGGTCATCACTCTCACCACCCCAGCCTCCATCCCCGGCGGCAAAGGCATCATCAGCGGCACCGCCAAAGACGCCGGTGGCAGCACCGGTGGAACCGGCGGCACCACCACCACCGCTGGCGTCAAAGAGGTCCTCTACCAGTTCGAAGGCGACACCAAATGGCGCAAAGCCAAACTCGCCCTCCCCAATAAGGCCGAGACCACGTTCTTCTTCGACGTCAAAATCAATGGCTCCGTCGGCCGCCGCATCTTCATCCGCGGCACCGACATCCAAGGCGGTGAAGGCGACATCGTCGGCCGCCGCTTCCGCAAAGGAAGCTGACCCCGCCGCCCGCCTCAGCCCCCTCTCATGAAACTCCCCGCGTTCGCGCGTCGGCGGGTCGCCGGTATCCCCCTGCCCTCGATCCTCATCGCCGCCGCGGTGCTCATCGCCCTCCGCAGCGTCCCGCCATCGTCTAAAAAACCCGCTGCACCACCCACAGCCGCGGCCCCCCAAGACGTCTCCCCTTCGCCCGACGCTCCGACCGGCTCCCCCGCCGCCCTACCCGTTTCCCCTCAACCCGCTCCCTCGGACCCCAAACCTGCCTCCACCGAAGCCCGCCGCGCCTCCCTCAAGGCCGCCATCCAGGAAATCCTCAGCACCCTCCAAGGCGACGCCCGCCTCGAATCTCTCTCCCCGCTCCTCGCGGAATGGATCGAGCTCGACGCCCCAGCCGCCGCCGCATGGGCCGCCGCCCTCCCCGCCGGTCCCTTCCGCTCCGACGCCGTCGGCGAACTCCTCCTCCACTGGGCCGCCGCCGACCCGGAAAAAGCCGCCGCATGGCTTCCCGGCAGTGGTTCACTCGACCCCGAATCCGCCTCCACCCTCGCCGGACAATGGGCCGTCTCAGACCCTGCCAAGGCCGCCTCATGGGCCGCATCCCTCTCAAATCCCGCCGACCGCACCGCCGCCCGCGCCGCCATCGCCAGCTCATGGGCCGCCCGCGACCCGCTCAACGCCGCCGCATGGGCCCAGTCGCTCGATCCCTCCGACTTCCCGGCCGCCGCAACCGCCGTCGCCGACGCATGGGCCCGTTCTGCTCCCGCACGCGCCGCCGCATGGCTCGCCTCCCTCTCCCCTGACCCAAACCCGGCCCTCGAAGCCGCCGCCGGCACCGTCGTCCAGCACTGGACCGAGCAAAACCCCGGAGCCGTCTCCCAATGGCTCAACGCCATGCCCGACAGCCCTCAGAAAGACAGCGCCGCCTCCCTCTTCGCACTCGCCGCCGCTCCCGTCGCCCCAACCGACGCCATGCTCTGGGCCTCCTCCCTCGCCGACGACACGCTCCGCCGCGACACCGTCGCCGGGGTCTGCGAACGCTGGTACGACGCCGCCCCGGACGAATTCAAAGCCCAGATCCCCGCCCAGCTCGACCTCCTCGAGGAATCCGCTCTCCGCCACGGGATCTACGAAATGCTCTACGAGAAAGACCCGGAGTTTCGCCTCACGCTCCTCAAAATTGCCGACGGCGACATCCCCCCTCCCGGAGCCGACTCCTCAGACGCCCCAGACGCCCAATAGCCTGGTCGCCAGATTCCCGCGTTCCCGCCCGACAATCCCGGGCCCCTCCAGCGCTTTTTCAATACCCTGCTCCCTCCCCTCAGGGCAGCTCACCGTCACCTTGCACACACGCCCCGGCAGGCGTAGCTTCACCATCGGCTCCCGTCTATGAAACTCATCCCCCGGCTCCTCGCCGCCCTCTTCCTCACCGCTACCGCAGTCACCCTCCTGCCGTCGCCCCTCACCGCCCAGGCTCCCGCCCCCGCAGAAGCCCCCGCGACTCCGCCCGCCGCCCCCACCGAAACTCCAGCACCGGCCCCCGTCACCAATACCACCCCGGCCACCCCCAAGGAAGCCGCCCCGAAGCGCTCCAACTCGGCCATGGACCCCGTCAAACTCATCAAGGAAGGCGGCATCACCATCTGGTTCCTCCTCGCCCTCTCCGTCGTCACCTGCACGCTCGTCGTCTTCTACATCCTAACGATCCGCCGCGCCGCCGTCGTCAGCGACTCCTTCATGCGCACCGCTGAAAACCTCATCCGCAAACAGGACTACATGGGCCTCCTCTCCGTCTGCAACCGCCGCGACGAAGCCATCGCCCGCATCACCCAGAAAGCCCTCGACTTCGGCACCAAAAACCCCACCGCCACTCTCGACGAGGTCCGCCAGGTCACCGAAAGCGAAGGCCAGCGCCAGGCCAGCCAGCTCACCCAGCGCATCGCCTACCTCGCTGACATCGGTGCCATCGCCCCCATGATCGGCCTCCTCGGCACCGTCTTCGGCATCATGAAGGAATTCGGCAACATCTCCGACCGCGCCGCCCAGCTCAACATGATGAAAGCCCAGATGAGCTTCGCCGGCGGCACCGCAGAAGCCCTCGTCAATACCGCCGCAGGCCTCGTCATCGCCATCCCTGCCATGATCGTCTACTCCATCTACAAGGGTAAGGTCAATAAGCTCATCTCCGAACTCGAGGCCGCCTCCACCTACATCATGGCTCTCCTCTCCGCCCAGTACAAACGCGTCGCCGCCCAGGCTCGCGCCCAGCAGCAGGCCACCCGCGACGCCGCCGCTCCCTCACGCTCCCGCTGATCCTAACTCACGACCCTTCCCTCCCGTGAAATTCCGCACCCAGCACACCGAAGCCTCCCACGGCCTCAACCTCGTCCCCCTCATCGACGTCCTCCTCATCCTCCTCATCTTCTTCATCGTCAACCTGGCCATGGCCAAGTTCGAAACCGAGGTCAATATCAGCGTCCCCGCAGCAGACAGCGGCAAACAGAACAACCGCACCGTCGGCGAACTCGTCGTCAATATCCGCCAGGATGGCACCCGCGTCCTCAATAGCAACGTCGTCACCGACGCCGACCTCAAATACAAATTCGACGAAATCGCCAAGTTCGACCGCAAACAGGCCATCATCCTCCGCGCCGATACCCGCACCGACTACGGCGACATCTTCAAGGTCCTCGACCTCTGCCACAAGGCCGGTCTCTACCACGTCTCCTTCGCCTCCCGCGAATCCGACGCCGGCTCCCCTCCCTGACCTGCCCCCGCCGCACCCCCAAATTCTCCGCATGACTTTGTCAGGCTCCCGCTCTCCCTTCCCGGCCCCCTCCAGACCGCCTCTCCGCATGCGCCGCTCCCTCCTCTCCTCCTCTCTGCGTCACGGCTCCCCTCTCCTGCTCGCCTCGCTCCTCGCGCCCCTCGCCCCAGCCCAGGAAGCCCGCCCACCACGCGCCATCCCCGTCGAGGAATCCGCCAACGCCGCCCGCCCGCCCCGCGCCGTCCCCGTCGAAGACGACGCCAAACCCGCCGCCCGCGGTCCAGCTCCCGCTCCAGCCCCGCCCCGCGCCATCCCCGTCCCCGAAAACGACCCCGGCGACGCCCCCGTCAAACCCGCCGCCACACCTTCCGTCCCCAAACGAACCCCCAAACCGCCCGCCAAAACCGCTGACCCGGAAACCGATCTCTTCGAATACTCAGAATACGTCTTCCAGCGCGGCGATTACCGGCTCTCCGCCAAACAATACGGCGAATACCTCTCCATTTACCCCCAGGGCCGCTTCCGCGACGAAGCTCGCTTCAAACTCGCCGAATCCCACTACCGCAACAAATTCAACGACCTCGCCCTCCAGGAATTCGACATCTACGTCCGCGACTTTCCTAACGGCAAAAACCGCGCCATCGCCTACTACCACGCCGGCGAAGCTCACTACCGCATCGCCTCCCAGCTCCCCGCCGCCGAACGCGCCCCGCGCGTCGATCTCGCCTTTAGCGCCTACCGCGCGTCCCTCGGTGTCTCCCGCTCCGGCCCCTACGCCTGCTACGCCGCCTTCCGCCTCGGCACCTACGCCTACAACGCCGCTCAGGACAGCAAGGAACGCTACCAGGAAGCCGTCAGGTTCTTCACCATCGCCGCCTCCCAGAGCCCCAAAGACCAGGAGAAAATCCGCGCCACCGCCCTCTTCTTCCTCGCCCGCAGCCACCGCTACCTCTCTCAGAACAAGGACGCCAAAGCCGCCTTCGAACAGGTCCGCGCCATCACCAAAGACAATCCCTACTACGACAAGGCCCTCGAAGAACTCGCCCAGCTCGACCTCGAGGCCGGTCGCTCCAAGGAAGCCAAGGAAAAATTCGACCTCCTCGCCCGCGAAAGCACCGACGCCGAAACCAAGGCCAATTCCCTTGTCAACTCAGGCATGCTCCTAGCCGAATCCGACGAAGGCCGCGCCGAAGCGCTCGTCAAATTCGAAGAAGCCCTCAAAATCCCCGGGGAACGCGCCAAAGCCGCCCGCGCCCGCGCCCGCTTCGGCCTCGTCTGGGGCTACCACCGCGCCGACGACAAGGAAAAGGTCCTCGAATCATGGCGCGGTCTCCAGAGCGGCGACTACGGCGATCTCGACGAATACAACCGCGCCCGTCTCTGGCTCATCGTCGGTGCCGCCTACGCCGGCCTCGATAAACACGCCCCCGCCGCCCAAACGTACCGCCTCCTCGAATCCCTCGCCTCCTCCACCGACAAACGGGTCCTCGAAACCTGCCAGGAAGCCGGCTACAAACGCATCGTCAGTCTCTTCCGCATCAACGACCCCGCCCTCCCGGACGCCGTCGACGAATACGTCGCCCTCTGGAGCGAACGCTTCGGCGACTCCGACTATCTCGACAAATCATGGCTCGCCAAAGGCTCATGGTACTTCAATCGCAACAACTGGGAAGCCGCCGCCAAAGCCTACGGCAATGTCCGCATCGATAAGCTCGACCCCGCCCGCCAGCCTAACTACCTCTACCAGCGCGGCTGGTCGGAAGCCTCCGCAGGCTCCAAAGACGCCGTCACCACGCTCACTTCCTTCCTCGAAAAAAATCCCTCCGACGAACGCGCCCCGGTCGTCCAGCTCCAGCGCGGCATGGCTCGTCTCAAAGCCGGTGACACCGCCAACGCCCTGGCCGACTTCGACGCCCTCGTCGTCTCCGCCGCAGGCACCGAAACCGGCGAATCCGCCCTCTACCAGGGCGCTCTCGTCAAAGGCACCCGTCAGGACTTCACCGGCATGGTCGCCTCCTTCCAGAAGCTCCTCGCCGATTACCCCAAAACCCGTTTCGCCGCCGAAGCCCACTACTGGATCGGCGCCGGTCTCTATCAACTCCAGAAATTCCCGGACTCCATCGCCCCCCTCACCGACGCCCGCCGTCTCGACCCGCGCTCCTATCTCCAGGAAGCTTCCCTCATGCTCATCGGCGCTCACGCCGCTCAGAAGGACATCGACGGCATGCTCAAGGAGGTCGACGCCTATCTCAATATCCCCTCCGCTAAAAAACCCGTGCCTCCAGACCTCCTCCGCTGGCTCGGCCTCACCCTCTACCGCGAACGCAAGGACTACCCTCACACCGCTCGCTACCTCGCCTTCACCGTCAATCACGACGCCCCCGCTGAAACCGATCCCGATGTCTGGCTCGCCCTCGGCGAATCCCTCATCGAAACCAAGGAAAACGCCCCAGCCCTCCGCGCCCTCGACGCCCTCCTCACCATCGAACAGCGCAAACCTCAGCGCGCCCGCACCTTCCTCCTCCGCGGCCGCGCTCTCCTCGGCCTCAACGACCCCGAAGAAGCCCGCAAAAGCGTCACCTCCGGTCTCGAAATCGATCGCGAAACGCTCCTCGCCGCCCAGCTCCACATGCTCTCCGGCGACATCGCCAGCCGCACCAAACTCAATAAGGAAGCCCTCGGCAGCTACAACATCGTCCGCATGACGTGGGAAGACCCGGTCCTCACCCCCACCGCCATCCAGCGCATGATCCTCATCCTCTCGCGCAGCACAGACCCCGCCGATAAGAAAAAGGCCGACGACCTCAAAGCCGAACTCGCCTCCAAATACCCGCGCTTCAAGGTCCCCGGCTGATCTCCGTCTCCCGCACCGCCCTCCGGTACTCGCCCGGCGACAACCCAGTCGCTAACCGAAACTGTCGGCTGAATGCCGCCTGGTCGTAAAAGCCGCACTCGATCGCCACCGACGACAGCGGCTCATCACTCGTCCGCAACGCCAGCGCCGCCGCCTCAATCCGCGACTTCGTAAGCAGTTGTCTCGGCGTCAGCCCGGTAATCGCCCGCACGCGCCGCTGAAACTGGCTCCACGACAACCCAGTCTCCCGCGCCAGTCCCTCAATCCTCAGCGGCTGCGCATACTCCCGCCGCAATCGCTCCAGCACCTCCGCCAGCACACCTAACTCCCGCCCCTCCCGCACCGGAGTCCGCAAATCCCGCGACGTGCTCGCCAGCGCAATGATCTCCCCACCCGCCGTCCGCACCGGCACCTTCGCCGACACAAACCAGTCCACCCCGCCATTCGGCTGCGTGATCATCTCCAACCGATCCCGCACCGCCACGCCACCACTGAACACTTCCTCGTCCTGCACCTCATAACCAGCCGCCAGAATCGCCGGAAACAGATCCCGCGCCGTCCGCCCGATGATCTCATCCCGGTGCCGCAACCCAGCCCGTCTCACAAACGCCTCGTTCGCCGCCACATACCGCCGCGCCCGGTCCTTCACCAGAAACAACACGTCCCCCACCCCATCAAAAAGCATCTCCGCAGCCTCCAGCCCAGGCGCGCGCCCCAGCACCGCTTCCCTTAGCGCTAACGCAAAATTGCCGCTCGCTGCCATCCCGCACTCTTCACCCGGTTCCCCTAGAACTCCAGGCGCATCTGCCCCCGCTTTTGTATTTTTTCGTCATCCCTCCACCGGAATATCTCCACGACTCTTCCCCCGCCCGACCCCAGATTGCCTCCATGACGCAGTCTTCCTCATCCGATCTCCGCTTCGCTGAACAAGTCGCCGACCGCGCCGCCCAATTGCTCGCCGCCGCCCTCGCTTCCCAAACCCGTCCCGAACGCGCCGAGGCCGCCAAACTCGGCCGTCTCATGGCCGACACCAACGGCAAGGCTTTCACCTTCGCCATGGTCGATGAGGTCTTCCGCAGCAGCCAACCCGCCGTCTCCGCCAACCGCTGGCGCCGACTCCTCAACCAGTTCGGCACCCCCGCCTACCTCCCTCCCGTCGACCGCTTCCTCATGCGCGCCGCCGCCTTCGGCAGTCTCCTCCTCCCCCGCTTCGTCATGGCCGCCGTCTCCCGCCGCATGCGCGCCGACAGCGCCCGCGTCATCCTCCCTGGCGAACCCGCACCCCTCCACGCCTACCTCGCCTCCCGCTCCGCCCAGGGCTTCCGCATCAATCTCAACCATCTCGGCGAGGCCGTCCTCGGCGAACAGGAAGCCCAGCACCGTCTCAACGCCGTCCTCGCCCACCTCGCCGACCCATCCGTCTCCTACATCTCCGTCAAAATCTCCGCCATCTTCAGCCAGATCAGTCTCATCGCATGGGACCACACCCTAACCATCATCACCGACCGCCTCCGTCTCCTCTTCAGATCCGCCGCCGCCCTCTCCAAATTCGTCAATCTCGACATGGAGGAATACCGCGACCTCCACCTCACCATCGCCGCCTTCCGCTCAGTCCTCGACGAACCGGAATTCCACAGTCTCTCCGCAGGCATCGTCCTCCAGGCCTATCTCCCCGATTCCTTCCAAGCCCTCACCGATCTCACTTCATGGGCCCGCCAGCGGGTCGCCTCCGGCGGCGCTCCCATCAAGGTCCGTCTCGTCAAAGGCGCTAACCTCGCCATGGAATCCGTCGAAGCCGAACTCCACGGCTGGCACCCCGCACCCTATCCTTCCAAAGCCGACACCGACGCTAACTTTCGTCGTCTCCTCGCCTTCGCCGTCCAACCCGAAAACGCCGCCGCCGTCCGCCTCGGGGTCGCCTCACACAATCTTTTCGACGTCGCCCTCGCCCTCACCCTCCGCGACCACTTCAAGGTCTCCCATCTCGTCGAAATCGAAATGCTCGAAGGCATGGCCAATCACCAGGCCCGCGCCGTCCGCGACGCCGCCGGAGCCCTCCTCCTCTACGCCCCCGCCGTCCGCCACGACGACTTCCCCAGCGCCATGGCCTACCTCGTCCGCCGTCTCGACGAAAACACCGCCCCCGAAAACTTCCTCCGCGACATGTTCGCCATGCGCCCGGATTCCCCGGAATGGCACCACCAGCGCTCGCGCTTCATTCAAGGCTGGCTCGACCGCCACTCGGTCTCTTCCTCCCCGCGCCGTCTCACCCCAGCCATCAACCCGGCACAGTCCCCCTCCTTCCAGAACGAACCCGACACCGACTGGACCCAGCCAGACAACCGCACCGCCCTAACTCTCGCCCTCCAGTCGTACCAGCCGGCCGCACTCCCTCCGCTCCCCGACCTCGAATCCATGCTGCAAGCCGCTGCCGCCGCCCAGCCCGCATGGCACGCCCTCGGCACCGACGCCCGCGCCGCCATCCTCAACCGCGCCGCCGATGTCATGCACGCCCAGCGCTTCACCGCCCTCGCAACTCTCCAATCCAATGGCAAAAAAGCCGTCGCCGACGCCGATAGCGAGGTCTCCGAAGCCATCGACTTCGCCCGCTACTACGCCCGCACCGCCTCCACACCCCACGGCGTCACCGCCCGCCCCCTCGGCATCGTCGCCGTCGTCTCCCCATGGAACTTCCCCTACGCCATCCCCGCCGGTGGCGTCCTCGCCGCCCTCATGGCCGGCAACGCCGTCATCCTCAAACCCGCCCGCACCACCGCCCTCACCGCTTTCCTCCTCGCCTCACAACTCTGGGAAGCCGGAATCCCACGCGACCTCCTCCACTTCTTCCCCTGCGACGGCCTGACAGGCAAAGCCCTCCTCTCCGACCCCCGCATCGCCTCCGTCATCCTCACCGGTGGCTACGACACCGCCCGCATGTTCCAGCAATGGCGGCCTTCCCTCCCGCTCTTCGCTGAAACCAGCGGCAAAAACGCCCTCGTCATCACCGCCCAGGCCGACCGCGACCTCGCCATCAAAGACCTCGTCCGCTCCGCCTTCGGCCACTCCGGCCAGAAATGCAGCGCCGCCAGTCTCGCCATCCTCGAAGCCGAGGTCTACGACGACCCAGCCTTCCGCCGCCAGCTCCTCGACGCCGCCGCCAGTCTCCACTCAGGCCCAGCCTCCGACCTCCACGCCGTCGCCACCCCGCTCGTCTCACCCCCAGGCCCCGACCTCCTCCGCGCCCTAACTTCCCTCGAAGACGGCGAGGAATGGCTCCTCCAGCCCCGCCAGTACGCCGACGACCCCTGCGCATGGTCCCCAGGCATCAAACTCGGTGTCCAGCCCGACTCATGGTTCCATCGCACCGAATGCTTCGGCCCTGTCCTCGGCCTCATGCGCGCCTCCTCTCTCGAACACGCCACCGTGCTCCAGAACGCCACCGACTTCGGCCTCACCGCCGGGCTCCACTCGCTCGACCCCGCCGAAATCTCATGGTGGCGCGACCGCGCCCTCGCCGGCAATCTCTACATCAACCGCCCCATCACCGGCGCCATCGTCCAGCGCCAACCCTTCGGCGGCTGGAAAAAATCCTGCGTCGGCCCAGGCCCCAAAGCCGGCGGCCCTAACTACGTCCTCGCCTTCTCCTCCCTCTCCGACCTCAACCCGGAAACCCCGGACGACTACTCAGAGGCATGGGCCTCACACTTCTCCCTCGAACACGACCCCTCCGCCCTTCGCGCCGAGACCAACATCTTCCGCTACCGCCCCTCCCGCGGGGTCATTCTCCGTCTCGATTCCCCGGACGCCGCCATCATCCATCGCGCCCGCCGCGCCGCCTCCATCACCTCCGTCCCCCTCACTATCAGCATCGCCTCCCAGGAATCGGACGACGCCTTCATCGCCCGTCTCCCCTCCCTCGCCGCCTCCGCCGAGTTCCTCCGCACCACCACTACCCCCAGCGACGCCGTCCTCCACGCCGCCCACTCCCTCGGCCTCAACTGGATCCACGCCCCCCTCCTCGCCTCCGGCCGCATCGAACTCACCCGCTGGCTCCGCGAACAATCCATCTCCTCCACCATCCACCGCTACGGCCAACTCCCCAACCACCACGCCTGACCATCCCACTAGCCCTCATCCATCTCAGAAAAAAGCATACTCAATGTACGCCACGCCGTCCTCGTAAGCGCACAGGGTCCGATCTGTCCTCGACTGCTTGAAGTATAGCACCTTCGGCGACTCCGGCGGCTTCCACCAGTCGGCAGACGGCACCCTACCCCACACACCGACCCCAGCAGGCCACCCTCCCCCTTCGTGCTTTTCCAATTCACTGGCAGTCACGAACTTCAGAAAGTCCTCTGCGCTGCATCTCACCGCAATCAATCTTCCTCCGTCCCAATGCGGAAACGCCCCGGTACTAACCTCCATGTACGCCGTCGCCGACGCACTGCGCCGTAGTCGATTCAACGGATTCGTCATCACCGTCCACAACACAACCGCCACACCAACGGCAACCACAAGGATCACAACCTTCACCCTCTTCGTTGTCACCTTTCCTCCGTGCCAGCCCGTCCTGCCATTCTGAGAAGCTGCTCCCACTCAGCACCCGCGACCACCCTGGTTCGCCAACCCTCAGGAGTCTTTGCCCGGAACCGTATGCCGGAACTCGCCAGCTTCGTCATTTGCAGAAACTCAAAGTGCCGAGAGTCATCATCCGTCTCCACAATGATCACACTAAGCGGCTCGGCTGCCAACCGTCGACCGGATCCTTCCGGCTTGGCTGATGCAAGCAGTTCCGTCCCCGCCCTTCCCCAGTACGAACTATCACTGGCACTCAGCTTCGTCTGCGGACCATTCGATTGCGTCCAGCCTTGCCACTTCATTGCATCGCTACTTCCCACTGCCGGCACCTGGACAGCAGGCTCCCGAGAGTTGGGAGGCTGCCTCACACGATACGCCCGCTCCAGCGATCTAAACCGGTCCGCCTTTTCTTGCCGCCGCTGCACCAGCCCAAACCCGATCGCGACCGAAGCAACCAGGCCAACCACCACTGCAACTCTTTGCACCAGACCCATCAGTGAAAGTGGCTGCAGTTCACCTTCCTCCCCTGCACATCCTCTAACCGCGCAGGAACCATTAGTCCTTCCCGTCCGCCTTTCGATGTATCGTGCCTCACATTCATCCCGCACCTTATCACACATCACATATTCCGCAACACCCCCATCAGCACCCCACACGGCCAGTCGCTCCCCAGGCAAACCTCACCAACCCTCCCCAAACTCCCTTCCCCCTGCCAATTCACCCTCACGCCGCATTTGCGTGAGTCCCCGCATTTCCACTTGTCACCGCATCCCACCACCCTATCCTCTTCCCCACCCCCATGCCCGACGAGGACCTCCACCAGCCACACGACAAGCTCTTCAAAGAAGGCTTCTCAGACCCAGCCAACGCCGCCGCCCTCCTCCGCCAGCATCTCCCGGCAGAAGTCGCCGCACTCATCCAATGGGACCAACTCAAGCTCATCCCCGGCTCTTTCCTCGACGACGATCTCCGCCACTCACACAGCGACCTTCTCTT
>JAIXVE010000103.1 GCA_027483175.1 Verrucomicrobiaceae bacterium | reverse complement strand
GTTTTGTCAGGTGCCGCGGGTCGGGTCAGGGGAAGTTAGTTCCTTCAGGCGCTCGCGCATGGCCTTGAGTCGGTCGGGTTCGGCTGCGGCGCGGTTCTGGCGCTGCGATGGGTCGGCGGAGAGGTCGCGTTGGCGAGGGACGCGAGGATCAGGAGAAGCCGCTTCATGGAGATGTCAGGAAGGTCGGCGGGCGGCTTAGGCCATGATGCCGGGCACCAGTTTGCCGGCGATGCCGGTGAGGCGCATGTCGAGGCCCTGGACGCGGAAGTTGAGGCGCTCGTGGTCGAAACCGAGGAGGTGGAGCATGGTGGCGTGGAGGTCGTGGACGTGGATCTTGCCCTCGACGGGGCCGAATCCGAGGTCGTCGGTGGCTCCGTAGATGCCGTTCTTCACGCCGCCGCCGGCCATCCACATGGTGAAGGCGTCGACGTGGTGGTCGCGGCCGAGAGTGGCGCGGATTTCGCCCATGGGGGTGCGGCCGAATTCGCCGCCCCAGATGACGAGCGTGTCTTCGAGCAGGCCGCGCTGTTTGAGGTCGATGACGAGGGCGGCTGAGGCCTGATCGACGTCGCGGCAGACTTTTTCGAAGTCGCTGTTCAGGTTTTCGCCGGGGCCGCCGTGGCTGTCCCAGTTGGTGTGATAGAGCTGCACGAAGCGTACGCCTTTTTCGATGAGGCGGCGTGCGAGCAGGCAGTTCCGGGCGTAGCTGGGTTTCGTCGGGTCGCAGCCGTAGAGGTCGAGGGTGGCCTTTGATTCCGCTGACAGGTCCATGAGGGCAGGGGCGCTGGTCTGCATCTGATAGGCGGTTTCGTAGGCGTTGAGCCGCGTGAGGATTTCGGGATCGCCGGTGACATCGAGACGTGCGCGGTTGAGGGCCCCGACGACGTCGTAGAAGCGGCGCTCGCGTTCCCGTGTCATGCCGGCGGGGCTGTTGAGATTGAGAATGGGGTCGCCGCTGCCGCGGAGGGGGACGCCTTGAAACGACGTGGGCAGGAAGCCACTGCTCCAGAGTTGTGCTCCGCCACGCGGGCCGCGGGGGCCGCTCTGCAGCACGACGAAGCCCGGCAGGTCCTGCGCTTCGGAGCCGAGGCCGTAGGTCACCCACGAACCCATGCTAGCGCGCCCGGGGGCCTGGAAGCCGGTGTTCATGAAGAGCTTGGCTGGACCGTGATTGAAGACGTCGGTGGTGACGCCCTTCATCCAGCAGACGTCGTCGACGATCTTGCGGTGGTGCGGGAAGAGATCGCTCAGCGTCATGCCGCATTGCCCGTAGGTGCCGAACCTCCGCGGCGAGGCGAGGAGGGTTTCGTTGCCCTTGAGAAAGGCGAAGCGCTTGCCTGACATGAGGCTCTCAGGCGGTTTCTGGCCGCTGTATTTTTCGAGGAGCGGCTTGTGATCGAAGAGGTCGAGCTGCGACGGGCCGCCGGCCATGAAGAGGTAGATGACGCGCTTCGCCTTGGCCGTGTGATGCGGGCGGCGCGAGGCCATCGGATTGGCTGGGTCGATCTTCACCGAGGCCTGACTTTCCCCGGCGAGTATCTGCTGGAGGGCGAGCGAACCGACGCCGAGGGAGCAGCGGTTGAAGAAATGGCGGCGCGTGATGTCGCGGAGCTGATGGTCTTGAGGGTTCATGGGCGGCGGGTCACTCGCGGGTGATGAAGTTGTCAGTGTTGAAGAGCACGCGCGCGGCGCAGGTGAGGGCGGCCGCTTCTGACTGAGGAAGGTCTGTCAGGGCGGCGGGCGCGAGCGCCTTGGCGGCGGCGGTGCCTTCGGGGTTCTTTGCGAAGTCGGCGGCCTGGTTGGTGGTGTAGTCGCGGAGAGCGGTTAGTTCCTGGGCCGTGGGCGGACGGCACAGGGCGAGGTGGAAGCCGAGAGTCAGGCGTTCGTCGAGCGTGGGACCGGCGCGGGCCATGCGCACGGCGAGGGCGGCGGCCATTTCGAGGAAGGCGGGGTCGTTCGCGAGGGTGAGCGACTGTAGTGGGGTGTTGCTGCGGATGCGGCGGGTGCAGGTGGTCTGGAAGTTCGGTGCGTCGAAGGTGGTGTGCAGCGGATAGGCGGCGCTGCGGTAGAAGGTGGCATACATGCCGCGGCGGTAGCGGTCGGGGCCGGTGCTCGTCTTCCATGACTTGGCATTCTGGGTGAAGGCGTAGACGCCGTCCGGCTGCGGCGGGCGCACGCTGGGGCCGCCGATTTCCGGATGCAGCAGGCCGCTGGCGCAGAGGGCGGCGTCGCGCACGATCTCGCTTTCCACCCGCAGGCGTTCCTGACGGGCGAGCAGCTGATTCCGTGAATCGCGCTCCGCGAGTTCGGTCCGCGCATGGGACGACTGCCGGTATGTCCTGCTGGTGACGATGAGGCGATGCATGGCCTTGAGGCTCCAGCCGCGGCGGATGAATTCGCCAGCCAGCCAGTCGAGGAGTTCCGGGTGCGTGGGTGCGGTGCCCTGAGTGCCGAAGTCGTCTTCTGTTTCCACGAGGCCTTTGCCGAAAAAGCGCATCCACACCCGATTCATGGTGACCCGCGGAGTGAGTGGGTTCGCTGGGTCCACGAGCCAGCGTGCGAGGTCGAGGCGGTTTGCGAATTGCCTCTGCGGTGGGGGATACGAAGCATGCACCGCGGCGATGACGCCGGGCTGAAGCGGGCCGAGTGCCTTGTCAGGACGGGTGAAGTCGCCGCGCTGGAAGAGGAACGTCTCGCGCGGTTTCGGCAGGTCGCGCATGATCATCTGCTCGACGAGTTTTGCTTCCGGATCACCGTTGCCGAGTTTCTTTTTTCGGTCGCGCGGCTCGGCCTTTTCGAAGGCCTCATTGAGGATCTTGCGGTCCGGGTTGCTGCGTGCCGCGGAATGCACGAGCAGGGCCGCGAGGAGTTTGGCGTCCGCCTTGTCGCCGGCCGCGCGCTGGCGCTTCAGCTCGGCTTCCTCCCATTCGTCCCGAAGACGCTCGATTTCACCGGTGGGGGCGAACTCGTCGGCGACCGCACTGGCAGCGTTGCCGAAGATCTCGCCTGCGGCGACGGGCACCGTAGCGCCCTTGTTGTTGCGGTCCTCGCCGTGATTGAAGAAGGCGAATAGCTGATAGTACTCGCGATGGGATATTGGATCGAACTTGTGGGTGTGACACTGCGCACAGCCGACCGTCAGGCCTAGCCACACGCTGCCGGTGGTGGCGACACGGTCCATGGCGGCTTCCACGCGGAACTGTTCCGGGTCGCTGCCGCCCTCCAGATTGATGAGCGTGTTGCGATGGAATCCGGTGGCGACGAGCTGCGCTTTGCTGGGATTCGGGAGGAGGTCGCCGGCGAGTTGCTGGATGGTGAACTGATCGAACGGCAGGTCGTCATTGACCGCCTTGATCACCCAGTCGCGGTAGGGCCAAACGGCGCGGAAGCCGTCGAGTGCATAGCCGTCGCTGTCGGCGTAGCGTGCCTGGTCGAGCCAGTGGCGGCCCCAGCGTTCTCCGTAGTGCGGCGATGCGAGGAGGTGGTCGGCAAGGGCGGCGACATCCGGGTTCTTCAGAAAAGCGGTGACCTCGTCCGGTGTGGGGAGCAGGCCGGTGAGATCGAGCGACAGACGCCGGATGAGTGTGGCGGGGTCGGCATCGGGTGAAGGAGTCAGGCCTTCGCTGGCGAGGCGCGCGCGGATGAAGGCGTCGATGGGGTGTTCCTCACCGATTGGTGGGGTCGCTTTGGTCAGGGGCAGGAAGGCCCAGTGGCCTTCGTACTCAGCGCCCTGTTCGATCCAGCGGCGCAGCAGGGCGACCTCATGCTCGCCGAGGGGAGGCTTCTTGGATTTCGGCGGCGGCATGACCTCGTCGGGGTCATGGCTGATGATGCGTTTGATCAGTTCGCTGTCGTCCGGCTTGCCGGGCACGACGGCGGCGTAGCCCCCCAGATCGGCGAGCGCGCCTTCCCGGGTATCCAGCCGCAGATCGGCGTCACGGTGCTTCTCGTCCGGCCCGTGGCAGGCGAAGCACTGGTTGGAGAGAATCGGCCTGATGTGCGCGTTGAAGCGCACCTTTTCAGGCAGGGGGGCGGCGGCCTGAGAGATGGCAAGAGAGGCAAGTAGGACGGACAACTGACGGATCACGGGTCCCGATTAACTGAGGCTTCCGCCTGAGCCCAAGCGGAAACCGCGTACCGTTTGCGGGTTTGCGGACAGTCGCGCCACATGGTCTGGCTGCCATTCGATGCCGCGCATGCAGTCGATCGAATCTGAAGATCCGGGGGGACGCGGTCCGGCGATTCTGATCGCATTGCTCTCTGAGCGGATGGCTTCTGAGAGCCATGGGCTGGTGTTGGGTGTCTCCCATTGAGGGTGCTGTCCGCATCATTACTTTTCTTTATAGAATTTCGATAGTACTTCGGGTTTCCTCTCGTCAATCAATTCAACTTTTATGTCGCCATTGATCGTGCCGAGTAGTCCAGGGTAGGGTGTTCCATCAAACTTTCCCGTGATTCTGACTGGTTTTCCAGAGAGCATAATAGCTATCGCGTGCGAGTCAATTCCCTCGCTCGAGACACCTTTCAGAAAATCGTCTTTCCATACCTCGACAGTCCGTCTCGTGAATCCATATCGCAGTGAATCGAACGTCTCTCGTAGCGAAACATGATACACTTTTCCGGTTGCGTCGACCTGGACCTGAAGCCAGCCTTCTAATGCGACGTATTGGTCAAGCCACTTAGAGGGATTCGATCGTATTTTATCCCAATCGCATTCAATCGACTGACGCCAGAGATACGACTCCCTTCCTGGATCGTTTTTCGCTACTGTACTGAAGTATAGAGCAATCGAAGATGTCGCAATTGAAATAAATATTGGCAACAAGTTGTCCATAATGTTTGGCGGTTTCAGCTTTCAAGTGGAACAGGGTAGTTGTGAGGTGGTCCGCCGATCAATGAAGGGAAGTGAGGAAACCAATCCCTGACTTTGAAGAACGGCGGACACCTCGCAATCACGGAGAGAGCACAGTTGACAGTTCTGCACAAGCGGGGGGATGGACCGACAGCGATTGGCAAGGAAATGGGCTGCGCCAAGGGCGCGGTGAGCCGCGAATTGAAGCGCCTTGGTCCCGGCGCGTCGTATGGGGCAGCCCGCGCGCAGGCATCAGCGGATATTCTTGGAATTGAGCTGGATGGCGACTCGGCTGATTCCCGCACTGTGGTATGCTTGTCTTCGTTGCAGGGCGTTACTCTTCCAAAAAGAACCATTCCGGGGCTGGATCTCCATCCTTTTTCACCCAGAAACGTGGGCGTATTAGTTTGTCCAAGTAAAAGATTGGGGTGAAAAGAATCGGTAGGATTCCGTCATGGCAATTTGGCGGGGGATACCAACGCACTCCGGGCCTGGCTTCTGCCGTTGTCCGCGCGATGTCTGCTCGAGGATTAAGGCGATATAGCTTTGGTGTAAGCAGTATGAAATAGCACGAGACATAGACCGCGATGAATGCGGCCGCGAACGGCCAATGGCGCTTAATGGACAACGGTCGCATTGTTTTTAACTTACTGATTTAATGGAAGTTTGTCATTTCTACGAGCGGCGGACCAAGCATGAGGGAATGCTTTGTGGGACAATTCAGGATCGTGTCCTCAAGCCAGCACCCCGGCGATAGGCACGCCGGAGACATCGGTGAGGCGGAATTTCCGTCCCTGGAAGAGGTAGGTCAGCTTTTCGTGGTTGATGCCCAGCTGGTCGAGGATGGTGGCGTGCAGATCGTGAACGGAGCAGGGATCGCGGACGACGTTGTAGGCGAAGTCGTCGGTTTCACCGACGACGGCGCCGGCTTTGATTCCAGCGCCGGCCATCCAGATGGTGAAGCTGCGGGGATGGTGGTCGCGGCCATTGTTTCCGCCCTGGGTGAAGATGGTGCGGCCGAACTCGCCTCCCCACACGACCAGAGTGTCGTCGAGGAGACCGCGCTGCTTCAGGTCGGTGATCAAGGCGGCGGCGGGACGGTCGGCTTCGGCACATTGCCTGGGCAATTGGTCTACGACGTTTTCGTGATGATCCCAACCCACGTGCGAGAGTTGGATGGTGCGCACACCGCGTTCGGCGAGACGACGCGCCATCAGGCAGTTCCATGCGAAGCTGCCGGGCTTCTGGACGTCCGGCCCGTAAAGGTCGAGGACGTCCCTTGGTTCTTTCGAGAGATCGAGCAGCTCGGGCACGGAGGTCTGCATGCGGAAGGCGAGTTCATACTGCGCGATGCGAGTCGCGATGTCGCTGTCGTGGAGAGAGGCCTGGCGGTGTCGGTTGAGTGTGCCGAGGTCATCGAGTTGATCGCGGCGGTCGGCGGGGGCGACGCCGGTGGGATTCGCGAGGAATGGCACGGGCTCCATGCCGGCGCGGAAGCGTGTGCCCTGATGTTCGCCGGGCAGGAAACCACTGGACCAGAAGCGATCGTAGACGGGAGATTCCTGAGGACGGCCAGCGCCGCGTGACACTAAGACAACAAACGCGGGCAGATCGGCATTGACGGTGCCGAGCCCGTACGAGAGCCACGATCCAAGCGCCGGGCGGCCTGGCAATTGGGATCCGGATTGGAGGAAACTCATCGCGGGATCGTGATTGATGGCATCGGTATGCATGCTGCGGACGAAGGCGACGTCGCCGGCGATCTTCTGCAATTCGGGGAGCAGATTACTGATCGGCATGGCCGATGGGCCACACAATTTGAATGGCCAGTGCGCCGGGGCGACGGGCAGGGTTTTCTGGCCTGAAGTGAAACCGGTGATCCGCTGGCCGTTGCGCACGGAGGGGGGCAGGTTGGTGCCGCGCAGCTTTTCGATCTGTGGTTTGTGTTCGAACAAATCGATGTGCGACGGTGCTCCGGCCATGTGCATGAAGATCACACGTTTGGCCTTGGGCGCGTAATGCGGGAGGCCTAACCGTTCATTGCCGGAAATTGTTTCGGCTGCGGCAAGGTTGCGGCCCAATAGCGAAGCGAGCGCCATCATGCCAATGCCACCGGCACTGCGCTTGAGGAACGTGCGCCGCAGTACCAGGTCCTGGAACGAGTTGATGGGGTTCATGAATTCATTCCCGGGTGAGGGTTTCATCGAGGTTGAGGATGAGCGCGCAGGTCTGCGCATAAGCCGCGAGTTCGCCTGGTGGGAACGTGTGAGGCGGCGGCGGGGTGCCCTCTGCGAGGACGGTCGCGGCGGCGGTGGGATCGGCGGCATAACGATCCAATCGTCGTTTCAGTCCAGCGGTGAGGATACCGAGTTCGGTGGCGTCTGGACGCCGGGACACAACGTGCCGCATCGCCAGAGTGAGCCTTTCCTCAGGTGTGGCGGCTTCGCCCATGATGCGCACCGCCAGCATGCGGGCAGCGACCGTCGTAGTGACATCGTTGAAGGTGGTGAGGGCCTGCAGCGGCGTGTTGGTCCGCAGACGCTGGACACTGCAGAACTCGCGGCTTGGGGCATCGAATGCGACCATGCCTGGTGGTGGCTGGGTGCGTTTCCAGATCACATAAACGGCACGGCGCCAGAGATTGTCGTCGGTGGCTGGGGTGTAATTATTGAGATTGCCGCTGCCCGGGCCGCCATCCCACGAACTGGCGGGCTGGTAGGGACGGATGGCAGGTCCGCCGATGCGTTCGACCAACAATCCCGAGGCGGCCAGCGCCTGATCGCGGATCATCTCGGGCGTTAGTCTGAAGCGGGGACCACGCGCGAGCAGACGGTTGGCCGGATCGCGGGCGAGCAACTCTGCGGGTGCCGCCGCGCTCTGACGATAGGTGGCGCTGGTGACGATGGTGCGCAGGAGTCGCTTCGTGCTCCAACCTTGTTCACGAAACTCGATCGCGAGCCAGTCGAGCAATGCGGCATTCGATGGAGGTTCGGCCTGACTGCCAAAGTTCTCGAGTGTTGCGACCAGCCCCGAGCCGAATAGCATTTCCCAGAAACGGTTGACCTGGACGCGCGCCGTCAGCGGGTTTGCCGGATCCGTCAGCCAGCGCGCGAGGGCGAGGCGGTTGCCGGGCGCATCGGCGGGAAGGGGCGGCAGGAAGCCGGGTGTCCCAGCCTCGACGCGCGCTCCGCGGTGTCCATATGCGCCGCGCTCCAGGACATAGGTTTCACGTCGTTTCGCGAGTTCCTTGAGCACCATCACTTCAGGCACGCTTTCGGCAAAGTCGTCGCGCGCTTTCCTGGCCGCAGCCAGTGCGGACTGTGCCGCAGCCAGCGCATCTTTGTTGGCTGGCGGCGTGGCAGACTTCAGCGTCGCCAGTTCTTTTTCGGCTGCGGTGACGGCGGCAGCGAGCACGGTGGTGCGTTCGGCATCCGCGGGACTGGGAAGCCGCAGGACCGGTGCCGCGCTGCGTTCTGCGCCGCGGATCCCGCTTTCGTCGATCGAATCGAAGTAGGCGGCAAAACGATAAAAATCCTGCTGGCGAATCGGGTCGTATTTGTGGTCGTGACAGCGGGCGCAATTCATTGTCAGGCCGAGCCATACAGTTGCTGTCGTCTCCGCGCGGTCGAAGACGCCTTCCATGCGAAACTCCTCGGCATCAATGCCACCTTCTGCGCTGATGCGGTGGTTGCGGTGGAATCCCGTGGCTAGGATCGTTTCGGGGCTGGCATCGGGCAGCAAGTCGCCAGCGGTCTGCAAAAGCGTGAAACGGTCGAAAGGCATGTCGGCGTTGTAGGCTTCAATGACCCAGTCGCGCCATCGCCACATCGAGCGTTCATCATCCTGCTGGAATCCATGGCTGTCGGCGTAACGCGCGGCGTCGAGCCATGGTGTGGCTAGCCGTTCGCCGTAGCGTGGTGAGGCGAGCAGGCGGTCGACCACACGCTCGTAGGCGTCAGCGGCCTTGTCGTCGACGAAGGCGTCGATCTCGGCGAGCGTCGGTGGAACTCCGGTCAGGTCCAAGCTGACCCGGCGAATGAGCGTCTCGCGAGTGGCTTCGGGCTGAGGTTTCATGCCCTGGGCTTCCAGACTGGCCAGCACGTGACGATCGAGATCATTGCGAGCCCATGCCTCATCCTTGACCGCAGGCTTTGCAGGCCGCTGCGGCGCGACGAATGCCCAGTGTTCGGCGTAGGGTGCGCCGGCGGCGATCCATTGACGCAGCAGCGCCTGCTCCGCGGTGTTCGGGCCGGGCTCGGCCTTGGGCGGCATGCGTTCGTCCATATCGATGGTGGTCAAACGATTCAGCAGCATGCTGTGGGGGATATCACCCGGCACGACAGCGGCTTGTCCGTCCTGATTGCGGGCCATGGCACCATTTCGCGTGTCCAATCGCAGTCCACCTTTGCGCTTGGCCTCATCCGGGCCATGACAGGCGAAACAGTATTTGGAAAGAATCGGCCGGATCTGCGTGGCGAAATCCGGTGATTTCCGATCCGGCGTCGGGGCTGGCGTCTCAGCG
>JAIXVE010000028.1 GCA_027483175.1 Verrucomicrobiaceae bacterium | reverse complement strand
GCGGCGATGGTGGAGGATTGGACGGATGGGGTGTGGGGCGCCCCTTCAGGGCTCTGGGGTTCTATGTGTGGTTACCCAGGGCGTTGCCCTGGGCTGCGATAGGGTGCGCCTTTGGCGCGGCGATGGTGGAGGATTGGACGGATGGGGTGTGGGCGTCTGTCAGGGCGCTGGGTGTTGGAAGGGGTTGGGGTTGGGGTTTGGTGTGGGGTGGGGGATGGACCTGATTGACCGGATTGACGGAGAGGTGTTCTTGGGAGTGCGGTGTCCTGTCAGGGTGCGGGGTGTTGGATGGGGTGGGGTTGGGGTTTGTTGTGGGATGGGGGATGGACGGGATTGACCGGATGGACCGGATTGACCGGATTGACCGGATTGACGGAGAGGCGTTCCCGGGTGTGGAGCGTCCTGACAGGACGCGGGGTGTTGATTTGGGTTTTCCGGTGGTTGGGTTTGAAGAATGGGGGAGGGAAAGTGGCGGGGTTGTGCCGGGTTTGAGAATGGGGTGCCGATGCGTGAGGGATGGTGCTGTTCTGATGCTCTTCGGCACTGAGGTCACAGGCAGGATGCCCGTGCCACCTTGCTTGCTGCGGTTACAGGCTGGCATCCCTGCGGGACGCGGGCTGGTGCGGAGGCGAGGGTGGCGTGGGGGGTGGGAGAGGGGGCGGATTATGGTGGGGGGATATGGACGTGTGAGGAAAGTGCCGGCGGGGACGCAACCCTGTTAGGGTTGTGGATTTGTTTTCGGGGCAGACCCAGGGCAGGTCTGTGGTGCAGGCCAACCCTGGGCTCTGGGACGCAATGCCGTTGGGATTGGTGGGGATGCGATTTGAGTGGATGCGAGGGGATTTGGTTATTCGCGGGAGATGCGGTAGAAGGAGTTGGTGGCTGGTGGGGAGGGGTCGGTGGTGGAGGTGGAGGCGTTGGAGGGGTGGCCTTGGAAGGTGGCGCCGATGGGGGACCAGTTGGTGAGGTCTGGGGAGCGGAAGAGCCGGTAGGTGCCGTCTGGGGAGGAAGGGAAGGTGAGTTCGAAGGCGCCTGGGAGGGTGGCGTTGGTGATCTGCCATGAGGCGCGGGCGGTTTGGCCGGCGGAGGAGAAGAGCTGCCAGATTTGTTCTTTGGTGAGTTCGGTGCCGTAGAGTTGGATGTCGTCGAGGTCGCCGGAGTAGCCGTGACCGGCGACGGTGCGGGAGGCGATGTGGAGGGAACCGACGGTTGGGTTGATGGGGTAGTCGTCGAAGCCGGTGGTGGTGGGGGGCGCGGTTTCGGCGATGAGGCGGCCGTTGATGTAGAGACGGGAGCGTTGAGCGGAGGCGTTGCCGAAGCCGTCGGTGTCGAGGTGGGTGACGGCGACGTGGTAGGTATTGCCGTCGACGATGGTGTCGGTGAAGGCGTCGGAGTTGAGGACCTCGCCGCTGGCGACGCGGAAGACGAGACGGCCGGTGGATTCGAGGATGAGCCCGTAGATTTCGTCGAGGGTGGCGTCGAAGTCGGGGTCGCGCTGGAAGATGGTGCGGTTGCTGCCGGTGGAGGCGGGTTTGATCCAGAGCGAGAGGGAGAAGCTAGGCGTGTGGGTGGGGGAGGCGGCGAAGTAGCTGCCGAGGTTGCTGGCCTGAGCGGGGAGGAAGCCGGTGGCGGAGCCGGGGGAACCGGTCCCGAGGAGAGAGGGTTGGTTGAAGGCGAGCGGTTCGCGGACCTGGGCACCGCCGGTGAAGCCATTGCCTGAGCTGTCGGCGAAGTTGGTGCCGGAGGATTCGTCGAGCTTGTAGTGAGCGGTGAGGAAGGCAGGGCCGCTGCGTCGGGCGGCGAGGCCGGAGATGGGGAAGGAAGGCGATTGGGGGTCGTCGCTGACGATGGTGAGGTTAGCGGTGCGGACCCCGTTGTTGCCGGTGAGGGGGTTGAAGGCGAGTTCGAGGGTAGCGGACTGGCCTTGGGGGATGACGAGCGGGAGTGGGGTGACGGGGGAGAAGTCTGCGGCGTTGATGCCGGAGAAGTTGACCGCGGAGATGGTGAGAGGCGCGTTGGTGCGGGCGTTGGTGATGGTGTAGCTGAACTGGACTGGGGTGCCGGTCCATGTGGAGACGGGCGTGAGCGGGGCGACCGTCATGGTGGGGGGCGTGAGGTCCTCGACGATCATGTTATCGACGAGCATCCACTGATTGTCGGGGTCGAAGCTGGTGGAGGCGGAGGCGTCCTCGTAGCCGACCATGGCGGCACCGGCGATGCTGCCCTGTACATTCTGGAAGAACTTGGTGGCGGTGCCGGTGGTGCCTTTGAACTGAACGGTGACCTGACCGCCGAGGACGGTGATGTCGGCTTCGACCCATTGGTTGGCGGGAGCGCCGGGGATGGGGCTGGCGGTGTTAGAGAAGGCGGGGATGAAGTAGGTGGCGAAGTCGGCGGAGGCTGGGTCGAGATTGCGGCCGCCGGTTAGGGTGCCGTTGACGTAGACCGAGGCGTCGGATCCATTGGTGGCGCTGTAGCCGCCTTCGGTGGCGAGCCAGCCCCATGTGCCGCTGCCGCGGCCGGTGCGCCAACTGCGGCCGAGGGGGAGATTGGCGTTGTAGCCGATGCCCCAGAGGAGGTGTTCGGTGGTGCCGGTCTGGCTGGGGAAGCCGCCGGCTGGGGCGAGCGTGACGGAGGGGGAGAGCCGGAGGTAGGCGTCGAATTTGAGACGGTAGTTGTCGGTGAAGGCGAGCCGATTGCCTGCGGGGGCGTCGAGGGCGATGAGATTGACGATGCGGTCGGTGGTGGGGGCGGCGTAGTCGATTTTGAGGAGGGCTCCGCGGGTGGGGGTGGAACCGGGGATAGGGCGGGGGGCTTCCGGGATGGTGATCTGCTGAGCGCCGATGGCGAGGAGACTGTAGTCGACGTAGGCGACGGTGCCGCCGGTGCCGTTGCTGGTGCCGACGCGGGCGGAGGCTTCGTCGTTGAAGGCTTCTGTGAAGAGGTCAGCGGCGGCGAGCGGGAGGGAGAGCAGGCCGGAGAGGATGAGCGTGCGGGGGGCGAGGGAGAGGTGGGATTTCATGGGAGACAGGGGGGGAATTGAATACTGGGAGGAAAGCACGAATCACGCCATGTGGATCTTGCGGCCTCATGGGCGGACGGCGAGACGGAAGAACTGGCGGGAGGCTGGGGGGATGGGGAGGGAGATGGAGACGAGCCGCTGGGGGCCGGTGGGAGGTTCGGAGATGGAGAGGTTGGGTTGGATGGGATCGAAGGGATTGCCGTTGAGACTGGAGGCGAGCGTGGTCCATGGACCGGCTGGGGAGTTGGCGGATTGGAGGGAGAATTCGGAGGTGGCGGCGATGGGGGAGCGCGGGAAGGAGAGCGTGATGGTGCTGGGGGTGGTGGCGATGAGCGGCCAGCGGGTGGGGTCGGGGAGGGATGGAGAGGCGCCGATGGCGAATTCGAGGAGATTGGGGAGGGAGTCGAAGTCCGGGTCGGCGAGCGGGTTGGCGATGGATGGTGTGGAGGCGTCCGAGCCGAAGGACGTCGACTGCCATGCGGCGAAGGGGATGGAGGCGCGGGGGAGCGGGGTGAGACGGAGGTCGAAGCCGAGGTCGGGGCTATTGGGGGCGGACTGGTGGAGTTGGACGGCGAGGAGATTGGGGCCGGAGCGGAGGGCGGAGGCTGGGAGGAGGAAGCGGGACCATGCGGATTCGGCGGGGCCGGTGATGTCGGAGGAGGCGAGGGTGTTAGGGGTGAACGGGGTGGCGGGGAGATTGTTGCGGAGGATTTCGGTGCCGTTGAGGAAGATGAGGATGCCGTCGTCGCGCTGGAGGTCGAGTTGGAGGGCGTCGAAGGCGGAGGCGTCGGGAACGGAGAATGCGTGGCGGAGCCATGTGACGGGGTGGACGGCGGCTGGGTTGCCGCCGTTGCTGACGAGCGTGAGTTCGCCGTCGCCGCCGTAGCCGAGACGGGCGGGGCCGGATTTCCATGAGGCGTCGTCGTAGGTTGGGGTGATCCATGAGGGAGGCGGGGCGATGCCGGTGTCGCGGAATTTCCAGATGGAGCCGGAGGGGATGAGAGGGGGAGGAGGGATGGGTGAGGCGGAGAGTTCGAGATCGAAGCTGAGGTCACTGCTGGCGGTGCCGGACTGGTGGATCTGGACGGCGAGGGAGTTAGGGCCGGAGCGGAGGAGACGGGAGTCGGCGGCGGAGAGGAAGAAGGAGGATTCGTCAGGGCCGGTGACGGCGGAGAGCGCCTGGGAGGAGGAGGAGATGGGACCGTCGGGGAGATTGCTGCGGGAGATTTCGCGGCCATTGAGGAAGACGAGGGCGGCGTCGTCGCGGAGGAGACGGAGACGGAGTGTGGAGAAGCTGGAGGCGTTAGGGAGATTGAATGAATGGCGGAACCATGTGGTGATGCGGGTGGGGTCTGGGGAGAGGAGCGTGGCTTCGTCGCCGTCGCCGAAGCCGAGCTGGGCGGGGCCGGAAGGCCATGAGGTGTCGGGGAAGCCGGGTTGCGTCCAGTTAGGGGGCGGGGTGGAGCCGTTGTCGAGGTAGCGCCATGAGGCTCCGGTGCGGACGAGGATTTCCTGGGAGGAGAGGAAATCGAGCGAGCGGCGCATGATTTCGGCGCGGGTGGATTCGGAGGAAATGGTTTCGAAGGGGAAGCCGAGGAAGACGATGCGGCCGGTGGTGTCGGTGCCGTTGAACTGGATGGCGGCGGCTCCGGAGGTGACGCCCTGGTAGTTGAGGGCGGCGGAGGTGCCGGGGCCGGTGGGGGTGAGGACGTCGGGGGATTGGACAGGGTAGGAGTCGGGGGAGTTGGTGCCGAAGGAGAGCGGGAGCGGGAGACCGGAGAAGATGGAGTTTGCGGGGATGGTTAGGGACGTGGTGCCGCTCTGGGTGGCGGCGTCGGAGAGGAGATCGGCGTGGAGATGGGAGTTGAGGAAGGCGCGGTCGGTGGGGGATGGGCCGGTGGTGCGGTCGAGGTCCCATGCGATTTCCGATCCGGAGACGAAGAGGTGGCCGCCGGAGCCGCGGAAGGAGGCGATGCGGGATTGTTCGGAGGTACTGAAGGATTCGTCGGCGGTGCTTTCCTGACCGCAGGCCCAGATGACGATGGGGTAGGAGGCGAGTGGGACGAGGCCTGAGGAGACGTGTTCGTTCTGACAGGAATCGAAGGTGACGCCGGCGGCGGCGAGGGCGCGGGCGTGGGGGACGGCGTAGTTGGCGGCGTTGGTGTGGCGTGGGAGGACGCGGTCGACGGTGCCGGAGAGACCGGGGGGTGCGTAGGCCTGGCGGTCGAGGGACTGGCGGAGGTTGAGGGAGCGGTCGTCGCGGTCGAAGGCATTGACGATGAGGACCCGGTAGGGGAGGCGGGGGGCGTCGGTGCGGGAGGCGGCGGTTTCGGAGGGGAAGGATTCGCCGGCGGCGTTGGCGGCGGCGACGCGGAAGAACCATGTGGAGCCCGGGGCGAGGCCTGAGACGGTGAAGGAAGTGCTAGTGGCGGGAGTGGTGACGGGGTTGCCGAAGCCGAAGCCGTCCTGGGAGCGGTAGATGACGTAGGAAGTGGGGGCACCGCTGCCGCCGGAGGATTGGGGAGCGGACCAGTCGAGCGTGATGGAGTTGTCAGAGGTGGCGCGGGCGCGGAGGCCGGAGGGGGCGTCGGGCGGGAAGGCCAGGGGTCCTGCGTCGAACTGGTTCATGAACCGGATGATGGCGTGGAGGGCGGATTTGCCGACTTCTGAGCGGACGCGGGGGTCGCGGAGGAGACGGGCGTCGTCGGCGCTGTCGTGGAAGGCGACCTCGAGGATGGTGGCGTCCATTTCCTGATTGAAGAGCGAGCCATCGATTTCGGAGTAGCCGCCGGTGAATGTGCTAGTGGAGCGGTTGGGCCATGCGACCTCGAGCGGGGGTGAGCCGAGGGCGGCGAGGTCGGCATTGACTTCGGCTCCGCAGAGCTGGGCGAAGCGGGCCTGGTTGGTGGTGGGGGTGGAAGTGATGAGCCCGATGGCGCCGCGGCCGCCGCCGGCGTTGGAGTGGAAGCTGAGGTGGATGCGTTTGAAGGTATTGCCGGATTGTTCGCGGTTCATTTCGGCGGACCATTTGGGGGGAGCGGACCAGCTGTCGCTTTCGTCGTTGCCGCCGCCGTCGTAGAGGGCGTCGGACTGGCCCTGGCCGAGATGGGCCTGGATCCAGTAGCGGCAGCTTTCTTCCTCGCGTGGGTAGGAACTGGTGCCTGTGCCGCGATTGACTGAGCCGAGCCCGTTGCCGAAGCGGATGGCGTCGGCGAAGGCGTAGGTGCCATCTGGGGTGGAGCGCTGATTGCTGACGATGACTGAGCCGGAGGTGGGGTTGCTGCCGGCGTTGAAGTAGTATTCGCCGAGATAGACCCAGCCATTGCCGACCATGTGGTGGGGGATGCGGACCTCGGTTTCGCCGCCGGAGTGGCGGATTCTGTAGAGCTGGAGGGAGCGATCGGAGCCGTGGCGGACCCATGTGTAGACTGGGTAGAGCCCGGCTTCCGGGATGTTTGGGGTGTAGGTGGCGGTGGCGGATTCGGTGGGGGAGAGGGCGGCGTAGCGGTAGGGGAGGTCGCCGGGGCTGCCGAAGAAGATGGGGGACGTGCTGTCGGCCCATGTGCCGGAGAAGGAGACCTCGGGTTGGTCGTCGTTGTCGAGGACGACCTCATTGCGCTGCTGGCCGAGGGGTCGCATGGGGACGACGACGGCACCGGCGTTGAAGCACCACGCGGCGAAGGCGTTCATCTGGTCGAGGTTGCCGGTGTCCTCGTTCATTTCCTGGGTGATGCCGCGCTGGAGCCGCCAATTGGTGGTCCATGTCCAGCCGTGGCCGGCGTTGGTGAAGACGATGCGGCCGGAGAGCGCGCCAGAGGGTTGGCGGGTGGCGGGGGTGGCGGTGCCCTTGGGTTGCCGGGGGATGGGGGATGGGGCGACGGGGGTGGACTCGGCGAAATCGGGAGTGAAGCGCGGGGGAGGTTCGGAGAGCGGGTCGACGAGCCGGGACTGGCAGGCGTCGCAGGCGTGGGTGGGGTGTGGCGGCAGGAGCAGGCTGGCGGCGGCGAGGAGGGCGGACAGCGAGGCGGAGCGGCCGGGTAGCATGGTGGGGGAAGATGCGTGTCGAGGGGTGGAAGGTAAAGCTGCAACCGTGGGAAAGGATGTGGAGCGGAGGAGTGGTGGGATGCATTGCCGACGTTGACAGGCGAGGGGAGCCCGGTGAAAGTGATGGGGACATGACATTCCGTTCCGCCGCCGCGATGGTTGCCTCTGGCAGCGTGCTTGCCCTTGTTTCGTGTGCCTCCGGGCCTGCGAATGGGTTTACGAAGCACAAGATATTCCGCCTGGATCCGGACAACCGGCCGGTGGCGGTGGATCAGAGCCTGCCATTTGAGCACAAGCGGTTGCTTTATGGGGCGGTGACGCAGGCGGAGCGGCAGGCGCGGAAGGGGAATTACTATACGTTTTTCTGGAATGTGGAGGACAAGAGTCGGCCGGTGGAGTTGAAGTTCGAGTATCGTCAGTCGGCGACTGGGTTTGCGGTGCACACGCAGCGGGTGGAGTTGCCTGGGAAGACGCGGACGGTGCGGTTTGCGGTGATTGGGGATGAGTTCAAGCGGAACGGGTCGATTCTCGGGTGGAAGTGCACCTTGCTGCAGGGCGGGGTGGTGCTGGGCGAGGAGAAGTCGTTTTTGTGGGAGTGAGGCGAGGAATTTTGGAACCACTGAGTGAAGCTGATCATGACATTCCGTACTTATTCCCTGATAGCCGCTGTGAGTCTGATGGTGGCGAGTCCGAGTGTTGCCGAGAAGAACGGGATTGCTGCGTCGGTGAACGGGCGGCCGGTGCTGGATTCGCAGGTGGAGGAATTGTACAAGGCGAGCGAGTTGGATCTGATGAGGCGGTTTCCGGATCCGAAGGAGCGGGAGGCGGAGCGCCAGAAGCTGCGGTCGCGGGTGCTGGACCAGTTGATTGATCAGGAGTTGATTCTGAAGGAGTTTGAGCCGTTCCGGGGGGCGTTTGATTCGAAGGTGAATGCGTATGCGGAGGAGACGATCCGGACGCAGTTTGTGGACAAGATGTTTGAGGGGAAGCGGGAGAATTTTCTGAAGGAGCTGACGAGCAGCGGGATGAGTTATAAGAAGTTTTTCGAGCAGCAGCGGAAGAATGTGATTTCCGAGATGATGCGGGGGCAGTTTGCGGGGGTGAAGGAGACGTACATTACTGAGGAGGAGAAGGCGGCGTATCTGAAGGCGCACGCGGCGGAGTTCCGGGAGGGGGATCGGTTGAAGTTGTGGTCGGTGACGATTCCAGGGGATGATCTTGGGTCGACGCCGGCGGGGCAGCAGGCGCTGGTGCGGGAGATTCGGACGAAGCTGGCGAGTGGGGATGATTTTGCGACGATCGCGCGGACGTACTCGAAGGACAGCAAGGCGGAGAAGGGCGGGAGCTGGGATTGGGTGGAGGAGAAGGATCTGGCTCCGGCGATGTGGCGGGTGGTGGTGAAGCTGGAGGACCGGCGGGTGAGCGAGGTGATTACGTTCGGGGGGAACTATTACATTTTCTGGATTGAGGGACGGCAGGCGGGGAAGATGAAGCCGAAGGAGGAAGTGGATGCGGAGATTGAGCGGCGGATCATGATGGAGCGGAAGCGAGTGGCGACGGAGAAGTGGATGGAGAAGCTGCGGAAGAAGGCGACGATCATCCGGTACTGAGGAGAAGTCGTTAGCGCGGGTGGTTGGCGGCGGAGACGTCCTGGTGAGGGGTGTTAGGTTGATGCGGGCATAAAAAAGGCCGCCCCGACACCCATGGGAGGATGGCGGGGCGGCGTGAAGAGAGGGGGGATTACTTCTTGCCCTTGGCTTTGCCCTTGGCGTCTTTGGCTGGGGCCGCGACGACAGGTTCAGCGGAGACCTTGGGTTCGGAGACGAGAGCGACGATGATGTCGCCGTCTGCGATGGCGCGAACGCCTTGTGGGAGAGGGATCTCGCGGATGTGGAGGGCACCGCCGAGGGCGATGGCGGAGACATCGACCTGGATGGCTTCCGGGAGGTCTTTCGGGAGACAGGTGATGGAGAGCTTGTGGATGAGGTGTTCGAGGAGACCGCCGGCTTTGACCCCAGCGGCGTCGCCGGTGAGGCTGAGCGGGATGTTGGCGTGGATGACCTCGTCTTCGCGGATGGCGTGGAAGTCGAGGTGGATGATGGCTCCGGTGAGAGGGTTGTGCTGGACGTCCTGGATGAGGGCGAGTTTGGTCTCGTTGGAGTCCTCGATGGTGAGATTGACGAGGATCTGGTCGGAGGCCGAGTGATTGAGAATGGTTTCGACTTCCTTGGCCTTGAGGCGGACGTTGATGCTAGGGACGGATTTCCCGTAGACGACGCCGGGGATGAGGCCTTCGCGGCGGAGGGAGTTGAGGGCGCCGGAGCCGCTGCGTTTGCGGCTGTGGGCGGTGAGGGACTGAGCTTTGGACATGGTTATAGATGCGGTGATGAGTTACCCTGTGGGTTCCGGGCCACGCCGCAGCCGATGCTGCGCCCGCAGGGCCGGAGGGCAGGGGGTGCCTGATCCGGGGAGACCGGAAAAGGGGCGCGAAACTAGCGCCGGGCTATTGGTTGTCAAACAGGGAGGTGACACTTTCGCCCTGATGGATGCGGCGGATGGCTTCGCCGAGGATGGGGGAGATATCCTGGGGGGCGACCTTGGGGCCGTGGGCCATGGGGGTGGAGTTGGTGCAGATGAGTTGTTCGATGGGGCTGGCGGCGAGGCGTTCGAAGGCCATTTCGCCGAGGACGGCGTGGGTGACGCCGGCGAGGATGCGTTTGGCTCCGCGTTCTTTGAGGAGACGGGCGGCGGCGGTGAGTGTGCCGGCGGTTTCGGTCATGTCGTCGACGAGGAGGACGTCGCGGCCTTCGACTTCGCCGATGACATTGATGGCCTGGACCTCGGTGGCGCTGCTGCGGTGTTTGGCGACGATGGCGAAGTCAGCGCCGAGGGTTTTGGAGAAGGCGTGGGACATTTTGATGCCGCCGACGTCTGGGGAGACGACGACGAGGCCGCTGCCGATGAGGCCTTGCTGGCGGAGGTAGCGGGTGAGGACGGGTTGGGCGTAGAGGTGGTCGACGGGGATGTCGAAGAAGCCCTGGATCTGAGCGGCGTGGAGGTCGACCGTGAGGACGCGGTTGACGCCGGCGGCGGTGAGGAGGTTGGCGACGAGTTTGGCGGTGATGGGGACGCGGGGCTGGTCTTTGCGGTCCTGGCGGGCGTAGCCGAAGAAGGGGATGACGGCGGTGATCCGCTCAGCGCTGGCGCGCCGTGCGGCGTCGACCATGATGAGCAGTTCCATGATATTGTGATTGGTGGGCGGGCAGGTGGGCTGGACGATGAAGACATCGCTGCCGCGGACGTTTTCGTTGATTTTGACGAAGCTTTCACCGTCCGGGAAGGTGGTGACGGTGGCGTCGGTGCGTTGCACTTGGAGGTAGGAGCAGATGCTGTCCGCCAGGACGGGGTGGGCAGTGCCGCTGAGGATTTTCATCGACGCAAACATGTGGTGGATCTCGCGGGGGTTGTGGGAAGGGGCAACTGGAAACGCGCCGGAGGAGGAAATAGCGGCTGGAGAAACGGTTGTGGATTCCGCTTGCCTGGTGGCGGGTGCTTTCTAGGATGGGGCCGCGGCAGCAACGATGACCGCGCCGGAATGGGGGTATAGCTCAGTTGGTAGAGCGTCTCGTTCGCAATGAGAAGGTCAGGGGTTCGAATCCCCTTACCTCCACCACTCCGGAAGTCCGGGGGATCCGGCTGCGGAAATTGTGTGGTCGCGGCGTGTCGTCGTGATAATGAGTTGCGGTGGCGGGCGTTATCAATGTGACCATCATCAACATGCGCTTCCGACTGCTTCCCTTGATTGTATATGTGTGCGGGGTTGTGCCGTTGGGGGCGCAGGAGGGGAAGGCACCGGCTGCGGCGGAGGAAGCTGGGGAGAAGGCGGAGAAAACGGAGAAGGCTGAGGGCAAGGAGGGTGAGGGTGATGATCCGGTGGTGCCTGACGATTTGCTTGAGGACGAGCACATGCGGGAGGAGTACGGGGTGAATCAGTTCACGACGCCGAGTATCCGGAAGATTTTCGGGCAGCTGGATAAGCTGGGAGGGTTGCCGTATGAGAAGTTGAGGAGGGAGATACCGAAGACGATTTCGACGGACCGGACGCGGGTGGCGCTGGCGCTGGGGTTACTGATTGGGGATGGGTTTTTGTCGGTGCAGACGGAGAAGGTGGATGATTTGGAATCGGTGGGGCGTGCGGTGCTGAAGCATGCGAAGGTGCTGAGTGCCGGGGCGCGGGTGACTGAGCATGCGAAGAGCCTGCTGGAGAATGGGGCGCTGGGGGATTGGAAGGGATTGCGGGATGATCTGGCGGCGACGCAGAAGGATGTGGAGGCGGAGATGGTGCTGCTGCGGGATGTGCAGCTGGCGCATTTGATTGCGATGGGAGGGTGGCTGCGGGGTTTGCAGATTGCGTCGGCGGCGGCGCTGGAGGGAGGGTTCAGTCCGGAGCGGGCGGCGGTGATGGCGCGGACGGATCTGACGGATTATTTCGGGGCGATGCTGGCGGATTTGGATCCTGAGTTTGCGAAGCTTGGGCATGTGAAGAAACTGCGGGCGGGGCTTGGGGAGTTGCGGGCCCTTGTGGACATGCCGGATGGGAAGTCGTTTGATGAGGGGCAGGTGAAGAAGCTGTATGAGAAGGCGACGGAGCTGGTGAATCTAGTCGCTGCGACGAAATGAGTGTTGAAGGGAGAGGAGCGGATAGGGGAGAGGATTCGTTGCCTGCGGTGCAGGAGGCGGAGGTGATTGATGTGGAGGTGGTGGATGACGGGCGTGGGGTGGCTGGGGAAGGCGTGGAGGATCCGGTGATGGGGGGCGGCGGCGGGGTGGCGGATCTGATGGGGGCGCTGCAGGTGGCGGCGAAGCAGCGGTTGGTGCGGTGGGCGGTGCGGACGGCGCTGTGGGGTGGGGTGCTGGGATTGTTTGCGACGGAGCATGGGTGGGCGCGGGTGGCGTTGTGGATCTGGGGGCCGTTTGCGCTGCTGAGTCTGGGGGTGAATTTGTTTTTGTGGCGGCTGGCGAAGCGGGGTGGGGGAGCGGTGCGGGGTTTTGGGTTTCAGTTTGGCGGGCCGCCGCGTTAGGATGGTTGAGCGGGAAGGCGGGAGGGGAAGAACTGGAGGTAGACGATGTCGAGGGTTTTGCCGAATTTCTGGCCGACTTCGAGGAGACGGCCGGATTCCGAGAAGCCGTGACTGTGGTGGAGGGCGATGCTGCCGGGTTGGTCTGAGGAGATGGCGGCGACGATGGAGTGGAGATTGGCGGAGCGGGCGCGGAGGATGAGGGCGTTGAGGAGGAGAGAGCCGAGGCCGCGGCGGAGGTGGAGGTGGTGGACGTAGATGGAGTTTTCGACGGTGGCGGCGAAGGCTTCGCGTTTATGGAAGGGGGAGAGACTGCCCCATGCGATGATTTCGCCGGCTGCTTCGGCGACGATGACTGGGTGAGCTGGGCTGCGGTTGGCGAACCATGCGGCGCGGCTTTCGGGGGATTCGGGGGCGATCTGGAACGTGCAGGTGGAGGAGAGGACGTAGTGGTTGTAGATGGCGTTGATGGCGTCGAGGTCGGCGGTGGTGGCGTCGCGGAGCGTGGGGGAGGGCATGGTGGGGAGGGATGGAGAAGGGGGAGGGACGCAGAACGGGCGGGCTGCAGCAGAAGCCGCAACCCGCCCGGGGAATTGATATCGGCCTTGCGGCCGATGGAGGAGATTACTTGGTGACCTTGAGGACCCCGTTCATGAGACGCCAGTGGCCTGGGAACGTGCAGATGTAAGGGTAGTCACCGGCTTCGGCTGGGGCGGTGAATTCGATGAGATCGCTTTGGCCGATGCCGACGAGTTTGGTGCCCTTGACGAGGATGTCCTTGGAGTCCGGGTAGTAGAGTTTCTTGAGGGCTTCCGGGTCGGTGAGCATTTTGTCGGCGAGGGCGCCGACGGCGTCTTTGGTGCCGGGTTTGAGGAGGATGAAGTTGTGCTGGAGCGGGCACTTTTCATTGCGGAAGAGGAGCATGACCTTGGCGCCTGCCTTGACGGTGAGTTCCTTTTTGTCGTACTGCATCACGTTGGGGACGACGCCGAGCATGAGTTTGGTGGCGTCGCCGGCGGCGGGCTTGGCGTCAGCGGCAGGTTTGGCGTCCTGGGCGATCAGAGCGAAGACACCGGCGAGGGCGGCGAAGAGCGAAACGAACAGTTTCTTCATGGATACGAGTATTGGGCTTTTGATACGTGAGTAGGGTAAACGCTTTCATCCTTGCCTCCGGATGCGGGCCGTCAACGGCAATGCTGAGGCGTCTCCTGAGAAGGCTACGGCGGTGTTGTTTCCTGTCTTTCAAGACGGGGGATGTGGGTCGGGCCGGGCGGGGTGAGGAAACTGAAGATTGCGTGAGAAGGAGGATGCGGCAAGAGTCGGGGATGAGACCACGCAAGACCCCGGAGACACTGCGATCACACCGATGGTTCGGGCCGGATGATTTGAGATCGTTCGGGCATCGGTCGCGGACGAAGCAGATGGGTTATGGGACCGAGGATTTTGCGGGGAAGCCGGTGATCGGGATATTCAATACCTGGAGTGATCTGGCGACGTGTCACACGCACCTGAGGGAGCGGGCGCAGGAAGTGAAGCGTGGGGTTTGGCAGGCTGGGGGGTTTCCGGTGGAGATACCGGTGACGAGTTTGAGTGAGATGTTCATGAAGCCGACCTCGATGATGTACCGGAATCTGGTGGCGATGGAGGTGGAGGAGATGCTGCGGTGTCATCCGCTGGATGGGGTGGTGCTGATGGGTGGGTGTGATAAGACGACGCCGGCGCTGCTGATGGGAGCGATCACGATGGATCTGCCGAGTGTGTATTTACCGGCTGGGGCGATGGTGCGCGGGTGCTGGCGTGGGACGGTGCTGGGTTCGGGGTCTGACGTTTGGAAGTACTGGGATGAGCGTCGGGCGGGGCGATTGGATTGTGATGGGTGGGCGGAGTTGGAGGATGGGATTGCGAGGAGTCCGGGGACCTGCATGACGATGGGGACGGCGGCGACGATGATGAGTGTGGCGGAGGCGATGGGGATGACCCTGCCGGGGGCGTCGGATATTCCGGCGGTGCATGCGGCGCATGCGCGGATGGCGACGGGGTGCGGGCGACGGATTGTGGAGATGGTGTGGGAGGATTTGAAGCCGTCGGATGTGCTGAGCCGGGAGTCGTTTGAGAATGCGATCACGGCGTTCATGGCGTTAGGGGGGAGTACGAATGCGATGGTGCATATTGTGGCGATGGCGCGGCGTGCGGGGGTGGAGCTGGTGCTGGAGGATTTTGACAGGATATCTCGGCGGACCCCTCTGATTGCGAATCTGCGGCCGGCGGGGAAGTACCTGATGGAGCATTTTCATGATGCGGGGGGATTGCGGGCGGTGCTGGAGCGGATCCGGCCGCTGCTGCATGCGGACGTGCTGACGGTGAGCGGGAAGACGCTAGGCGAGAACATAGCGGGGGCGGAAGTGTTTGATGAGGACGTGATTCTGACGCCGGAGGCCCCGCTGGCGGCGGAGGGCGGGACGTTCATTCTGCGGGGGAATCTTTGTCCGCGGGGTGCGGTGATCAAGCCTGCGGCGGCGGATCCCAGGTTGCTGAAGCATACGGGGCCGGCGCTGGTATTTGATGCCTATCCGGATTTGAAGGCGGCGATTGACCGGGATGATCTGGAGGTGACGGCTGACACCGTGTTAGTGCTGAGGAATGCGGGGCCAGTGGGCGGGCCGGGGATGCCGGAGTGGGGGATGCTGCCGATTCCGAAGAAGCTGCTGAGGGCGGGGGTGCGGGATATGGTGCGGCTGTCGGACGCGCGGATGAGTGGGACGAGTTACGGGACGTGTGTGCTGCACATTGCGCCGGAGTCGGCGGAGGGCGGGCCGCTGGGTTTGGTGAGGACGGGGGATCTGATTGAGTTGGATGTGCCGGGTCGGACCCTGAATCTGCTGGTGGGCGAGGAGGAGCTGGCGGAGCGGCGGGCGGCGTGGCGTGCGCCGGTGGAGCGTTATGCGCGGGGGTACGGGCGGTTGTTTCTGGATGAGATCACGCAGGCGGACGAGGGGTGTGATTTCCGGTTTCTGGCGGGAAGGGAGCCGACGCCGGAGCCTGACATTTTCTGAGGGGGTGGCGTGGGAGCGAGGGTGGTGGGGAAAGAAAAGCCCCGCCGGCTGCGGCGGGGCAGCGGGCGGGGCGCGAAGAGGAGAGTTAGAGAGTGTCAGAGTGCGGCGCTGGCGCGACGGGCGCTGGCTTTGAGGCGGAGCGCGTTGAGGGAGATGAAGCCTGTGGCGTCGTTCTGGTTGTAGCTCTGGGTGGGGTCTTTTTCCATGGTGGCGATGGCTTCGTCGTAGAGCGAGAAGGCGCTGCGGCGGCCTGCGGCCATGATGTTGCCCTTGTAGAGTTTGAGGCGGACCTCGCCGGTGACGTGTTTCTGGGATTCGGTGACGAGGGCCTGGAGGGCGTCGCGTTCCGGGGAGAACCAGAAGCCGTTGTAGACGAGGGCGGCGTATTTGGGGATGAGACTGTCGCGGAGGTGCATGACCTCGCGGTCCATGGTGATGCTTTCGACCTGGCGGTGGGCGGCGAAGAGGATGCTGCCGCCTGGGGTTTCGTAGACGCCGCGGCTTTTCATGCCGACGAAGCGGTTTTCGACCATGTCGACCCTGCCGCAGCCGTTGCGGCCGCCGAGGGCGTTGAGGACCTTCATGATGCCGTAGGGCGAGAGGTAGGTGAAGCCGTCTTTGACGGCGAGAGGGGTGAGGCCGAACTGGGAGAGGAGGGCGTCGGTGCCGTCGGCTTTGAGGGCGGTGCAGAGACCTTTATCGAAGAGGAGGTGGACGTATTCTGGTTGGTCCGGGGCGTCTTCGGGGGCGACGCTGAGTTTGTACATGTCGCGGGCGGAGGGGGCAGTGGCGTCGAACCACGTGTCTTCGAGCATGCCTGCTTCGAAGCTGATGTGGAGGAGATTGCGGTCCATGCTGTAGGGCTTTTTGGCGGAAGCCTGGACGGGGATGTTGTGTTTTTCGGCGTAGGCGATCATTTCGGCGCGGCCTGGGAATTCGGCGCGGAAGTCGTCCATGCGCCATGGGGCGATGACGACGAGTTTGGGGGCGAGCATGGCGGCGCTGAGTTCGAAGCGGACCTGGTCGTTGCCTTTGCCGGTGGCACCGTGGGCGACGGCGTCGGCGTTTTCGCGGAGGGCGATTTCGACCATGCCTTTGGCGATGCAGGGTCTGGCGATGCTGGTGCCGAGGAAGTACTGGCCTTCGTAGATGGCGCCGGCCTGGAACATGGGGAAGATGTAATCGCGGGCGAATTCCTCGCGGAGGTCGCCGATGAAGCATTTGGAGGCACCTGTGGTGGTGGCTTTTTCTTCGAGGCCGTCGAGTTCTTCTTCCTGGCCGACGTCGGCGCAGTAGGCGACGATCTCGCACTGGTACTTGTTTTTGAGCCAGGAGAGGAGGACCGAGGTATCCAGACCGCCGGAGTACGCGACAACGATTTTCTTCATAGGAAGTGGGAGCGAAGCACAGGGGTTGGAAAACGCAACGGGTGTGCCGATGGGGGAGCGAATCCATGATTGCATGGAGGTGGAAACGGCGGCCAGTGGGTTGATTCCGCCATGGAGACTGCTGCTGCCTTTGCCCCTGCCAATATATCGCTGGTGTTTGAGACGTACGAGGCTGAACCGCCGCATGGTCGGGGGTCGCTGGGTGTGGGGATTACGCTGACGGAGGGAGTGCGGGTGGAGGTGAGCCGGGCGCGGGGTGGGGAGACGGAGATTCTGGTGGGTGGGGAGCTGTGGGAATTTCCGACGGTGCGGGCGGTGGTGGGGGAATTGACGCCGGTGCCGATGCGGCTGGAGGTGACGGCGGCGTTTCCGTTTGGGTGCGGGTTCGGGATGAGCGGGGCGAGTGCGCTGGCGGCGGCGCATGCGGTGGATCGGCTGCTGGGGTTGGGCCGCGGGGCGGAGGAGCTGGGGATGGTGGCGCACCGTGCGGAGGTGGCGAATGCGACGGGGTTGGGGGATGTGGGAGGGCAGTGCAATGGAGGGATCATGATCAAGCGGAAGCGGTTTGCGCCACTGACGGTGGAGCAGTTGCCGGTGCGTGGGCAGACGCTGCATGTGGGGATTTTCGGGCCGATTCTGACGAGCAGTGTGATCAACAGCCGGGAGAAGCTGGAGAGGATCAATCGGGCGGGGCATGCGGCGATGGCGGAGATCGGGGAGATTGGTGAGGCGCTGGACATGGATTGGCTGCTGAGGATTTCGCGGCGGTTTGCGGAGGAGAGCGGGTTGCTGACGAGCGAGCGGCTGATGGAGGCGATGGGAGCGGCGGAGGCTGGGGGGTATGCGGCGAGCATGGTGATGCTGGGTGAGGCGTTAGTGGCGACGGGGCCGTTTCCGGGGAGTCGGGCGGTGGAGATTCTTTATGGAGGCGTGCGGGTGGAGCGGTGAGCGTGCGGGAGGAGGGAGCCATGAGTGCGAGCGAGGCGTTGCTGCGGATTGATCCTGAGGGGAGACTGTGCTGGGCGAATGGGGTGGTGGTGGATGGTTGGGCGGAGGTGCGGCGTCGGGAGGTGGAGATGGCGTTCGGTGTTAGTGAGGCGGATGGATTGCTGGCGCTGGCGGGGTTGGCTGGTGAGGGGGAAGTTCCGGTGGAGGTGCGGTGGTGGCGAGGGTTAGGGCGGCGGTTTCTAACGAAGGCGTGTCATTTGCCATGGTTGGCAGGTGGCGGGGGATGGGGCGAGGGAGTGCCGGTGCCGGGTGGAGAGGAACTGGCGGGATTGGTGGCGACGGCTCCGGCGGTTGGGGGGATGGAGTATCTGAGTGTGGGGCTGCTGGAGGAGAAGTGGGCGGGGATGAATCGGGCGATGGCGGAGCGGAGTGCGGGGAGGGAAGTGGCTGCGGTGCTGGCGGCGATTCATCCGGGGTGGCGGATGGTGGGGCGGGTGACGCTGCACCTAGCGGAGAACCGGCAGAATGCGGAGCGACCGTTTGCGTTTCTGGCGACGGCGGCGCGCGGGTTGGATGGGGAGGGGAAGACTCAGTATGTGCCATTGGGGCAGGCGTTGAAGGATGCGGCGGCGGCAGAGGACAAGGGTGCGCTGCAGACATTGCTAGGTCCGCTGGACCGTGCGGCGGCGGCGAGTGAGTGGATGCGGGACATGGTGGAGAGCCGTCGGGTGTTTCAGGTGCTGGGGTGGACGGCGGAGGAAGCGTGGGAGTTTCTGCGGGAGATTCCGAGATTTGAGGAGACTGGCTTGATGGTGCGGGTGCCGGACTGGTGGTCGGGCGGGCGCGGGCGGACGCGGGTGGTGGCGCAGGTGACGGTGGAGAGCGGGGGGCGTCGCGGGGGGATGGGGGAGGAAGCGGTGCTGCGGTTTGATGTGAGGGCGGCGGCGGGTGGGGCGGTGCTGACGGAGGCGGAGCTGGAGCGGATCATGAGCAGTGAGGCTCCGTTGGTTTCGCTGAAGGG
>JAIXVE010000042.1 GCA_027483175.1 Verrucomicrobiaceae bacterium | reverse complement strand
TTCTCACTGTCCGTCCCCAATGCCATGGAATCACTCACCGGCACCGACACGTTCAACACCGACCGCGATTCCTTGAACGAGGTGCTCACCACCAGAAAGATCAGCAGAATGATCAGAATATCGATCATGTTGATGATCTGCAGCGCCGGACTCCGACGTCGTTTCACGTGAAAATTCATCGCGTCATCAGGCTGTCGGTTCATCCCTCCACACCGCGTCCAGCGCCCGATTCACAATCGTCCCCATCCGCAACGCCGCCCGCTCCACCTTCCGGCTGAACCAGAACTGCGCAATCACCGCCGGCACCGCCACCGCCAACCCCGCAATCGTCGCATTCATCGCCTCCGAAATCCCCGCCGCAATCTGCGCCGCCTGATCCGCCCCGCGCCCCGCTCCCCCGAAATTCGCAAAAATCCTCACCAGCCCGCTCACCGTCCCAATCAACCCCAGCATCGGCGACACCGTAAACACCAACTCCAACACCCCCACCCCCCGCTCCATCCCGCTCACTTCCTCCCGTCCCGCCGCCTCCGCCGCCCGCATCGCCGACGCATGACTCGTATGCGTCGTCGCAAACGCCGCCTGACAAATCTTCGCCAGCACCGAATCATCATGCGCCATCGTCTGCTGCAATGCCTTGAAACTCACCGCCGACGGCCGCCCCGCCACTTCCTCCAGCTGCCGCTTCAGCAATCCAGGCTGAACCCGCTCCTCCCCAAGATCCGCCACCTTCCAGCTGATCACCGCCAGCATGATGAACGAACACACCAGAATCGGAGCCATCGCCCACCCCCCAGTCACAATAAAATGCCACACGCTTCCCAGCGCAGCTCCAAAGTTCTCGGCAAATCCAGCAGCAATCAGCATGTCATCAGGGGGTCAAAGTCGGTGAAAGGTAAATCGCCTCCGCATCTTCCCACCAGTCAGCGGATCCCGCATCTCCTCAATCAATTCCTGCGGCGGTGGTGGCAGCTTCGCCGCCATGATCGCACTCAAACACACATCCTCAAGAATCGGATTCGCCTTCCCTGGATCCACCAGCTGCACCCCGCTGATCCTCCCCTCCGGATCAATCTCAAACTCCACCTCCACCGTCCCCACCCCAGTCAATCCCCGAATCGTACTCATCTTCCGGTTCCACACCAACCCCACCTTCTCATGAATCACTTTCGCATACCGTCCCTCAGGCGTCGCCTCCGCATCCACTGACCCCTGATCCCCTCGCTCCGTCACTCCCCCACGCGACTTCGTCCGCACTTCCTCCACCCGCGGCTTCCCACTCAAATTCAACGGATCCCTCTCCTTCGGCACAGGCAACGCCGCAGGCTTCGCCGCCTTCGGCTTCACCTTCGGACCCGGCGGCCGCTCCTCAACCGCCAACTCCTTCGCCCTCACCTCCGGGGGCCGCTCCTTCACTTCCTTCACCTCCTTAACCTCCTCCCGCCGCTCCGGCAACGGCGCCGCAGGGTTGTTCGTCCGCTCCTCCTCCCTCACCTCCGCCCGCGCCACCCCAGCCGCCTCCACCGGCGGCATCGCCACCGGTCGCTGCACCTCCGGCGGTCGGTCCGCAATCACATCCGCTGGCGTCTTCTCCACCACCTGATCCGGCGGCACCGCCTCCACCGCCGTCTCCGACGCCCGCGCCTCCATCTCCGACGTGCTGTCCTCCACCCCATCCTTGAAATCCACCGCATTCAACGAAAGCATCGGCAAATCATATCCCTCCTGGCTGATCAGATTCGGATCAGCTCCCGCCTCCGCCTCCGCCGTCGACGCCGCCCTCATGTTCTGACTCGATATAAACGCCGGATTCTTCTTCGACGGATCCCTCTCCGCCACCGCCCCGTTCGGCAGCACAAACTGCTTCTTCTCCGCCACCGCCCCCCGCTTCTCCTCCGCCACCTTCTCCTCCTCTCGCTTCTCCTCCTCCTCAACCGCCGGCACAATCTCAATCGCCAACTCCTGCGCCGCCTCCTCCACCTTCTCCTCCACCCGCTCCTCAGGCACCGGTACCTCCGGCAGCAACCGCTCAATCGCCGGCAACACCGCCAGAAACCACGCCACCAGCAACACAACCATCCCATGCAGCCCCGCTGAGGCTGCCACAGCCCGGATCACTGTGCGCGCAGATGTTGTCATTCGTCCAATCCATCAACGTCAGCCACTCATCCCCGCGACGCAACCGCGACGCATCCGTCCCACACCTCCACCCCCTGAATTTCAATTCACGCAGCCCAACCCAACAACTCCTCCCATCAGTTCGGCGAATACAGCCGCATGTTCGCCGTGAACGGATCCAACTGCATCATGATGAAATCCCTCGGCTGCAGATTCTCAGGATTCGACGACGACCGCCGCAATTCCTCCTCCTGCACCAAAGTGATGAACCACTGCTGCGCCCCACTCTTGTCCAAACTCGTCTCCCCATCCGGCCCAATAATGAACGACACATAGTCCGCAGGCGTGTCCCGCTGACCAGTCACCAACCCCATCACGTTCTCCTGCTTCTCCCTCATGAACGTGTTCTTCAGCAACGGCGACCACTTCGCACTGTCCACCAGCGCCACCCCACTCGGGATCTTCCGGATCTGCGGCATCACCGGGATCGCAATCCGCGGCGCAGCATACTGCGTCGGCCGCTCCGCATCCTGCTTCAGCCGGAAAATCTGATACGCAGAATACGTGATCGGCTCCCCCTGCGTGCTCGAAATCGAATCAGGATCCGGATACTTGTAGAACCTAACCTCCACAGCCACGTTCTCCTTGATCGCCGTCTGCCGCGCAATCGCCATGTCCTGGAAAATCTGATCCGACGCCTGCGTCAGCTTCGACCCCTTCAACACATCCCTCAACCCAGGGACCGTGAAAAACATCAGCAGGCTGATCAGCGCCAGCACCACCAGCACTTCCACCAGCGTAAAACCACCGCCACCTCGCCGATTATTCGTTTGTTTCATATCGCTTCAGGTTCAGTTCAGCAGTTCAAATCTCACCGGATCGAATTCTCCTGCCAGCGGCTCTCCCGCAGCCGGATCGATGTCGTGAATACCCGGTAATCCAGCTTCCTCCGCACCAAGTCCTTCTCCAGATTCTGCAGGTCCTGGTTGAACTGCGCATACTGACGGAAATAACTCTCGTTCACCAGCACCGGATCATCCTCCGCACTCCGGATGTTCTGACGCGCCGCAAACTGCAGGAACGAATTCTCATCCACCGCCACAAACGTAATGTCCAGAATCGGCGGCAGAATGTGCCTCGACTGCTGCGACGCCACCCCTCCCTCCCACTGAAACCGCCGCGTATCAAAATGATAGTCCGGCGCAATCGGCACCGCACTCGCCCCTCCTCCGCCCTGCTGCAGCTGATTCGCCGCACGCGGCCGCAGAATCATCGCAATGATGTTGTCAGACACCACCCGCGTCGTCCGGAAAAACCCTCTCGTCCCAGACGGCTGCACCTGCGTGTTCCACTCCGAATTCACAGAATACAAACCCTCCGCAAACCACCGGTACAACTGCGCCCGCGACGTCCGATCCGGCAAATCCCGCAACCCTAGCTTGTACGCCTGAAAATACTCCGTCGGCTGCCGGAACTCCATCAGTCGATACCTCGGCCGAGGACTCGGCGCATTCGACAAATCCGTCAGAATCCGCGGTCTGTCCAACTCATCCGTGTTGAACTCCACATAATACCCCCACGCATTCATCGCATTGTTGAACCGCCCGAACCTCAGCGTCTGCTGCTGCTGCCCGTCAGGATCAATGCAGAACCCAAACGGTGCCTGGAAAAAAATCGCATGCGTATACCGCTGCCCTACCTGCCTCGAATTCTTCTGATTAATCCCCAGATTCGACACCGGCCCGCACACAAAATGCAGCTCGGATTGCGGAATAATCTCCCGACCCACCCGCAACTGCACCCCCTGCACCGTCGTCGTGTCATACCGATAACTCAGATACGAGTTCAACGTCGACTGCCCCACCCGCCTCGTGATTTCTTCAAACGCCTGCCGCGCATCCTTGAACTCCCCCACCACCTGCCGCGTCCGCTTCCACGACAGCTGCATCCCATTCAGCATCTGAAAAATCATCACAAGCAGCAGCGACAGCACCGCCGTCGATACCATCAGTTCAATCAGGCTGAAGCCTCGCCGCATCCGGCGCACAGGTAGAAAAGCGGTCGTCTTCATGATGATTTTCGGTTAGTTACTGCCACCCTCGCTCTCAAATCACAGCTTGCTCTGGTTCGCCACATACATGTTGAACCGACGCGTGTTCCGGTCCGCGTTCCTCTGCACCTTCACACCCCCAGGCGTGAACTCCACATCAATCAGCACCCGCCGCAGATTCGCCGTATTGAACGTCAGCGCCCCAATCTTGATCTGCTCCTGCGGCAGCACAATCCGCGCCTCATACGTCGGCTGCCCCCCCTGCTCAGGCCGCCCCATGAACGGCAACCCGTCCTGGTCAAACTTGAAAACCTGCCCACGGAAATTATTGTCAATGTCCCCCCAGTTCGCCATCTGAATGTTGCTCAGCAACTCCTGCGCAATCCGCCCCTGAATCGCCAGATTCGCAGACTCCCGAATCGACCGCACCGCCATCGGTATCATCCCCAGCAACCCAATCATCACCGTCGACACAATCGCCAGCGCCACCATCACCTCAGCAAGTGTAAACCCTCGGCGGCGGCGGATATCAGCTGGAATCTTCATGGCAGGCTCTCGGTTATTCGGAATTTGTGTATTTACATAGGAGGTACACCGCTTTTCAGCAAGAACTTTTCGCCTTCCTCCTCCCGAAGAGAAAATTTTTCTCGACAGACGATGTATTTGCAATGTAAAACATCGAACGCTACCTCTGTAGCAGGCCGGCTCCTCCCAGTCGCCCGGTTTCGATCCACGGAAACCCTTCGCATCCTATGAAATTCCCGAAATTGATCAAGCTCCGGTTCGTCACCTCCCACTTCCGCGGCCGCCGCGGCAAACGCGGCGTCGCCATCATCACCGTCCTCGCAATCGTCTCCCTCATGACGGTCCTGGTGATCTCCTTCTTCAACATGGCCCAGTCCCAGAAGGTCTCCGCCGTCGGTACCGTCGAAATCGAAAAAGCCGTCACCCTCAAGGACACCGCCATCAACTTCGTCGTCGCCCAGATCCGCGAAGCCACCACTCTCCAGACCGGAGCCAGAAAAACCATCTGGTCCTCCCAGCCAGGCGGCCTCCGCACCTACTCCTCCGACAGCCAGGACTTCAACCGTCTCTACAAGCTCTACTCCGCTGAAGACCTCGTCGTCACCAATATCCCCCCAAACCAGGGCGACTTCCTCCTCAGAAGAGTCGAAGCCGATGTCCCCCAGAACTGGGACAACCGCCCGGACGAATTCGTCGACCTCAACCGCCCAGCCCTCCCCTCGGACCTCAGCACCGATCAGGACGAAAATAGCCAGACCCGCAAGCGCCTCCGCCTCATCTACCCCATCGCCGACCCCAACCGCTTCAACGGCCAGGTCTCCGACCTCGTCGAGAATACCGAGGGCTTCCGCTACGGCAACGGCGTCGGCAACCGCCCCACCCCCTCAGGCGTCAACCCGCAACGCGGCGAACTCGCCATGCCCGTCCGCTGGATCTACCTCCTCGCCGACGGCACCATGGGCGTCCTCAACGGCAACCGCTTCCGCGCCATCTCCAACGGCGGTACCCCCTCCGAACAAAATCAGATCGTCGGCCGCATCGCATGGTGGGCCGATGACGAAACCTGCAAAATCAACGTCAATACCGCCTCCGTCCCCTCCCCATGGGACACGCCGCGCACCAACTCCGCGGAAGACGTCATGTACGCCACCCGCCAGCCCGTCAGCGGCGAGGTCCAGCGCTACCCCGGCCACCCAGCCCAAGTCGACCTCAGCGCCGTTTTCTTCCCAGGCTTCCGCTACACCCCAGACCCAAGCATCATCCCAGTCGGCGGCTCCATGCAGCCGCTCCCCCAAAACCGCGCCCAGCTCATCTGGAACATCGCCCCGTTCATCACCGAACTCGGCGGCTCCATCGGCGGCACCACCGCCGTCCGCATGCAGAACGCTCGCCCGGTCCCCCTCGACCAGGCCGATCACCTCTTCGCTTCCTTCGAAGAACTCTACTTCAAAGCCCTCCAGGCCGACCAGAACCTCAATCGCCGCCGCGGCGACGCCCAGGACCGTGACCCAGGCGAGGAACTCTTCAAACGCCTCCAGCGCTCCCAGTTCTTCCTCACCCACAAAAGCAAGGCCCCGGAACTCACCGTCGAAGGCCTCCCTCGCGTCTGCATGTTCCCCATGAACGGCGAAGTCGCCGCTCAGGTCGGCAGAACCGGCCCAGTCCCAGCCAACATCGGTGCCTTCGAAGTCACCATGGCCACCAACTCCTCCCTCGGAGCCACCGGCACCGTCCGCCCATTCTACTTCCAGCGCTCCGTCACCAACTCCAATAGCCGTCACAACGCCTTCTTCGGTGAATTCGGGGGCCGCAACGCCCTCCTCTTCCGCTACCTCAAGCGGATCACCACCATGAACATCGAGGGCTACCCTGAACTGGCTGCCACCAGCTTCAGATCCCTCGAACAGAAATACAATCGCCCCACGGTCATCGTCAACGGTTCCCCCAGAACCGCCGACAATAACCCCAGCAGCCCGGACTTCGACGCCTCCGACCGCTCCCAGATCCTCCTCAACATGCTGGACTTCATCCGCTCGTCCAACCTGCGCCCGGGCTATGTCCCCAACGGCCAGGCCTACGACAGCGGTCTCGGCTCCACCGCCGGGGTCTGCGGCTGCACCAACACCGGCCGCAACGTCCAGACCGACCACACCCTCGCCATGAACAGCCCCAACGTCTGCACCCCTCGCGGTACCGGACGGATCTTCGGGGCCGCAGAAATCGTCCTCATCGCCAACGTCACCACCCTCAAACCCGGCTCCGGTGCCCCCGTCGGCGATACCACCGTCGTCGCTCGTCTCACCCCGGAAAATGCCACCCGCTGGAACCAGGCCACCCGGGGCGCTTCCATCGTCGAACTCGGCGTCGTCATGAACGGCTTCGCCCCCAAACACGGCTGGGCACCCCTCTTCGGCGGCGGCGGCATGAACATCAGCGGCCCCAATAGTGCCGGTGGCGATGACCCGCGCTCAGCTCAGGTCGACACCGCCGCCGCCCCAACGATGCCCATCTCCCTCGTCAGCCCAGGCCAGGTCCCCCTCCGCTTCGGCTGCGCCGTCGCAGGCCTCCGTGACGGCATCACCAACGGCCCCACCGGCGGCAACCGTGCCTTCCAACCAGGCCGTCTCATCCCATGGGGCGGTATGGTCGGCGCTCGCTACCTCTCCACCGCCCGAACCGCCATCCTCGGCTACGCCGTCTACACCGGTCAAGGCGCTGGCCGCCCCAACCCGCTCAACGTCCAGTTCCTCTGGCAACCACTCGCCAACTCCCCTGTCGATCGTGGCAAACTCCGCGTCTTCCCCTACGACGACCCGGATCCATCAGGCGTTAATACCGTCCAGTGCCTCGAACTGGACTTCAACCCCGCCACCATCCCCAACACCCGCGCCGACTACACAGGCCGCTCCCTCGGCGCTGGCGGCGTCGCCGGTCTCATGCAGGACCAGAACCTCATGATCGGGCCCAACACCACCGCCCAAAGCTTCCCGCCTCCCAAAACCGGAGTCATCAGCATGGTCGTCCCCCACGGCGACTACCGCCTCACCACCATCCCCATGCGCGTCGATCGCGGCATCTTCGTCATGAACGGAGCAGGCGTCCCCAACGCCCACTCGGTCATCGAACCAAACCTCGTCGGCAATACCAACGCCCAGATGGTCCCCTCCGCAGGTGCCTACCTCGCCGACGACCAACTCCTCGCCGACTCCACCTACCGCATCAACGCGATGCCCCCGGCCTTCAACCCGCACCTCGCTCCCGTCAGGACCGCGGACCTTTGCAACCCAGCCTTCAATACCCAGCCTCCCTCCACCGTCCTCCAGGTCGCCAGCTCCAGCAATAACCAGCTCCGCGCCCTCCGCTTCGCCCACGGCCGCCGCGACGGTCAAGGCCTCGTCCCCAACCGCGGTTCCTCCGACCCGCTCGAAACCGGTGACTTCGACAACGGCGTCGGTCTCGCCCCGGACGGCCCATACATGAACCACCCGGACGATGGCGACTCCCGCGCCACCGAAACCACCAGCAACCCCTACTATTACGCCAGACTCCAGGATGTCCCCACCTCGACCCCGCCAGGCTCGTTCTCCCCGAACCGCCTCATGCGCTCCCCAGTCGACTTCGGCTCCATCCCCTCCGGCATCAACGCCCGCGTCCCATGGCAGACGCTCCGCTTCCGCCCGGACCCCGGCATGAACGACCCGCAAATGCGCGTCCGCGCCGTCAACGACACCCCTCGGAAACCTCAGGGCTTCTCCCACCTCTTCCCATTCGCCAACTACTGCGGTCCAAAAGATCACCTCATCCTCGACATGTTCTGGATGCCGATCGTCGAACCATGGTCCATCAGCGAAGGCTTCGCCACCAAGGGTGCCATCAACCTCAATCAGCAGATCTTCCCGTTCACCTACATCGAACGCACCACTGCCCTCCACGCCCTCTTCCGCGGCACCCGCATGATGGCCATCCCCAATACCGCCTCCCAGCGCTATAAGGACGGCTCACGCCTCAATGACAACCAGTCCTACCGCTACTGGATCAATGCCCGCGAAACCGTGCGCCAAATCACCGAGTTCCGCTTCCGCGGCCTCGACGCCGAAGGCTTCCCTGTCCCGTTCAGCGCCTTCCGGACCCCGTCCGAAATCTGCGAACTCTGGCTCGTCCCAGACATGAACAACGCCTCCAGCAGCCTCACCCTCAATCAGGTCATCCGCGAATTCTGGAACAACCACCGCCTCACCGGCGACAACGTCCGCGAACGGCCCTACTCCGAACTCTACCCACGCCTCTGCACCCGCTCGGACACCTACAAGGTCCACGTCGTCGCCCAGGCCGTCAAAAAAGCCCTCAACTCCGATCCGATCATCTTCGACTCCACCCCGGGCAAGGACGTCGTCATGGCCGAATGGCGCGGCTCCGCCATGATCGAACGCAGCATCAACCCGCGTGACCCTGCCATCCTCCGTCTCCCGGACTACGTCACCGTCAACAACCTCGTGACCGCTCAGAAGCTCGACGACTTCTACACCTACCGCGTCACCGAAGTCCATCAGGTCGGCGAATAATCCCCGCCCTCCCATCCCTCCAGAGGCCACCAGGCCCGGCGACTCTCCAGTCCCGGCCCGGTGGCCTCTCTCTTTTTCCACGTTCACGGTACGCGTTCTGCTCTGCTGTCGCCCTGTTCCCCGCCAGCCCAACCGGAACAAGGCTCCGCCGACGCTCAGTTGTATTTTGACCATACAACTCATTTCCATCTCGTCACCGCCACAGCAGTCCCCCGAAAATCAGGGGACTCTATGAATCCCCCCTCCCTCCGCCTCCTCTCCTCCCTCCTCCTCACCCTCGCCACCGCCCCCGTCACCCACGCCGCACGCATCGTCTGGGTCAGCGACAACGGCCCCGAAGGCTCCGCCGCCACCACCGGCACCGGCTCCGACGGCGTCGTCCGCGGCTCATGGCACCCCGCCGTCTCCACAGGCACTCCTTTCGTCGATCAGGGCTTCATCGACCTCCTCACCTCCGCCGGCCACTCAGTCTCACGCTTCAATCCCCAATCCGGCCGTCTCTCCACCGACGACGTCCCGCTCCTCAACGCCTTCGACCTCGTCATCCTCGGCTCCGCCCTCAACAGCGGCCCCTTCAACCTCCTCGCTCAGGGCAATAAATGGAACGTCGACATCCGTTCCCCCATGATCGTCACCAAATCGACGCTCATCCGCGCCAACCGCATGGGCTACCTCAACGCCGCCACCACTAGCACCGAATACGACTCCGCCGCCAACGATCCACTCCGCACTTCCTCCGGGAAACTCACCTTCAACGTCCCCACACACCCCATCTTCGCCGGCATCCCCGCCACCCTCCTCGGCGCGGACACCGTCATGAACGACTTCGCCGGCATCCGCGTCCCCTCCCCTACCAATAACCGCGGCACTTCCGTCCAGTTCTTCGCCGTCCGCCTCAACGGCGCAGACCAACCAGTCTCCAATACCCTCGAACCCGGCGGCCGTCTCCTCGCCACCCTCGACTTCAACCCGCTCGACCCAGGCGTCAACATCCCCGCCGGTCAGACCCCCGCCATCCACCCCACCGACATCTACGACGTCAAAGGCTACGGCATCGCTGAATGGCCAGCCGGCACCGTCGTCCGCACCACCCAGGCCTCCGACTCTCTCGCAGGCTACCGTCTCCTCTTCTCCTGCGGCACCCGCGACGCCAGCGGCTCCACCACCAGCGCCCCCAACCCTCAGGCCGGAGCCATCGACCTCTCCCCAACCGGCCGGCAGTTGTTCCTCAACGCCGTCAGCTACGCCGTCACCCAGCCACCCATCGGCCCCAACCGCTGGACCAATAGCCCCGCCGGCGACTTCCGCTGGAACACCACCAGCCAGAACTGGGACTCGCCTTCCTTCTGGTCCGACAGCCAGGACGCGCTCTTCTCCTCACAAGGCGCTGGCAATGTCATCCTCGACTCCCCAGTAAACGTCCACGACCTCTTCTTCGGTGCCCCCTACTCCATCTCTTCCCCGAACGCCAGCACCCTCACACTAGCGGAATCCGATCCCGCCAGAGACCCGGTCATCACCGTCCACGGCCCCACCACCATCTCCGCCGATCTCTCCGGCGCAGACGGTCTCACCATCAAAGGCACTTCCACCCTCACCCTCGAAGGCCGCAACTCCCTCTCCGGCGGCACGCGTCTCCTCAGCGGCACAGTCGTCATGAAGGCCGCCGTCTCCGGCAACAACCTCTCGCCCGCCGCCCTCGACTCGATCGACGCCCTCGAACCAGGCGCAACGCTCCGCTACTACAACGCCCTCGACCCGGCCCAGCCCTACACCACCAACAGCAATCTCCGCGCCGCCAACGGCCAGCTCTACCGCTACGGCCGTCTCGTCATGTCCGGCGGCACCTTCGATCTCAACGGCGACGACAACCAGAACCAGATGCCCGCCCCCTCAGGCTTCGGCACCATCACCAACAACTCACCCCTCGCACGCGCCGTCCTCAAAATCGCCGCCCCCGCAGGCTCCGTCACCACGTTCTCAGGCATCATCCAAAACGGCAACGGCGGCAACATGACGGTCTCCGTCGTCCCAGCCTCCGCCACCGCCCAGAAACAAGGCTACCGCACCGACATCGACCTCGCCAACCTCGACTCCGGTGCCGTCTTCATCCTCGACAACGCCAATACCTACACCGGCTTCACCAGAATCGGCTCCGGCACCCTCACCTTCACCTCCCGCGGCCGCTGGGGCCAGCAGGTCTCCACCGGCGACCCAGTCACCAGCTCTCCTAACGGCTCCATCATCTGCAACGGCTCCACCACCGACCTCCGCGTCGACTTCAACGGCACCAGCCAGACCACCGGCGGACTCAGCGGCAACGGCGGGGTCTTCGCCAACAACGCCGACGCCACCCTCTCCATCCTCACCGTCGGCAACGCCAACATCTCCAATACCGTCTGGCCAACCGGCGGCTCCGGCCAGAATGGCAAAATCACCGACAACACCAACGGCGGCACCGGCAGGGTCGGCCTCACCAAAATCGGCTCCGGCACCATCGGCCTCCCCACCGCCCAATCCGACTACTCCGGCCCCACCCGCATCGAAGCAGGCACGCTCGAGTTCACCGCCACCGGAGCCCCCAGCCCGCGCAGCGCCATCTACCTCTCCTCCACCGCCACCCTCAAACTCTCCTACTCTGGCACCCGCGACATCCCTGCCTTCTACATCGATGGCACCCGCCAGCCCGACGGCATCGTCTACAGCGCCGCCACCCATCCATCCCTCATCTCAGGCCCCGGCAGCATCTACTCCTCCCCAGTCACCATCGAACGTTCCGGCCCTAACATCGTCGTCACATGGAGCAACTCCGGCACGCTTCAGCAGTCCTCCGACCTCACCACATGGACCGACCTCCCCGGCGCCGTTAGCCCACTCTCCGAACCCGCCACCGCCCAACGCAAGTTCTACCGGCTCCGCCAGTAATCGCTTCGCCACCTGACCGATCCTGACTCTTCCCATTCGCACGGCGGCATCGTCCCTCTCATGGACGGTGCCGCCTTTTCTTTGCTCACCGCCCTTCCTCTTTCACCCGAATGTAAGGCTGCAGCACCAGCAGCCCGAGCGGCGCAGCCAGCACCAGCAACCCGCCAATCAGCCACATCAAGCTCGAATTCCTCGGCCCCTCCGCAGGACAGAACCGCGCCAGCATCGTCCCGAACAACGCACTGTTGATCATCTTCCCCATCAGCAGCGGCACCGCCGACAACGCCGCATACGACGCCTCCTGCCCCTTCGGCGCAATCGCCACCGCATACTCATACACCCGCGGCGAATAGAACGCCTCCCCCACCGAAAACACCACCTGCCAGAACAGAATCATCACCAGATATGGATGCACCGTCCCCTTCAACTCAAGATACCCGCGCCCGATCCACTCACCCACCGGCCCAGCCGTCACCCCCGCAAACCACCCCGGCGGCAACGCCAGAAACACAAACGACAGCGCCGTGATAAACCCACCGAAGATCACCATCGCATACGCCGAATAACGCCTCGTCATCATCCCCACCGCCGGTGCCAGCACCAGAATCAGAATGCTGTTCACCGCATTCAACCGCCCCACCCGCGCCGCTCCCTCCCCGCCAATCTCCCGCTCCGCAAACGTCGGCAGCACCGCGTCCATAATGTTGAACACAATCTTCAGGATCCCGATCATCAGCAGAAACACCAGCAACCGCCGAAACCCAGGATGCTCCACCAGGGTCCGGAACATCCCCGCCGTCTGCCCCACCGCCGCCCGGAAACCCGCCACCGGCACCATCGCCAGTCCCTCCACACTCCGGTCCCGCATCAGCAGCACCAATGGCAGCACTAGCAACTCAATCCCGAAACTCACCGCAAACAGCAGCTGCTGCACCGAATACCCCACCCCCCACACCACCATCGGCCCTCCCTGCTGCACCCCATCCCTCACAAAATAACCCACCATGAACCCCAGATTCAAAATCGCATAAAACACCGAAAACGCCACCGACCGCTGCGATGTGTCCGTAAACCGCCGCGTCGCCGCCACCAGCACCGGCGTGCACAACGCCTCACCCACCGCCAGCGGCACCATCCCCAGCACCAGCACCACATACGGATTCACACTCACCAGCATCAGCACCCGCGACACCAGACACAGCAGCACCCCCGCTAACAAGGTCTTCCGCAACCCCAGCACGTCAGTCAGCGACCCGGACAACAGCGTCGCCACTGACATGAACATCCCCCACACCCCGAACAGCCACTGCGCCGACGTGTCCTTCAACCCGCAGTCCTTCACCAGATAACTCACCATCACCACCGTCACAATCTTGTACGCCGTCACACTGAAAAACTTGATCCCGAACGTCACCCACAGACTCCCCGGAGCCCCCGACAACCTCAGCAGCGCAAACGACCCAATCCCGAAAATCGCCGCCCCCGTCACCACCCCAGGCACCATCCCCAGCTTCGCCTGCACCGCCGCCAGCCACCCGATCACCACACAGAACACCCCCAGTAACATCGTGCGCAGCACCACCATTCCAGCCGAGGGTCTTTCAGTGATCATAAATTTCGGAAAATTCTCGCCGACCATCCGCCTCTTTTCCCCTCCCACAACCCCGGACACTCCCCTCCCCTTCTCTCCCATCCCCCATCCTCAGCTTCCAGCATCATGGAAGCAGCTTGCACTCCCTCCCGCCCGGCGCTCTCTTCCCACCCGAACTCCCCGGCCCTCCTTCCCCATGCCCGCAACCGTCTCCACCCGGTTCTTCCACCACCCTCACCCCTTCCCCCTCCACTCGGGTGAAGCCCTCCCGGAATTCACCCTCGCCTACGAATCATGGGGCGAACTCAACGCCGACCGCAGCAACGCCATCCTCCTCTTCCACGCCCTCTCCGGCAGCCACCACGCCGCAGGCTTCAACCCAGACGTCCCCGGCACCGACGGCCGCTGGACCGAAGAATGCCACCACGGCTGGTGGTCCGACTTCATCGGCCCAGGCAAGGCCCTCGACACCCGCAAATGGTTCGTCATCTGCGCCAATACCCTCGGCGGTTGCTACGGCTCCACCGGCCCAGCCTCCACCAACCCAGCCTCCGGTAAACCATGGGGAGCCCAATTCCCCCACGTCTCCGTCAACGACAACGTCCGCGCCAATCTCCTCCTCCTCGACCACCTCGGCATCCACGCCCTCCACGCCGTCATCGGCGCCAGCGTCGGCGGCCTCTGCGCCCTCAACCTCGCCACCTTCGCCCCAGACCGCGTCCGACTCGTCGTCCCCCTCGCCTCAGGCTGCCGCACCACCGTCCTCAACCGCCTCATCATCTTCGAACAGATGCTCGCCATCGAAAATGACCGCAACTTCCGCGGCGGCGACTACTACGACTCCGATCCCCCACTCTACGGGCTCGCCCTCGCCCGCATGATCTCCCACAAAACCTTCGTCCACCTCGACGAAATCGAAAAACGCGCCCGCGGCGATGTCCGCCAACCCGACGAGGGCCTCTCATGGTACCGGCTCCGCGACAACGTCGAATCCTATATCCTCCACCAGGGAAAGAAATTCGTAAAACGCTTCGACGCCAATACCTACCTCCGCATCTGCGAAATGTGGTCCTCCTTCGACCCCGTCCGCGAAGGCAACGCCGCCTCATGGCCCGAACTCCTCGAACGCTCCCGCGCCCACCACCACCACTTCCTCGTCTTCAGCATCGACAGCGACTTCTGCTTCTACCCCGAAGAACAAGCCGCCCTCGTCCGCCACCTCGAAGACGCCGGCGTCAGCGTCATGCACATCACCGCCCACAGCCACAAGGGCCACGACTCCTTCCTCCTCGAACCCCTCCTCTACACCCCTCACCTCGCCTACGCCCTCGAAGCCGCCCGACCCGAACCCGTCGTCACCGAAGACCCAGGCATCTGACCAGCCCCCATCTCGGGCCCTCCTTTGCCCGCAAAAACAAGATCCGCGCACCCTTCGCCAAGATCAAGGCGGCAGAACCACGCACCCCATCGCGTAGTCCTCCCATGTGCCTCTCTCACGCCCTTGCCGCCGCCGCGACCCTCGCCGCCGCGCTCTCCCCAGCCTCCGCCCAGCGCATCGAATACGAAGAAGCCCCCCACAACTACTTCTCCTCCCCGCTCCACGACCGCTGCACCGCCCTCGACGCCGCCCTCCAATCCGGCCGCTTCCCCATCGACCCCTCCAACCCCAAAGCCCTCCTCCGCCGCATCCTCACCGAACTCGCCGTCCCCGAAGCCTCCCAGGTCCTCGTCTTCTCCAAAACCAGCGTCCAGAAAGACCGCATCACCCCCTCCAACCCCCGCGCCGTCTACTTCAGCGACGACACCTACGTCGGCTGGGTCCCCGGCGGCCTCATCGAATTCGCAGGCCTCGACCCACACCTCGGCCCAGTCTTCTACTCCCTCAACACCGACCGCCCAGACCGCGCCACGCCGCGCCTCGACCGCTCCGAGAACTGCATGAACTGCCACGGCGGCAGCATGACCAACAACGTCCCCGGCGTCATGATCCGCTCGGTCTTCCCTGACAAAGACGGCACACCCCTCCTCCAGGCCGGCACCTCCCTCATCGACCACTCCAGCCCCATCGAATCCCGCTGGGGCGGCTGGTACGTCACCGGTAAACACGGCACCGCCCGCCACATGGGCAACTCCACCGCCACCCAGCTCAACGGCAATGTCTCCCTCGACAGGGAACCCGGCGCTAACCTCTCCTCCCTCGACCACCTCTTCAGAACGTCCTCACACCTCCGCCCGGATAGCGACATCGTCGCCCTCATGACGCTCGAACACCAGGTCGCCATGCAAAGCCGCCTCACCGAGGCCGCCTACGACCTCCGCAGCGCCATCACCCGCCAGAAAGCCCTCCGCCACGAACTCGGCGAACCGGAAACCGACGACTTCGTCGGCTCCACAAAAATCGTCGCCGAAAGCCACACCGAGAAAATCATGCGCTGCCTCCTCTTCTGCGAGGAAGCTCCCCTCCCCGACGGCGGCATCGACGGCCACCACGACTTCCAATCCTCCTTCCGCGCCAATCGCAAACCCTCACCCGACGGCAAATCCCTCAAGGACTTCAACATCCTCACACGTCTCTTCAAATACCGCTGCAGCTATCTCATCTACTCCCAGCAATGGGACGCCCTCCCCGACCGCTTCCGCGCCATGCTCTACGCGCGCCTCTTCCAGATCCTCTCCTCCCCCACCCCCATCCCCGGCTACTCCCACCTCTCCTCCTCCGAACGCGCCGACATCCTCGCCATCCTCCGCACCACCAAATCAGACCTCCCTCCCGCATGGAAAAACGGCTGACCCATATCCCGGCTTGCCCCCCTTCCCCCATCAGTCTATCCCGACCCCACTATGTCCAGTCAATGGGGCCAGCTCTTCAGAATTTCCACATGGGGTGAAAGCCACGGCGGTGGCGTCGGCGTCGTCATCGACGGCTGCCCACCCCGGCTCCCGCTCACCGCAGAAGACATCCAGCTCGACCTCGACCGCCGCCGCCCAGGCCAGAGCGACATCGTCACCCCTCGCAAGGAACTCGACCGCTGCGAAATCCTCTCCGGCGTCTTCAACGGGCTCACCCTCGGCTCCCCCATCTCCATCATGGTCCGCAACGAGGACGCTCGCCCCGAAGCCTACTCCGAAATGGCCGGCAAATACCGCCCCAGCCACGCCGACTACACCTACGACGCCAAATACGGCATCCGCAACTGGCAGGGCGGCGGCAGATCCTCCGCCCGCGAAACCATCGGCCGCGTCGCCGCCGCCGCCGTCGCCCGCAAGGTCCTCGCCGCCCTCGCTCCAGGCCTCGAAGTCATCGCATGGGTCGACTCCGTCCAGCACCTCCAAGCCTCCGTCGACCCCGCCACCGTCACCTCCGCCGACGTCGAATCCAATATCGTCCGCACCGCCGACCCCAACGCCGTCGGCCCCATGACCGATCTCATCCGCCAGATCCGCTCCGACGGCAACAGCGTCGGCGGCACCGTCGCCTGCGTCATCCGCAACTGCCCCCCTGGCCTCGGCGAACCTGTCTTCGATAGGCTCGAAGCCGATCTCGCCAAAGCCATGCTCAGCCTCCCCGCCACCAAGGGCTTCGAAATCGGCAGCGGCTTCGCTGGCACCCTCCTCACCGGCCGCGAACACAACGACGCCTTCCGCATGCAGGACGGCAAGGTCCGCACCACCTCCAACCGCTCCGGCGGCGTTCAAGGCGGCATCTCCAACGGCGAACCCATCACCTTCAAAGTCGCCTTCAAACCCGTCGCCACCATCATGTCCGAACAGGACACCGTCACCGCCCAACCCCACGAGGACACCACCCTCAAAGGCCGCGGCCGCCACGACCCCTGCGTCCTCCCCCGCGCCGTCCCCATGGTCGAAGCCATGTCCCTCCTCGTCCTCACCGACCACCTCCTCCGCCATCGCGCCCAGTGCCCCTGACCCGCTAACCAAAGTAACACAGGCATCCTGCCTGTGACCTCAGCAAAGTGGCCCTGGCATCCCGCCTGTGACCTCTCTCATCTTTGCGCCATTCACCTCCGTCCGTGTCCCAACGGGACACCGAATACCAGCCCAGAGCACCGCTCTGGGTACCACCCCGCCCAAGCCCGGCGTTCTGTAGGAACGCCGCAGATCCCAATGCCCCTGACAAACCGCCACGCCACCCCTCTCACTCCACAGCCGCACCCGTCTCCTTCCCCAGACTCCCCGACTCCACCCACAGGGTCGCCGCTCGCAGCAGCGCCGCCCCGTCCTGCAGCCGCAGCTTCTTCTTCAGGCCCTCTCGGTACGTCTCCACCGTCTTCGGACTGAGCTTCAAATGCTCCCCGATCTCCCGCGTGCTCCGCCCCACCCCCAGCAACTCGAACACCTGCAGCTCACGATCCGAACACTTGCTCAAATCCACCCTCCGCGACGCCATGTCAGGAAACAGATTCTGCAGCACTTTCGCCTCAATCGTCGGGCTCAGATGAATCCGCCCAGCCATCACCGTCTCAATCGCCGTCATCACCGTCTCCGTCGCCTCGCACTTCATCACATAACCCCTCGCCCCCGCCTGCAGCGCACGGTGCGCATACAACCCCTCATCAAACTGCGACATCGCCAGAAACCTCGTCTCCAGATAGTGCGGCACCAGCTCACGGATCAACTCCAATCCCTCCCCGTCCCCTAGCCGCAAATCCATGATCACCACGTCCGGCTTCAGCCGCTCGATCTCCGCGCGCGCCTCCGCCATCGACCCCGCCTCCCCGCACGTCATCACCCCAACCTGCTGGTTCAGCCACATCGCCAGCCCGTCCCGGAAAAACGGGTGGTCATCCACAATCATCACTCGAGTCTTTGTATTCATTCAGAAATCATCGTCCGCTGCCCCTTCTCCATCGGCCCGTGCGGAATCCGGCACACCGCCTCAGTGCGCCCCTCCGCCGTCGCATGAATCACAAACGTCCCCCCCACACTAGCCGCCCGGTGCCGCATGATCCGCAACCCCAGTCCCGCTCCCTTCACCAGCTCCGGATCCCAGCTCCGCCCCTCGTTCACCACCCTCAGCTTCACACTGTACGCATCACTCGTCAGCTCAATCAGCACCTCCCGCGCCCTCCCGTGCTGCACCGCATTCCGCGCCGCCTCCTGCGCAATCCGGTACATCGCCAGACTCCGGTCCAGCGTCGGCACCGGCACCCCCTCAGCCACCTCCACCCGGCACACAATGTTGAACACCGTCTCCATCTCCCGCCCTAACTGCCCCAGCCCGGCCGCCAGCCCGCCAGACGCCAGCTCCACAGGCGCCAGCATCCTCGCAAAATTCCTCACCTGATCCACTCCCGCATTCACCTCCAGCACCAGCCGCTGCGCATACCCCGCCTCCTCCGCACTCCGCCGCTCCAGCATCTGCGCCAGTACCTTGAACCGAAACGCAATCCCCGCCCAGTACGCCCCCAGGTGATCATGCAGCTCCTGCGACAACCGCTCCTGCTCGTGCGAAATGATATGCGCCATCTCACGCTCCAGCTCCCGCCGCTCCGAAATGTCCCGCAGCACCCCGATCATCCCCGACGCCTGCCCGTCCAATCCCCTCACCTCCGACATGCTCAGAAACACCGGAAACTCCGTCCCGTCCTTCTTCAGATTGATCACTTCTCCCTGCCACCCAGTCCCCCCATCCCTCGTCCGCCGCAGCATCTCCCCCATCAGCTCCTCCTCCTGATGCGGCAACTGCAGCACCCCATAACTCTTCCCTCTCAACTCCTCCTGCGCATACCCGAACGTCTCCAGCAGCGCCTCATTGCAGTACCGGATCGTCCCCTCCCGCCCCGTCACCCAGATCATGTCATTCGTGCTCGCCAGCGCCTCCGCCTGCAGCTTCACCCGCTCCTCCATCCTCACCTTCTCACTCACATCCCGGATCGAAAGCACGATCATCTCGTCCTCCCGCGACCGCACCATCCCCAGACTGATCTCCAGCGGAAACTCCGTCCCGTCCTTTTTCCGCCCCGGCCCACCCTCCCGCGATCCCGCTACCCCAGGCTTCGCCCTCGCCGCCACCAGATACCCCTTCCGCCTCACCTCCGGCAGCAGCATGTCCACCAACTGCCCCCTCAACTCCTCCCGCCCCCACCCGAATAGCTGCTCCGCCTGACGGTTCACCAGCAGAATCACCCCTCCTCGATCCGCCATCACCAGCGGATCCGGCGCAAACTCGAACATCTCCTCAAACTGCTTCCTCGACTCCTCCAACTCAGCCGTCCGCTCCGCCACCCGCCTCTCCAGACTCGCAGAATGCTCCCGCAACGCCTCCAGCCGCTCGTGCTCCAGCCGCCCCTTCTCCTGCAGCGCCTCCGCCAGCTCGTGCGCCCGCGCCTCCAGAGCCACATTCAATCCCTCAATCCGCCGCTGGTCCAGCAGCTGCTGCTGCCCTAACTTGTACCCACGGATGATCGTCGCATACGTCGCCAGCAATGGCTCAATCTCCTCCACCAGCGCCATGTCATAACCACCCGGCCGGTTCGATACCCCCACCATCGCAATCATCTCTCCACCCTGCTTGATCGGCACCCCCATGAACGAATGCATCGGCGGATGCCCAGGCGGCAACCCGCCCCTCCTCGGATCATTCCCAGCATCATTCGCAATCACCGTCTCCTCCGCCAGCAGCGCCGCCCCGAACAGGGTCTTCAGATTCCGGAACTCCAGCCCCGCCTCCCGGTGCTTCTCGTAAAACGCCCGCATCTCGTCGTTCCACGCAATGTTCGTGATCGCATGCGTCTTCAGATACGGCTTCCCACCCTCATCCCGCCTCACCTCCGCCACAAACCCATACTCGCTCCCCGTAAACTCCAGCAGCAGCTGCAGCAGCCCCTCAAACGTCTCCATGCTCTGCGCCGTACTGATGAACTCACTCTGCAGCCGCCCCACCGCCGACAGCAGCATCCCCGCCCGCTGCAACCGCGCCTCCGATGCCTTGATCTGCTCAATGTCCCGAATGAACGCACTGAAAAACAGCTTCCCCTCCACCGTCGCCTTCGTCACCGTCAACTCCACAGGGATCTCCTTCCCGTCACGCCGCAACGCCCCCATCTCCATCCGCCGCCCGAACACCGCCCCATCCCCCGTCGCCACCGCATGCCGCAACCCTCTCGTATGCGCCGCCCGATCCCTCTCCGGAATCAGCACCTCCGCCAGCCGCCGCCCCACCACTTCCTCCACACCCCACCCGAAGATCTGCTCCGCCCGCGGATTCCAACTCGTCACCATCCCCTCGCTGTCCATCCCCACCACCGCATCCAGCGCCGACGCAATCACCTGCTCGGTCCGCTCATGACTCTCCCGCACCGCCACCGCCGCATCCTCCAATCGCACCCGCTGCACCCTCAATTCCAGTTGGCTCATCACCTGCCTCCCCAGCCTCACCAGCCCGTCCCGCTGATCCTCCGTCAACCGCCTCGCCACCCAATCCAGCACACACAAGGTCCCCAATCGGTGCCCCTCCGGCGTCGTCAGCGGCACCCCAGCATAAAACCGTACCCCCGGCGCTCCAGTCACCATCGGATTGTCCCGGAACCGCTCGTCCTCCCGCGCATCCGGCACCTCCAGTATCCCCGCAAATCGAATCGCCCGCCCACAAAACGATCCCTCCCGCGCAACCTCGCACACGTCCACTCCCACCCGGCTCTTGAACCAGATCCGCTCGCCGTCAATCAGCGACAACAACGCCACCGGCACCCCGCACACCAAACTCGCCAGCCTCGTCAGATCATCAAATACCTCCTCCGCAGGCGTGTCCAGCACCCCATACCGCCTCAAGGCCTCCAGACGCGCCTCCTCCCCCGGCACCTCAGCACCAGTCCCCTCTCCCGTCTCTCGTTCGCTCTTTCTCATGGTTTGAAATTCCGTCCCTGCCTTCATTTTCCTCGACCCGGCACCCACGGACGCGCCTTGAACGTCCGTACAACGCCCGATCTCTCGACAAGGCCGCTCAGCGCCTCCCTGATTCTCCTTAAGGTTTTCCCTGATGCCATCGATCGAATCAATCCTCCCCCCCATTTGCGGGGGCTCAACCCATCCACAAGCGCTTTTCCATCCCCTCCGCCACTTCCATCCTCTACGCATCTAGCTATGCGTCCCGCAGCTTGAAACCCAACTCCATCACGCTTAAATTGTAACACTGCCCGCCGCGCTCGCCCCGCCCACCGGATCAGCCCCAACAGCCAACCGCCGCCCCAGTGATCGCTCCCACCCCGCTCCCACGGCCGCCCACTGATCCCCAGGCTCCCCCTGCCCCAGTCAAATCCCTCCTCCCCTTCGACATCCTCCGCGTCGCCATCCACATCGCCAAAGGCTGGCCCTGGATCCTCATCGCCGCTCTCCTCGGCGCCGCCACCGCCTTCGCCCTCGGCCACTGGCGCTTCACCACCAAATACACCGCCCAGGTCCAACTCGTCCGCCGCGAGATGACCACCACCTTCCCGGCCTCCGAACTCGGCGAATCCTTCCGCCCACGCCAGTTCAACGCCGCCACCGTCTCCGCCATGATGCACAGCGGCCCGCTCATGGAAAAAACCGCCGCCTCCCTCTCCCCAAAAATCTCCGCCTCAGCCTTCCAGCAGGAAATCGTCATCCGCCCGGAAAAAAATACCGACCTCATCACCGTCGCATGGACCACCGACGTCTCCCCCGCCTTCGCTGCCCAGGGCCTTAACAAATACGCTGAAAACGTCGCCTCCCTCACCAGCGACCTCCAGGCCCAGGAAGCCAAAGAACTCCTCTCGTTCCTCTCCTCACAAATGGAACGCACCGAACAGGAACTCACCACCGTCCAGAAGGAACTCATGGCCTTCTCCAGAAAAAGCGGCCTCGCAGACCCAGACAAAGAAACCGAAGCCGCCCTCAAACAACTCTCCGAACTCGACCTCCGCATCGAATCCACCAGAATCGAATTCGATTCCATCGACGACCGCATCGCCCGCACCGAAGCAGAACTCGCCAAACAGGACCCCGCCACCCAGCAGCTCAACGAAGCCCGCAGCCGTCTCGCCGAACTCCTCACCCAGTACACCGCAGAATACCCCCTCGTCGTCGAACAGCAGGCCCGCGTCACCGCCCTCGAAAAGAAACGCCGCTCCAACGCCCCCACCGACCCCACCGCCTCCTTCCAGTCCACCGGCAACACCGTCGCCAATAGTCTCTACCTCGACATCCTCTCCCTCCGCTCCTCCAAGGAATCCCTCAAAAAGGAAATCGAAAGCCTCACCGCCTTCCGCGCGAACCTGAAAACGAAACTCGACTCCATCCCGGATCAGCAACTCGCCCTCTCCCGCTTCCGCGGCCGCGTCGCCGCACTCGAAGAAACCCGCAACCTCCTCGGCGGCCGTCTCCGCGAAGCCCAGCTCTACTCGGAACGCGCCCTCGGCTACTACCGGCTCTTCGCCCCAGCCTCCCCAGACGCCGTCAGCATCAGCAGCCGCTCCCTCAAACTCCTCATCGTCTCCTTCATCGGAGCCTTCCTCGCCGCCGCCGCCATCATCGCTTACCGCGCCATCTCCGCCGCCACCAGCGACTCCATCGTCTCCCCCTCCGACCTCCGCCGCCTCACCCGCGCCCCTGTCATCGCCTCCCTCCCAGACCAGGCAGACATGGACCCAGCCGCCCTCGCCCTCTGGCGCTTCACCACATGGGCCACCCTCACCAGATCCATCCCCGCTCCCACAGACGCCGCCTTCGTCGCTGGCCTCCTCTCCGCCTCCAGCAATGAAGGCAAATCCACATGGCTCCACCTCCTCGCCCGCGCCGCCCTCGACCGCGGCCACAAGGTCCTCGCCATCTCCCACGGCGACCACGCCAGCCCCTCCAACTCCGTCGTCCCCATCGCCGACGCCCTCAACTCCCCCGACCGCATCCTCTCTCACCTCCGCTCAGCCAGCCCCGCCGCCCTCGAAATCAACGTCCCCTCCTCATGGCTCTGGAACCACGACTCCAGAAACCTCTGGCGCTCCGCCCTCGCCTCATGGTCCGCTGAACATGGCCTCGTCATCCTCGTCGAACTCCCCCCAGCCTCCAACCTCGACGCACTCCTCCTCGCAGAATCCCTCCCCGCCCTCCTCTGGATCTCCCAAAGCGGCAAACTCCTCCGCGAAGACGTCTCCCCTATCATCGATACCCTCAAAACCTCCGGCATCCACCTCTCCGCCGCTCTCCTCAACCGCATCCCTCCCATCTTCCAGAAACTCCCAGACCTCGCAAAATTCGGCCTCTCCCTCACCCTGGCCTCCCTCTCCCTAACTTCCCTCACCGACGCCCAGGATCACCCCCCGGAACTCGAACCGCTCGCCCCGCCTCCCGCCATCCACGGCGACCTCCCTCCCGTCTCCCCATCCCAGGCCCCAGCTCCTGACAATTCCCTCCCTCCAGCAGGCGATCCTCTACCCCCTCTCACCCCAGACCCCTCCAAACCCTTCACCCCGCTCCCCCAGCCAAAACCTCCCACCCCCCTCGCCCCATGGCAGGAACGTCTCACCCTCGGCCCTGGTGACCTCGTCAACCTCCAGGTCTTCGGCCGCAAGGAATTCACCCGCACCCAGGTCCCCATCAACCCGGACGGCACCATCAACTACCTCCAGGTCCACGGCTTCAAAGCCGCAGGCCTCACCATCGACGAACTCCGCTCCGGCCTCTCCACCGCCCTCCGCAACTACATCACCAACGCCCAGATCATCGTCACCCCAGGAGCCTTCCGCAGCAAAAAATACTTCCTCCTCGGCACCGTCATCGACCGCGGCGCCTACACCCTCGACAGACCCATGTCCCTCCTCGAGGCCGCCGCACGCGCCCGCGGCATCGCCACTGGCCTCCTCGAACAGAATACCGTCGAAATCGCCGACATGCGCCGCGCCTTCATCGTCCGCGATGGCAGAAAACTCCCCGTCAACTTCTCCAAACTCTTCTTCGAAGGCGACCTCTCCCAGAATATCCAGCTCCAGCCAGGCGATTACATCTACTTCCCTAGCAATATCGTCAACGAGGTCTACATCCTCGGCGCCGTCGGCTCCCCAGGCCACACCGGCGTCACCGAAGGCCTCTCCGCTCTCGGAGCCATCACCGTCCGCGGCGGCTTCTCCCGCACCGCATGGAAAAAGAAAATCCTCATCGTCCGCACCCCGCCTGACAAAAAACAACCCGACATCATCACCCTCGACGCCGCCGCCATCCTCGCCGGTAAACAGAAGGACGTCCTCCTCCAGCCCCGCGACCTCATCTACGTCCACGAAAAACCATGGCAGCGCGCCAACGAAATCCTCGCCCTCGCCATGCGCGCCTTCGTCCAGACCGGCGCCGCCACATGGACCGGCGAAAACATCGGCCCCATCCTCCCGGACCCCAGCCAGCCAGCCCGATGACGCCTCGCCTCTCCCGCCTCCTCCCGCTCCTCGCCGCAGCCACCCTCGCCAGCTGCTCCGGCACCAGCCAGCAGGCCAGACGCTTCGACGCGCACACCACCGCAACCGCCACCTCCGCTGACGTCGTCAAAACCTCCCTCAACCACTCCCTCAACCCAGCACTCCTCTCCCCGGATCCCTCGGAATTCCGGCTCGGCCCAGGCGACGTCATCGACATCGAACTCCTCGGCAGCGGCGATGGCCCCCAAACCACCTTCGTCGGCCCCGACGGCCGCATCTACTTCCACCTCCTCCAGGGCCAGCAGGTCTGGGGCCTCACCCTCGCAGATACCACCAAACTCCTCGAACACGGCCTCTCCCAGTTCGTCCAGTCCCCCCAGGTCAGCATCACCCTCCGCGAAGTCCACAGCCGCCGCGTCTGGGTCCTCGGCCGCATCAGCACCCCCGGCCTCTACGAACTCGCCCAACCCATGACCGTCCTCGAAGCCATCAGCAAAGCCGGCGGTCTCTTCACCTCCCGCATGTCAGGATCCACCGAAGAACTCGCCGACCTCCACCACAGCTTCCTCATCCGCAAAGGCCAGCTCGTCCCCATCGACTTCAACAGCCTCATCCGCAAAGGCGACACCTCTCAGAATATCTACCTCCAGCCGGACGACTTCATCTACCTCCCCTCCGCCCTCGGCAGCGAGGTCTATGTCATGGGCGCCGTCTACCAGCCCAGATCCGTCGCCTTCAAAGACCAACTCACCCTCCTCACCGCCATCGCCCACTGCCGCGGCTTCATCAAAGGCGCTAAACTAACCAAGGTCGCCATCGTCAGAGGTTCCCTCCGCGACCCCGAAATCGCCGTCGTTAACGCAGAAACCATCCTCTCCGGCAAATCCCCCGACGTCCTCCTCAAACCCAAAGACCTCGTCTTCATCCCCGAATCCTCTCCCAACTCCCTCGCCGCCTACGCAGACCTCGTCATCTCCACCTTCGCCCGCACCATCGCCGCCAACGAAGGAGCGCGCGCCGCAGGAGCCGCCAGCCCAGTCGGCCTCAACCTCGGCATCACCCCCTGACGCCCCCCCACTCCGGCCCACCCCTCGCGTCATGCCCTCCTCTCCAGATCTCACTCAGCAACTGCGGCCCCCCGGCATGAAGCCGCTCGTCAGCGCCGCCGTCGCAGGCCTCGCCCTCCTCGTCGCCACCCTCATCGTCCTCGCCAACTTCCACGTCCACGACGAAGCCGAAGACCTCGAAGACCTCCGCTCCGCCATCCGCCGCTCCGCCATCGCCTGCTCCTTCGCCGTCGACCCAGCTCTCCACCTCTCATTCACCTCCCGCTCCCAGGAACTATCCGAACCCTACCTCCTCGCCCTCAAAGAACTCGACGCCGCCAAAGCCGCCTGCGAAGGCCCCGAAAAATTCCGCTACGTCTACACCGCCATCCTCCTCAATGGCGCACCCCACTTCATCCTCGACACCGCCGCTGAAGGCGACTCCGACCACGACGGCGTCGACGATAAAGCCCACATCATGCAGCCCTTCCCAGGCGCTCCCCCTCAGCTCTTCGAAGCCTTCACCACAGGCATCCCCACCGTCACCCCAAAACCATGGAAAGACGCATGGGGCACCTTCCAAACCGGCTTCGCCCCCATCAAAGACGCCTCCGGCAAGGTCATCGCTATCGTCGGCCTCGACATGGAACTCGCCGACTTCGAACACCACGTCGACGACATCCACCGCAACTCCATCACCATCGGCCTCGGTGCCCTCTCCATGGCACTCCTCGCCGGCGTCCTCGTCTGGAGCTATCACCGCAAACTCAGCTCGAGCATCGCCGTCCTCATCAAGGCCACCGAAGAAGCCAGAGCCGCCGACCGCGCCAAAAGCGACTTCCTCGCCACCATGAGCCACGAAATCCGTACCCCCATGAACGGGGTCATCGGCATGACCGAACTCCTCCTCACCACCCGCCTCGACCCCACCCAGCGCGACTACGTCGAAACCATCCACGCCTCCGGCGAAAGCCTCCTCGCCATCCTCAACGACATCCTCGACTTCTCCAAAATCGAAGCAGGCTCCCTCTCCCTCGAATCCAAACCCGTCCCCCTCGAACCGGTCATCCGCGACATCATCAGTCTCTTCCTCCCCAAAGCCGCAGAAAAAGGCCTCGCCCTCGAAAAATCCATCGACCCAAACATCCCCCCAATCATCCTCTCAGACCCCACCAGACTCCGCCAGGTCCTCATCAACCTCGTCAGCAACGCCGTCAAATTCACCCGCTCTGGCCACGTCTCCCTCTCCCTCACCTCCGCCTCCACCCCAGACGGCCACCCGGCCATCCGCTTCGCCATCGAAGACTCGGGCATCGGCATCACAGACGAACAACGCGAGCGCCTCTTCCAGACGTTCTCCCAGGGCGACTCCTCCACCACCCGCAAATTCGGCGGCACAGGCCTCGGCCTCGCCATCAGCCAGCGTATCGTCAACGCCATGCTCAGCGAAATCCTCGTCGACTCCTCCCCAGGCCACGGCAGCACCTTCCACTTCACTCTCCCGATCCAAACCCCAGCCCCATCCCTCACCCCATCCCTCACCCCATCCCCTCCCCCACCATCCCCACCCCCAGCCGAATCCCCGCCTCCCCATTCCCAGCCTGACGTCCTCCTCCTCTGCAACGACCGTCTCCTCCGCACCCTCATGCAGCGCCGCCTCGAAAAATCAGGCGCCCTCGTCACCACCCAAAACCCCTCATCCCCCACCGCCACCACCCCCCCAGCACACTCCCTCGTCATCGCTGACCTCGACAGCTCCTCAGATCACCCGGACGCCTTCGCCTCCTCCCTCACCGCCTCCTTCCCCCACTCCAGAATCGCCCTCGTCGACTCAGGCCTCGACCCAGCTCAAATCATCCACCTCAAATCCCTCGGCATCTCCGAGATCCTCCCCCGCGACCCGAATCTCATCTCCTTCCCAGCCCTCCTCCACCACACCACAGATTTATGAATCAATTCTTGGCACCAGGCCCCCCCTTACTATAACTCCTCACCGGGGCCCTCGCTTTCCAGCCTCTCCGCTTCCTCCTCATCTCCAACCACTTCCACAACCCACCACCATGTACGGACTCGTCAACAAAGCCGTCGAAGACCTCGTTGTCAGCAACTTCGGCGAAGACAAATGGGAAGCCATCAAAGCCAAAGCAGGCATCGATATCGATGTCTTCATCAGCAACGAAGGCTACCCAGACGACATCACCTACCGCCTCGTCGGCGCCGCCGTCGAAATCCTCGGCCTCCCCGCAGAAACCGTCCTCTCCGCCTTCGGCGAACACTGGGTCCTCAAAGTCGCCGCCCCAAGCTACGGCCCTCTCATGAAATCCGGCGGCCGCACCTTCAAGGAATTCCTCATCAACCTCCCCAACTTCCACACCAGAATCGCCATGATCTACCCGAAGCTCGAACCCCCGCGCTTCACCTGCTCCGATATCACCGACGATAGTCTCCACCTCCACTATATGACCCACCGCCCTGGCCTCACCGCCTTCGTCTCAGGCATCCTCCAGGGCCTCGCCAAACTCTACGAAACCCCCTGCACTGCCACCATCATCGCCAGAAAAGACGCCGGCGCAGACCACGATGTCTTCGAAGTCCGCTGGAACAGCGACGCCCCAGCATGAACCCCTCCGCGCCCGCCAACCCACCGGGCCTCTCCTCAGCCCAACTCGAACAGGCCTTCCCGTTCTACCTCGCGTGGGACCGGAACCTCCGCCTCGTCGCCATCGGCCCAAGCCTCCACAAAATCTGCCCCGACGCCACCCCAGGCCGTTCCCTCCCCGACCTCTTCGAACTCAAACGCCCAGCCGGCACCCTCTCCGACTCCTTCTTCCGCGCCAACCCCTCCCTCCTCGTCCTCCTCTGCGCCGTCTCCAGCGGCACTCTCCTCCGCGGCCAGCTCATGCCCCAGGACGACCTCACCGTCTTCCTCGCCTCCCCATGGCTCGCTGACCCCAGAGAAGTCGAAAAACTCGGCCTCGCCCAACCAGACTTCGCCATCCATGACCAGACCATGGACCTTCTCCAGATCGTCCAGACTCAGTTGATGGCTAACCTCGACCTCCAGAAACTCACCGACAAACTCACCAACCAGCGCGCCAAACTCCGCATCCAGGAAGCAGAAGCACGCAAACTCGCACTCATCGTCTCCCGCACCGACAGCGCCGTCATCCTCACAGACGCCACCGGTCACATCGAATGGGTCAACGCAGGCTTCGTCCGCATCACCGAATGGTCCCTTCAGGAGGTCATCGGCAAACGCCCAGGCGCCTTCCTCCAGGGCCCGGACTCTGACCCGGACACCATCGCGATGATCAGCCGCAAAATCGCCAACGTCGAACCCTTCCACGCAGAAATCGTCAACTACTCTCGCTCCGGCCGCAAATACTGGATCTCCATGGAAGTCCAGCCCGTCTTCAACGACGCAGGCATCCTCACCAACTTCATGGCCATCGAGGCCGATATCACCGAACGCGTCCGCAACGACCAGCGCCGCACCCTCCAGCTCGCCGCCTCACGCATCCTCGCTGACGCCAGATCCGTCGAAGAAGCCGCCTCCAGACTCGTCCGCCGTCTCTGCCAGGGCCTCGGCTGGGCCGTCAGCGGCTTCTGGACCCTCAAAGACGACGGCCCATCCCTCCACTGCCTCGACGTCTGGTTCGATCCCTCCAAACCAGTCACCGAATTCGCCGCCCAAACCCGCCACCGCACCTTCACCCGCGGCCAAAGCCTCGTCGGCCGCGTCTGGCTGTCCGGTCAGCGCGAACTCATCCCAGACGTCTCCTCAGAACCTTCCTTCGCCCGCGCTTCCACCGCCGCCGCCTCCGGCCTCAAATCCGCTCTCATCCTCCCACTCGTCAACGGCGCCGAAGTCCAGGGCATCATCGAACTCTACAGCGTCAACTCCGAAGAAGTCGACGATGTCCTCCTCCAGACCCTCGACACTCTCTGCAACCAGATCGCTCAGTTCATCGTCCGCAAACGCGCCGAATCAGAACTCATCCGCGCCAAAGAAGCCGCAGAATTCGCCAACCGCGCCAAAAGCGAATTCCTCGCCACCATGTCCCACGAAATCAGGACACCCATGAACGGGGTCCTCGGCTTCACCCAGCTCCTCCAGCAAAGCGATCTCGCCCCCCAGCAGCGCGACTTCGTCGCCGCCATCCGCAGCAGCGCAGAATCCCTCCTCGTCGTCATCAATGACGTCCTCGACTTCTCCAAAATCGAGTCCGGCCGCATGGACCTCGAACACGCTCCCTTCAGCCTCATCACCTGCATCGAAGACGCCATCGAAACCGTCTCCACCGCCGCCGCTGAAAAAAACCTCGACCTCGCCGCTCGCATCGGCCCAGACGTCCCCCCCTCCGTCATCGGCGACGCCCTCCGCCTCCGCCAGATCCTCGTCAACCTCCTCGGCAATGCCGTCAAATTCACCCTCCGCGGCGAGGTCAAACTCGAAGTCTCCTCCTCTCCCCCAGTCAACGGCACCCACGCCCTCACCTTCTCCGTCACAGACTCAGGCATCGGAATCTCAGACCCAGAACTCGAAAAACTCTTCCAACCCTTCCAGCAGGGCGATAGCTCCACCTCACGCCGCTTCGGCGGCAGCGGCCTCGGCCTAGCCATCTGCCGCCGCCTCACAGAACTCATGGGCGGCGCCATCCAGGTCTCCAGCACCGTCGGCCAGGGCTCCACCTTCTCCTTCTCCGTCTCCCTTCCCCCATCAGACACCCCCCCCCCCCCAGTCAGCCCAGTCCCCTTCCCCGGCCTCAACGACCGCCGCATCCTCGTCGTCGACTCCCACAGTCTCTCCAGCCAGATCCTCAGCGAACTCCTCTCACGCTGGGGCATGAATGTCCGCTCCGCCAGCTCCTTCCCAGACGCCGCACCCATCATCGCAGACTGGCAGCCAAAAGTCCTCCTCATCGACTCCTCCTGCGCCGGCCAGCACGACGCCGCCATCTCCCTCGCCGTCTCCTCTCACTCCCTCGAACTCTTCTTCATGAGCCAACCCGGAGACGGCATCTCCCTCCGCCAGCGCTTCGGCGACGCCATCGCGGGCATCCTCTTCAAACCCCTCAAAGTCTCCCCGCTCTTCAATGCCCTCCTCACTCAGGCCGACCGCCACACCGCCAGAGTCAGCATCGGCGGCCGCGCCAGCTCCCCTCTCGAAATGAACGGACGCCCCCTCCGCCTCCTCCTCGCAGAAGATAACCCCATCAACCGCAAGCTCGCTCTCGCCGCGCTCGCACAGATGGGCTGCACCGCAGACGTCGCCATCGACGGCTACGAAGCCTTCGACGCCGTCAGACACACCCGCTACGACGCCATCCTCATGGACGTCCAGATGCCAGGCATGGACGGCATCGAAGCCACCAAATCCATCCGCAAATGGGAAAAGGAATCCTCCACCCCCCCAGTCCGCATCGTCGCCCTCACCGCCAACGCCCTCGCCGGCGACCGCGAAATCTGCATCCGCGCAGGCATGGATGACTACCTCTCCAAACCCATCCGACTCGAAGCCCTCCGCCAGGCCCTCATCAGAATCAGCGAGGATACCGACTCCTCACCTCTATCCTCACCCCCACACCCCGCCCCCCTCTCCCTCGCCACCGCCACCCTCCAGCAGCTCGCCGCAGAAATCTCCCCGGACGACGCCGCCTCCCTCGCCTCAGACTTCCTCAACGACCTCGACTCCATGCTCGCAGGCCTCCAACTCGCCATCTCCAGACAACAGGCAGATGACGCCCGCAGACTCGCCCATTCCCTCAAAGGCACCGCCAGCATCTTCGGCCTCAAATCCCTCCAGTCCGCCGCAGAATACATCGAGTCCACCTGCCGCCACCTCGACCTCCCCGCAGCCTCAGCAGCCATCCCCGCCCTCGCAGAAGCCGCCTCCGTCTCCGCCGTCGAACTCCGCACCGCCATCTCCCAGCTCGCAGGCAACCAACTCACAGAACCCATGTCATGAAGATCCTCTACGTCCACGAACGCTTCGGCGCCCTCGCCGGCGCAGAGGCTAACGTCTCCATCGTCGCCTCCGAACTAGCCAGACGCGGGCTCTCCGTCGCCATCCTCCACGGCCCAGGCACGGGCAAAAACGAAGACGCATGGCAAGCCATCTTCCCTCACCGCTTCCCCATCTCCCCATCCAATCCAGCCTCCTCCGTCCGCCTCGCCCTCGACTCCTTCCAGCCAGACGCCGTCTTCGTCCACAAAATGCCGGACCTCGACGTCATCTCCGCTCTCCTCGACTCCGGTACCCCGCTCGTCCGCATGGTCCACGACCATGACATCTACTGCATGCGCAGCTACAAATACAATTACTTCAACCGCCAGATCTGCACCCGCGCCGCTTCCCTCTACTGCGTCTTCGGCTGTCTCGCCTGCGTCGTCAAAAACAACGGCCCAGGCCTCCCTCTCAAATGGGTCAGCTACACGGAGAAAAAACGCGAAATCGCCCTCAATCACCGCTTCAACCGCATGTGCGTCGTCACCACCTTCATGCGCGACGAACTCATCAAAAACGGCTTCGACCCCGCTCGCATCGAAATCCACCCCCCAGTCCCTCGCCCGGGCGACCCTAACCTCCGCTCTTCCTTCTCCAGCCGCAATCTCATCCTCTACGCAGGACAGATCATCCGCGGCAAAGGCGTCGATGTCCTCCTCCGCGCCCTCGCCCTCGTCAAATCAGACTTCGAATGCATCATCCTCGGCGACGGTAACCACAAAGCAGAATGCGAACGCCTCAACAAGGAACTCGGCCTCGATAACCGCGTCCACTTCAAAGGCTTCATCCCCCAGGACGAACTCAAAGCCTACTACCGCGAGTGCTCCGTCGTCGCCCTCAGCTCAGTCTGGCCGGAACCCATCGCCACCATCGGCCTCGAAGTCATGCGCTACGCCCTCCCCGTCGTCGCCTTCGACGCCGGCGGCATCAAAGACTGGCTCATCAACGGCCACAACGGCTTCCTCGTCCCTTGGATGGACACCCAGGCCTTCGCCTCCAGCATCGATCAGCTCCTCTCTGACAAATCCCTCGCCCGCTCCATGGGCGAAGCCGGCCTCGATCTCGTCAGCAGAAACTACGACTTCGAACGCTACCTCTCAGGCCTCGAAAACCTCTTCGCCACCGTCTCCAAAGAGAAAAACCCCACCGCCTCCCCATGCTGACCGACGACGAGCTGACAGAACGGCTCACCCGCCGCATGCTCTCCGCTGCCTCCCCCTCAGGAAGGCTCCGCCTCCGCCTCTACGTCGCATGGAAACGCCTCGCATGGCGCTTCACCATCTCCTTCACCTCCTTCGTCAAACGCGCCATCGACCTCGCCGCCTCCGCTCTCCTCCTCGTCCTCCTCTCCCCTCTCCTCCTCGTCATCGCCCTCCTCATCCGCCGCGACGGCGGCCCAGTCTTCTTCCGCCAGACCCGCGTCGGCCTCCGCGGAAAAGAATTCGGCATGCTCAAATTCCGCAGCATGTGCGTCGACGCAGAAGCCAAACTCAAGGAACTCCTCGCACTCAACGAGAAAAATGACGGGGTCACCTTCAAAATGAAGAACGATCCCCGTATCACTCCTATCGGCCGCTTCATCCGCAAGTCCTCCATCGACGAACTCCCACAGATGATCAACGTCCTCAAAGGCGAAATGTCCCTCGTCGGCCCAAGACCACCCCTCCCTCGCGAGGTCGCCCTCTACTCCCCGGAAGACCGCCGCCGCCTCCTCATCACCCCAGGCATCACCTGCCTCTGGCAGATCGGCGAACGCAAGGGCGGCCTCCTCGAAGTCGGCGACCGCAACTCCATCGGCTTCCCGGAACAGGTCTCCCTCGACGTCCGCTACATCGAAAGCCAGTCCGTCCTCAAAGACCTCCTCATCCTCATCAAAACCGTCCCCGCTATCCTCTTCGGCAAAGGCGGCGTCTGATCCCATGAAGCGCGTCCTCCTCATCTGCCCAGACCCCACTCCCGCCCTCGACGCCGTCACCGGCGGCCTCCCCCTCGCCCTAGCCACTTTCCTGGGCAAACCGCTCATCGAACACGCCCTCGATGGCCTCGCCCGCGCCGGTGCCTCCCACGTCCGCATCCTCGCCAGCGACCGCCCCTCAGACATCCGCTCCTACCTCCTCAGCGGCACCGCATGGGGCCTCGACATCGAACTCATCCCCGAACCCTCGGAACTCTCCCCAGCCGCAGCCGCCGAAAAACACGCCGCCTTCCTCCCGGACTCCACCATCACTCTCTCCTGCCTCCCCCAGGCACCCCACATCCCCCTCCTCCCGGACGCCGCCTCATGGCACCACGCCCGCATCGCCCTCCTCCCCATCCTCGCACCAACCCAGATCGGTGCCCACTCACCAGCCGACGGCATCTGGCTAGGCCTCAAAGCACGCGTCGACCCCTCCGCCAGACTCTCCCCGCCCTGCTGGATCGGCCCCAACTCCATCATCCGCGCCTGCGCCTCCATCGGCCCCAACGCCTTCATCGAATCCGACTCCCTCGTCGACTCAGACGCCTCCGTCACCAACTCCACCGTCGACTGCCGCACCTACCTCGGCAGCATGACCCATCTCGACACCTCCATCGCCTCCGGCGCCTCTCTCCTCAACTGGACCAATAGCTCCCTCACCAAACTCACCGACGCCTTCCTCCTCTCCCCGCTCGCTCCCCCCGCCGAATCCGCCTCCTCTCTCCCCGCACGCGCCCTCGCCCTCCTCACCCTCATCCTCTCCTCCCCCATCCTCATCCCCGCTGCCATCGCCGCCGCCCTCTCCCGCAAACCTCTCTTCGTCCAGCACGCCGCCGCGCTCCCCTCCGACCCCGGCAGCCCCCACCGCTCCATCACCTACCACTCCATGCCGCCACTCGGCCCGCGCTTCGCTCGCTGGCCCTCCCTCTGGCGCATCGTCACAGGCCACTTCGCATGGACCGGCAACCCCCCACTCACTCCCACGGAAGCCGCTAACCTCACCGGCGAATTCGAATCCCTCTGGCTCCACACTCCCCCAGCCCTCTTCACCGCCCCGGAAGCAGAAGGCTGCTCACCCCCATGGGACGACGCCGCCCGCGCCCACGCCGCACTCTTCGCCTCAAGACCTTCCACCGCATGGCGCTGGAAACTCATCCGCCGCGGTCTCCGCAGATTCCTCTCCTGACTTTTCCCACCAACTCCCCTAATAACACATGAAAACATCCACCGCCAACTCCATCCTCACCATCTCCAGCCTCCGCGAACTCACCGCAGGCACCGCCGCAGAGGTCAAAAATCAGGTCCGCCTCCGCTTCACCCCAGGCCTCACCGCCATCGACTTCGACTGCACCGACCTCGAATTCCTCGACTCCAGCGGCCTCGGCGCTCTCATCTCCATCCAGAAACTCGCCCACGAACGCCAGGGTCTCTTCCGCCTCCTCTCCCCTCGCCCAGGCATCATGCAGGTGCTCGAACTCACTCGCCTCCACCGCATCTTCGAAATCGTCGCCTGACCCCGCCCCCGCCTTTCCCATGCCGCCCCCTCCAGCCCAGCACGCCTCCCAAGGCTCCTCCCGGTCCACCACCGGCATCGCATGGCTCTGGAACGGCCCATGTAACCTCCACGCCGTCCGCGAGGCAGGCACTGGCCTCCGCTCGTTCCTCGCCTCCCAGGGCATCTCCGACGAACAGGAACTCGCCACATGGGAACTCCTCATCAGCGAAGCAGGCAACAACGCCGTCGAATACGCCAGCCCCTCCGCAACTCCTCGCTCATGGGACGTCAGGGCCTTCATCTTCCCTGACAAAATCTCCGTCGCCGTCCACGACCACACCGACGGCTTCGAATGGCCGGACTCACCCCAGCTCCCTGACGATTACGCCGAATCCGGCCGCGGCCTCTTCCTCATCCACTCCCTCACCTCCCACCGCTCCTACCTCCGCCTCCCTCACGAAAATATCCTCACTCTCGAACGTCCCTTCTCCCCTCCCACACCTCCTCCCACCCCCCCTCCACCAGACCCCGCCCACTCCCTCGAGGCCACCCTCGACGGCATGACCGAAGAACTCGCCTCCTGCTACGAAAGCCTCTCCGCCATCTTCCACTTCACCGCTGAATCCCGCCAGTCCTCCACTCTCGCTGAATTCGCAGAACGCCTCCTCCGCCACCTCGTCACCGTCACCCGCTCGGACACCGGCACCCTCAGCATCGTCGCCAACTCCGAACTCACACCCCTCGCCTCCATCGGCTGCCCTCTCGGCGCTTCCGTCTCCTCCCCAGACCTCGAAAACGCCGCCATCCTCTCCCGCCAGGATCAGTGGATCGAACATCCACCACATCCCCACCCCTCCTCCCCAGACTCCCCCGCCCTCGCTGGCCTCGTCCACCCATTCTACTCCGGTGACGAACTCATGGGCCTCATCAGCCTCGGCCGCTACTCCTCTCCTACCCCGCTCAACGCCGGAGAAGTCTCCATCGTCCACACCTTCGCAGAATTCCTCAACCAGGAAGCCCTCAGCAGACGCCACGCAGAAGCCGCCATCGCCGCCTCCGTCGCCCGCCGCGAATTCGAACTCGCCGCCACGATCCAGAAATCCCTCGAACCTCGCGCCCAGGCCCCCGTCGCAGGCGTCAGCGCCGCCGGCCACTGCGAAAGCGCCCTCACCATCGGCGGCGACTTCTACGACATCATCCCATGGAACAACATGGGCTTCTTCTTCGTCATCGCAGACGTCATGGGCAAAGGCGTCGCCGCCTCCATGATGGCCGCCGTCACCCGCTCGGTCTTCCGCTCCATGCACGAGCTCCACCAGTCCCCCGCTCGCGCCGTCGCCCGCGCCGCCTCTCAACTCTACGACGACTTCGACCGTCTCGAAATGTTCGTCACCGTCGCCGTCGGCTTCGTCGACAACCGCAGCCGCCTCATCCGCATCGCCAACGCCGGCCACTGCCCAGTCATCGTCGCCGACGCCTCAGGCAATCTCGTCGAAGTCATGCCCTCTCACCCTCCCATCGGCATCCTCCGCTCCCCGGACTTCGACGAAACCGGCATCCCCATCACCAAGGGCACCCGCATCCTCGCCTACACCGACGGCCTCACCGACCCTCGCAACTCCCGCCCTTCCTTCTCAGAACCCTCAGACGTCTCCTCATGGATGGCTGACATCTGCCGCTCCCAACCCTCCGCCGCAGACATCAGAGAACAACTCCTCAAACGCCTCGCCTCCTCCTCCGCGCCAGACGCCCCAGCCCTCGCCGACGACCAGACGTTCCTCGTCCTCGCCTGCGACTGACCCCCACCCCAGCCTCCATCCCCTCCACTCCCATGGCCACGCTCGTCATCGCCGAAGACGCCCCTCACATGCTCCGCCTCCTCGAGATGACGCTCCGCAAGGCCGGCCACTCATGGACCGCCTGCACCGACGGAGCCGCCGCCGTCGCCGCCGTCACCGCCACCACCCCCGATGTCGTCATCCTCGACATCATCATGCCAGTCATGGACGGGCTCGCCGCTCTCAGCGCCCTCAAATCCAACCCCGCCACCGCCTCCATCCCGGTCATCATGCTCACCGCCCGAGGCCACAATCTCACCCGCCAGCAGGCCGAAGAATCCGGTGCCGCCCTCTTCCTCACCAAACCCTTCAGCCCCACCGAACTCCTCGCCGCCATCGCCCGCCTAACTTCCCAAAACCCATGAAAGACCGTCTCTCCCTCTTCATCATGGTCGACGCCTGCGGCTGGGAAATCGTCCGCAACCACCCGTTCCTCTCCTCCCTCGCCCCGCACCGCCGCCGCCTCGAAAGCGTCTTCGGCTACAGCTCCACCTGCGTCCCCTCCATCCTCTCCGGCCGCTGGCCAGACGAACACCGCAACTGGTGCTACTTCGTCTACAACCCGCCCCAGTCCCCTTTCCGCCACCTCCGCTGGCTCCGCTGGCTCCCCTCCGCCGTCACCAGCCGCCGCATCTTCCGCCGCTGGCTAACCAAATTCGTCAAGGTCCAGCTCAAATTCCGCGGCTACTTCGACCTCTACAACATCCCCTTCAGGTACATCCACCTCTTCGACTTCACAGAAAAGAAAAGCCCGCTCAAACCCGGCGGCATGAACCGCGGCCCCAATATCTTCGACCTCCTCGAATCAGAAAAAATCCCCTACTTCGTCACCGACCCCTCCACCCCGGAAGAAGAACACCTCCGCAGGCTCCTCGCCGACATCAACTCGGAACGCATCGACTTCGCCTTCCAGTACTGGGCCGGCCTCGACGGGCTCCTCCACATGGTCGGTAACGATTCCCCCGAAATCCCGAAAAAACTCGACCACTACAACGCCTGGATCACCACCGTCATGGACGCCGCACGCCAGCACTACCGCGAGGTCCGTCTCCACGTCTTCAGCGACCACGGCATGGCCAACTGCGACCACCACCTCGACCTCCGATCCAAAATCGACGCCCTCAACCTAACCATGGGCGTCGACTACGCCGTCGTCTACGACTCCACCATGGCCCGCTTCTGGTTCCTTAAACCCGGCGTCCGTGAACGCATCACCGCCGTCCTCGAATCCGTCCCCGACGGCCGCATCATGCCGGAATCCGAACTCCGCCACTACCGCGCATGGTTCGACGATCAGGCCTTCGGCGAACTCATCTGGCTCGCCCGCGAAGGGGTCCTCATCGTCCCTAGCCACATGGGCGAACGACCCATCCGCGCCATGCACGGCTACCACCCCACCGACCCCCAGAGCTACGCCACGCTCTTCACCAGCCACAACGACGTCCCCGACGACGTCACCCACATTCCTCACATCTACAAACTCATGGAACGTGAGGTCCAGTTCCACTCCGCCGCCCGCTCCTCACCATGACCTCAGGCACCATCGTCCACGTGCCCAGACGCTTCGTCGCCCACGAATGGGGCGGCACCGAAACCGTCATCCTCGAAATCTCCCGCCAGCAGCAGCTCGCCGGCCTCCACCCGCTCATCATCACTTCCATGGCCCTCGCCTCCCAGCGCGAGGAATCCATCTCCGGTATCCCCGTCCACCGCTACCCCCACTCCTATCCTTTCTTCGGCCTCTCCCCCGCCGACCGCGCCGCCATGGACAAAAAAGGCGGCAATCTCCTCTCCCTATCACTCCTCCGCGCCCTCCTCCGCCAGCCAGACGTCCGGCTCTTCCACGCCCACGCCCTCAAACGCCTCGGCGGCACCGTCCGCACCGCCGCCCGACTCCGCCGCAAACCCTACGTGGTCTCCCTCCACGGCGGCATCTTCGACGTCCCCGCCGCAGAACTCTCCGACCTCACCAAACCCATCGAAGGCAAATTCGAATGGGGCCGCGTCTTCGGCGCTCTCCTCGGCGCCCGCAAGGTCCTCGACGACGCCGACCACGTCATCTGCGTCGGTGCCAGCGAAGCCGAAAAAGCCCGCGCTTCCCTCCCCCACGACCGCGTCTCCTATCTCCCTAACGGGGTCGACTCCGCTCGCTTCTCCTCCGGCAACGGCCCCGCCTTCCGCCTCGCCCACAACATCCCCGCCGACGCCTTCCTCCTCGTCGCCATCGGCCGCATCGACTCCCAGAAAAATCAGCTCACGCTCCTCGAAGCCTTCTCCCGCTTCCTCCCCTCCGCCCCCAACGCCCGTCTCCTCATCATCGGCCCCGAAACCCAGCCAGCCTACGCTCAGCAGCTCCGCGACTTCATTAGCTCTAACAACATCACACACGCCGTCACCATCCTCCCGGGCCTCGGCAACGACTCCAATTCCCTCGTCGACGCCTACCACGCCGCCGATGTCTTCACCCTAGCCTCCCGACACGAACCATTCGGCATCGTCGTCCTCGAAGCATGGTGCGCCGCCAAACCAGTCGTCGCCTCCCGCATCGGCGGGCTCCAATCCCTCATCCGCGACGGCGAAACCGGGCTCTTCTTCAACCCCTCCGACCCCGACGCTCCCTCACAACTCGCCGCCCAGCTCTCCCTCCTCCACCAGAACCCCACCCTCCGCGCCTCCCTCGGCAACGCCGGCCGCGCCGAAGCCCTCGCCCACTACGACTGGAGCCGCATCACCCTCCGCCTCGAAGCCATCTACCAGCTCGCCGAAGCCCACGCTGCCTCCCGCTGGCACCGCGCCCCATGAACACCGACGACGTCAAAAAAGCCGCATGGAGCGGGGCCCTCTCCAACTACGGCCGCACCATCCTCCGCATCGTCCTCGGCCTCGTCACGTTCCGCATGCTCTATCAGGGCCTCAGCCGCGATGACTTCGGCTTCTGGTCCCTCCTCTGGAGTGTCTTCGGCTACGGCATCCTCCTCGACTTCGGCTTCGGCTACGCCGCCCAGAAACGCGTCGCCGAAGGTCTCGCCAAGCGCGACTGGGACCGTCTCAGCCGCGCCCTCAGCACCATCTTCTTCTTCTACCTCGCCGCCGCTACCCTCATCGGGCTCGCCGGCTGGGCCCTCGCCGACCCGCTCATGCACTGGCTCGGGGTCGCCCCTGACAAAATCCAACTCTACCGCCCGGTCACCGTCCTCTTCTTCGCAGGCATGGCCCTCGGCTTCCCTCTCGGCATCTTCCCCGAGGTCCTCCGCGGTCTTCAGCAGCTCAAAACCGCCAACCGCATCGCCATGCTCGGCCTCGTCGCCAATGCGGTCCTCCTCGCCCTCGCCCTCCACTTCAATTGGGGGCTCTTCGCCGTCTTCGCCATCGCCCTCGCCTGCGTCCTCGGCCCCGACATCCTCGCTGGCTTCGCCGCCCTCCGCGCCATGCCCGATGTTCGTCTCCGCCCCTCCCTCTTCAGCCGCAGCGAACTCTTCTCCACCGGCAAGTTCTCGCTCTTCGCGTGGCTCAACATGATCAGCAATCTCCTCCGCAACAAAACCGATCAGGTCGTCGCCGGTGCCCTCGTCGGCCTCCCCGCCGTCACGCTCTACCAGGCCGGCGGCAAAGCCGGCGAAATGTTCGGCATCATCACCAAACAGATCTCCGACGCCCTCTCCCCAGCCGCCGCCTTCCTCCACGCCGGCGGCCGCCGCGACGCCCTCCACGAAATGTTCCGCAAGGGGCTCCGCCTCACCGTCCTCGTCGCCGCACCTCTCTACACCGGCGGCGCTCTCTACCTCGACCTCCTCGTCCGCATCCTCACCGGCGAAAAACAACCCGCCTTCGCCACGCTCATCGTCGGCGAAATCCTCCTCTTCTGGTACTTCCACCTCGCCCTCACTCACCTCGTCTTCAAAAAAATGTTCATGATGTGCGGCCAGGAACGCCGTCTCATGTGGCAGGGCCTCGCCGAAGCCGCCCTCAATATCCTCTTCTCCGTTTCCCTAACACTCCTCCTCGTCCACCGCGGCTGGCAGTCCGACGCCGTCATCGGGGTCGCCGCTGGCTCCGTCCTCCCCACCATCCTCTTCGGCTGGGGGCTCCTCTGGCGCTGGGCCGCCCGCGAGGTCAACACATCCCCGCTCACCCTCTTCTCCTCCACCATCGCCCGACCGCTCCTCGCCTGCATCCCCATGCTCGCCACCGGTCTCCTCTGCCGCGCCCTCCTCGGCCCGACCTTCGGCAACCCGCAATGGCTCCCCTCCCTCCTCGGCATGGCCATCACCGGCCTCGCCGCCCTCGCCGGCATCTGGTCCATCGCCCTCCTCCCCGCCGAGAAATCCAAGGTTCTCTCCCGCCTTCCCGCACGCTTCCGTCCGTCCGCACCCTGACTCTTCCTATCCATGAACCCGCCGCTCGCCAGCATCGTGATGCGCTCGTTCAACGAGGCATGGGCCCTCCGCGAAACGCTCCCCGCCCTCGCCGCCCAGTCCTTCCCCTCATGGGAACTCATCGTCATCGACAGCGGCTCATCCGACGGCTCCCAGGACCTCATCAAAGCCGCCAACCCAGCCCACTTCATCCAGATCCAACCCCACGAGTACAACCCCAGCAAGGTCATGAACACCGGCATGCGCCTCGCCGCCGCCGACTCCGTCATCTTCCTCAACGCCGACGCCACCCCCCAGGGCACTCTCTGGCTCCAGCCTCTATTCGACGCCCTCCAGAACCCCCGCACCGCCGCCGCCTTCTCCCGCCAGATCCCCCGCCCGGACTGTCTCGCCGTCTTCGCTCACGACTACGACCGCTGCTTCGGCCCTAACCGCGAATCCGCAAACTGGGACCACTTCTTCAGCATGGTCAGCAGCGGCATCCGCCGCGATGTCTGGCAGCGCCGCGGCTTCCGCGAGGACCTCCAGTTCGCAGAAGACGACGAATACACCCGCTGGTGCATCAAGGAGGGCTTCGAAATCGCCTACGTCCCGGATTCCGTCGCCATGCACAGCCACAACTACACCCCCGCCCAGGCCCGCAAACGCGCCTTCGGCGACGCCCGCGCCATGGCCGCCACCTATCAGGGCAAACCCTCCGACTTCTCATGGCTCCGCACCGTCGCCCTCGGCACCGCCGCCGACCTCCGCAAGGACCTCCGCTGGTTCCGCCAGCACCACAAACTCAGCCAACTCCCCGCCGCCGCACGCATCCGCTTCGCCCAGCGCTCCGGTAAACTCGCCGGCTTCCGCCAGGGCTGGCTCGACTACCAACGCGACCCCACACCATGACCTTCACCCGCGACGGCAGCCCCCAACTCGAGGCCCTCCTCGCTCAATCCTGCTCCGCCATCGGTGCAGACCTCAGCGCCATCGTCCCCCCTAACCTCCTCCAGGCCCTCATCCTCGGCGGCGGCTACGGCCGCGGCGAAGGCGGTGTCCTCGCCACCCCCAACGGCGACGCACCCTACAACGATCTCGAATTCTTCATCCTCATCTCCGGCCCACCCCGTCTCAACGAACGCCGCTTCCACCACGCCATCCACGCCCTCGAACAACGCCACTCCGCCTCCCTCGGCATCGACGTCGAATTCAAAATCCTCTCGCTCGCCTCGCTCCAGCACAGCGGGCCTTCCATGTTCTTCTACGACCTCGTCGCCGGCCACCGGGTCATCACCGGCCCACCCGATATCCTCGCCTCCTGCTCCCACCTCGCCGACGGCTCCCGCATCCCTCTCCACGAAGCCACCCGGCTCCTCATGAACCGCTGCTCGGGCCTCCTCTTCGCCGCCGCCCGGCTCCAGCAACCCGACTTCTCCTCCGCCGACGCCGACTTCACCGGCCGCAACATCGCCAAGGCCCAACTCGCCATCGGCGACGCCCTCCTCGCCGCCCACGGGCTCTACCACTGGTCCTGTCTCGAACGCCACCAGCGGCTCCTCTCCCTGACTGAACCGTCCCTCCCCATCGACGCCATCCGCGCCGACCACGCCGCCGGCACGGAATTCAAACTCCACCCGGCCCGCTCCTCCGCCTCCCTATCCGAACTCGCCGCCCTCCACGCCTCAGTCTCCCAAACCGCATGGGCCGTCTTCTCATGGCTCGAATCCCGCCGTCTCTCCGCCTCCTTCCCCACACCCCTCGCCTACTCATCTAACAAGTCATCGAAGTGCCCGGAAACGTCCCTCCTCAAAAACCCGCTCGTCCGTCTCCGCGCCTTCGGCCCCAAAGGCATCTGCTCGCCCCTCGCCCTCCGCTACCCGCGTGAGGGTCTCCTCAACGCCCTCCCGCTCCTCCTCTGGGCCCCGGATCTCGTCCCGGAACACCTGGCATTCCTCTCCTCCCAGCTCGCCGCCCCAGTCTCCAACTGGCCCTCCGCCGTCGCCGCCTACCAATCCCTCTGGTCCCGCTTCAACTGACCCGCCATGTTCCCTAACCTCAAGGCCGATATCCGCCGCAACCTCCGGGACTATCTCCCCGCGGGCCCACTCAAACGCGCCGCCCTCTGCCTCTCCCTCAACAGCATCCACGCCGTCGCCCTCATCCGCTTCCAGTTCTGGTGCGCCCAGCACCACGTCCCCACCATCTTCGCCGCCAAACTCCTCTTCTGGTTCTTCAAAATCGAGGTCTCCAAACTCGCCACCATCGGCCCAGGCCTCCGCCTCCCCCACCCCATGGGCCTCATCATCGCTCCCCATTCCTCCATCGGCCCGGATTGCGACCTCTACGCCGATGTCCGGCTCGTCCTCGCCCACGGCGCAAAAAAAGGCCCCACCCTCGGCGCCCACGTCTTCATGGGCGACGGTGCCAAAGCCGTCGGCGCAGTCACCATCGGCGACCACGCCATCATCGGGGTCTCCTCCGTCGTCACCAAAGACATCCCCCCTAACGCCACCGCCGTCGGCATCCCCGCCAGAATCATCTCCGAACAGAACCTGCGCTGCAACGAAGCCCCATGAAGCTCCTCGTCTTCTACCCCTACGCCCCGTGGCCGCTCGACCGCGGCACCTACCAACGCACGTTCCACCTCCTCAAGGCCCTCGCCGCTCACCACGAGGTCGACTTCGTCGCCCTCACCGAACCATCCCCGGACCTCGACGAAAAACGCGCCGTCTTCTCCGCATTCTGCCGCTCCGTCACCTTCATCCCCTTCGCCCACCCGCCATGGCAGAAGCTCTTCCCCCAGCGTCTCCTCAACCCGCTCCCCAGCAACGTCCAGCACTGGCAGCAACCCGAGGTCGCTAACACCATCAATCAGCTCCTCACCCCCGGCCGCTACGACCTCGTCCACATCTGCGACCTCGTCCTCATGCCCTACGTGCTCCCGCACGCCCACCACACTCCCTTCGTCGTCGACCGCAGCCGCGTCGATCTCCAGTTCCAGCTCATGGAACACAAAACACTCCACTTCTCCCTCCGCGACCGTCTCCTCCGCTGGGAAAGCTACGCCAAACTCTGGCGCTACGAACGTCTCCTCGCCAAGTCCACCGCCCTCGAAATCGTCTGCGGCCCCGACGACGAAACCTTCATCCACCGCCGCATCACCCCCAAAGCCCCCGTCATGGTCGTCGCCAACGGCGTCGATCTCGACTACTTCCACCCGGCCTCCGCGCCCGAACCCCGCGACCCGGACCCCACCGTCATCTTCTGCGGAGCCATGGACTACAGTCCTAACGTCGACGCACTCCGCTGGTTCTTCTCCTCCATCCACGACGCACTCCTCCAGCTCGTCCCTAACGTCCGCATCCTCGTCGTCGGCAAAAACCCGCTCCCCGAGGTCCAGGCCTACGGCTCACGCACCGGCGTCACCGTCACCGGCGGGGTCCCCGATGTCCGCCCATACTATCGCCGCTCGTGGCTCCAGATGGTCCCCCTCCGCATCGGCGGCGGCACTCGCCTCAAAATCGTCGAATCCCTCGCCATCGGCACGCCCGTCGTCTCCACCACCATCGGCGCTCAAGGCCTCAACCTCATCCACGATCACAATATCCTCCTCGCCGACGACGCCCCGGCCTTCGCCCAGGCCATCGCCCGCGCCCTCAACGACCCCGCCCTCCGCGCTTCCCTCGAATCGCACGGCATCGACACCGCCACCCAGCAATTCGGCTGGCCCGCCATCGGCGCTCGTCTCGCTAACCGCTACTCCTCCCTCATCCCCTCAAAATCCTCACCCACCACCCCATGAGCCAGAAAATCGTCATCACAGGCATCACCTCCTTCAGAAACCACGGGGTCGAAGCCCTCGTCGTCTCCACCATCGCCCAGCTCCGGCTCCGCCTCCCCGGAGCCACATTCACCGTCCTCGATCGCGCCCCGGACTTCGATGCCTCCAGACTCCCTGACAAAGACGTCCGCTTCATCCACGACTACACCATCCGCCCGCTCTACGCCGGCCGTCTCCGCAAGCTCCTCACTTCCGTCGTCCCCTCCCTCGACAAGGACGCCGCCATCGCCGCCGCAGAACTCCGCACCGCTTCCTGCGTCGTCGCCAGCGGTGGCGATGTCTTCTGCTCGGAATACGGCCACCGCTCGCTCCTCTCCCACCTCCAACCCCTCCGCATCGCCCACGCCGCCGCCGTCCCCTTCATCATCCACGCCCAGTCCATCGGGCCCTTCAATAACAACCCGGACACCGCCGCCTTCTCCGACCTGGCAAAACACGCCAGCGCCATCACCGTCCGCGAATCCGCTTCCTTCAACTACCTCCGCGACGTCCTCAAGCTCCCCCACGACCGCATCCACCTCGTCGCCGATCCCGCCTTCCTCCTCACCCAGCCCGATGCCACCGAAGGCGACGCCCTCTTCAATCACCACCGCGCCCTCCCGGACCGCCCCACCATCGCCCTCAGCACCAGCTCCGCCATCTGCCACTGGATGGGCTCCGACGCCTCACGCCACGTCGATACATGGATCGAGGTCATCTCATGGCTCCGCTCTTCCCTCGACGCCAACATCATCATCATCCCCCACGTCCAGGAAACCTCCGCCAAAAACGAGGACCGCGTCATCGCCACCGAAATCCTCCGCCGCATCGGCCACGACCCCCGCGTCCGTCTCGCCGGCGGCGACTTCAGCGCCTCCGACTACAAAGCCATCATCTCCCGCTGCGACCTCGTCGTCGCCGAACGCATGCACGCCGCCATCGCCGGCCTCTCCACAGGCGTCCCCACCCTCGTCATCGGCTACAGCATCAAAGCCGAAGGCATCCTCAACGACCTCCTCGGCAAGGAACTCACCCAGAACGCCGCCCTCATCTCCATCAAGGACTTCCTCGCCCCAGGCGCTGGCCTCGCCCGAGTCCAGTCCGCATGGCAAAACCGCCAGGCCCTCGCCGACGCCCTCGCCACCGCCCTCCCCGAGACCCGCGAACGCTCCCGCAAGGCCTACGACCCCATCGTCGCCGCCGCCAAGCGCCCCTGAACAACCTCTCCTTCCACTCCCTCCTCTTCCCTCACAAAAAACCGCCGCCCTCTGCCTCAGCAGGGAGCGGCGGTTCTCTTTGATTCTCTTATCTCAGTCCTTCCGGTCTCAGTGCGACTTCACAAACTCCTCAAACCGGTCCAGGCCCTTCTTGATCACATCAAGGCTGCACGCATAGCTGAACCGGATCGTGTCATCCGCCCCGAACGCAATCCCCGGCACCACCGCCACATGACTGCGGCTCAGCAGCTTCTCCGCAAAATTGACGCTCTTGATCCCCATCCGCCCAATGTTCACAAGGAAGTAAAACGCTCCCTTCGGCTCCACCACCGACAGATTGGTCAGGGTCTGGAAACGACGCATCATGTACCCGCGGCGCAGGTCAAACTCCTGCCGCATGTCCTCAATGATGTTCTGATCACCCTGCAGGGCCGCCAGCGCCCCATACTGCGCAAACGTCGCCAGCGCCGAGGTCGTGTGGCTCTGAATCGTATCAATCGCCTCCGCAATCTTCTTGTTCCCCGTCGCCGTATAACCAATCCGCCACCCGGTCATGCTGTACGCCTTCGAAAAGCCGTTCACCACAATCGTCAGATCCCTCAACTCACGGCTCAGGCTCGCAATCGACACGTGCTCGGTGTCCTCATACACCAGCTTCTCGTAAATCTCGTCCGACAGAATCAGAATGTCCTCTGACGCCGCAATCTCCCCGATCTGCTCCAGTTCCTCACGGGTGTAAACCGCCCCAGTCGGATTCGACGGGCTGTTCAGAATCACCATCTTCGTCGAAGGCGTCATCGCCGCCTCAAACTCCTCAGGCGTCATCTTCCACCCGTTCTCCTGCTTCGTCTGCACAATCACCGGAGTCGCCCCCGCAATCCTCACCATGTCAGGATAACTCGTCCAGTACGGCGACGGAATCACCACCTCATCCCCCGGTCCGCACGTCGCCAGAATCGCGTTGTAACACGAATGCTTCGCCCCGCAGTTCACACTCAGCAGATCCGGCGTGTACTCCAACGCATTGTCCGCCGCCAGCTTCGCACAGATCGCCTCCCGCAGCTCCAGCAAACCAGCCGACGCCGTATACTTCGTCTTCCCTTCCGCCAGCGCCTTGATGCACGCCTCCTTGATGTGCGCCGGGGTATCCATGTCCGGCTCGCCCGCCCCGAAACTGCACACGTCAATGCCCTCCTTCTTCATTTTCGCAGCCTGGCTGGTGACCGCGAGGGTGATCGATGGGGCGAGGGTCGAGATGTGTGGTGTGACGAAGTCCATGGTCAAAGATTGGGAAAATGCTCCCCGGAAACCCGGGAACGCGCAGGAAACAGGCTGACACGGGAATTGTCAACCCGCGGAACGCCAGGAATCGATTCCCTCCCTCCGATTTCACCCCGTTTCACCGCACCCCACACCCCTCATCGCACCACCGGCGCATAGTCCAGCACCACTTTCCCCGGCTCCAATCGCACCACCGTCACCTGCTTCAGGACTTCCAGCACGCTCTTGTCCGTCGTCTCCCGCAACCCGCTCATCAGCAAGGTGTCCAGGTGGTTCGCCTGCACATAATGCGCCCGGAATCCCGCCGACAACTCCCGCCCAGGCACCTCCACCGACACGCTCTCCAGGATCAACCCCTTCTCAGCGTGCCGCACCGGCTTCACTTCGCTGAACCCGTTCAAATACAACCGCTCCCCGCTCATCGGCATCCCGTTCATCGCCAGCGATACCCGAAACCGGATCGCCGCCGCCGTGATCGCCTCCACCCCCGCAAACTCCCGCATCGCCATCACCGCAGGCTCGGCCGCCAGCAGCGTGTTCAAATCATCCACCGTCAACTCCAGCACCGCCGCCCGCTTCGCCCCCACCGCACCCCCAAACTCCCGCATCCGCCCACGCAATCCCTCAATCTCCACCGCACTCGCCGCCCGCGGGGCCACCAGTCGCGGCTCCTTGTCCGTGATCGTCCGCAACTCCTGCACCTGCCTCACCATCGAAATCACCATCCACGACCCCCACAGCGCCATCCACAACCCACCCATCACCAGCATCAGGCACCCAGGCGAAATGCGGCGGCGCGGCTTCGATACGGCTTCAGGGGCTTCACTCATGCGCCCACGCAAAGCATGCCCACGCCCCCCACGCAAGCTCTCATCCCCCCTCGGCGATCCGCCGCACCACCTCCCCAGCCGCCGCAAACCCGAAAACCCCCGTCACAAAACTCGCCGCGCCCCATCCGCTCGCACAATCCATCCGCAGGCTCTCCCCTCGCTCCGCCTCAACCCCGCAACTCCCGTCCTTCTGCGGATACCGCTGCTCCTCACTCGAATGCACCGCCGCAACCCCGAACAAGGCCCCACTCTCCCCACCCGGAAACCCATGCGACCGCCGCAACTCCCGCCGCACCATCCTCAACAAATTATCCCCCTGCGCCCGCGCCAGATCCGTGCACCGCACGCCACACGCATCCACCCGTCCGCCCGCCCCGCCCACCGTCACCACCGGCATCCCCCCGCGCACACAGTGCGCAATCATGAGCGCCTTCACCGTCGTCACATCCACCGCATCCACCACCACCCCGCATCCCTCAGGCAGCAGCCGCCCGCAATTCCCCGCACCCACAAATTCCTCCACCGCTTCCACCTCCACCTCCGGATTGATCAATCGCATCCGCTCCGCCAGCACCGCCACCTTCGCCCTCCCCACCGTCCCACTCATCGCCGGCAACTGCCGGTTCACATTCGTCACACACACGTCATCCCCGTCAATCATCCGCACTCTCCCCACCCCAGACCGCACCAACGCCTCCACCGTCCACGACCCCACCCCGCCAACCCCCACCACCGTCACACTCGCCCCCGCCAATCGCTCCATCGCCGCCAACCCAAACAATCGCCCCATCCCCCCAAACCGATCCGCATATGCCCCCGTCACCATGCCGGTCTCCTCAATCCTTCACCTCCACACCCACCCGTCGCCCCTCGCGCCACGCCGCCGCCGCCACCAGCGTCCGCACCGCCTTGATCGTACTCCCCTCATGCCCAATCAATCGCGACACCTGCCGCTCAGGCACCACCAACTCGAAAATCTCACGCCCGCCTTCCTCACGACTCGTCACCACTCCATCACCAACCGCTCCAGTCAGTTGCTCCACCACATACTCCAGAAATTCCTGAATGTTCACCGGGGCTTCCATATCTCGTTCGGGTTGGGTTCCATCCTAAACAAAAAGCCCGGCCCTGCTCACAGGACCGGGCAGTTGATTCATTCCCGAAACCTCAGGGCTTCGGCTGCGCCTTGCGCACTTTGCGGATCAGCGACGCCACCGTCTCGCTGGCCTTCGCGCCTTTGCCAATCCACGCGTCAACCTTCGCAAGGTCCACATCGTAATTCGTGCCGGCTTTCATCGGGTCGTACGTGCCGACCATGTCGATAAAGCGCCCATCGCGGCGCGTGCGGGAATCCGCCACCACGATGCGGTAGAACGGACGATCTTTCGCGCCTTCGCGCCTCAGCCTGATTGCGACTGCCATAATTGATGCTTGCGTTGGTGTTCTGAAAAATAACGCCGCGCCATGGAGGATTTCCAGTCGCGGAAGGGCGGGCATATTACCCGCCACCCCCGGAACGCAAGCGGTTTTCTTCCCGACCTGCAATTCCGTACCCGCGCCCCCCTTTCTCTGTCACCTCCCTCACCCACACCTCATCAATTTCCGCAAGCCCGCCCACATGCTCCGCCCCTCTCTCCTCTGCCTCCTCTCCGCCGTCTCCGCCTCGGCCCTCACATGGCTCGCCACACGCCCAGCCACCTCCACTTCCCCCTCCTCCTCCCGCACGGCCCCCACGTCCCTCTCCGCCTCATCCCCCCATAACCCCAGCCCATCCTCCCGCCCGTCCGCTGCCGCTTCCTCGTCCGGAACATCATCATCCGCCCGCCCCTCCACCCCGCCCGACGCCGCCGCCATCCCCGATCTCATCCGCCAGATCCTCGCCACCTCCGACCCTCTCGAACAATCCGAGGCCTTCTCCGCCCTCCTCCACCAGCTCACCCCGGAAAACGCCGCCGCCGCATGGCAGGCCCTCTCCTCCCACCAAGGCACCGACGCCGCCCGCTTCACCGACCTCTTCGCCCACCAATGGGGCACCATCGACGGCCCCGGCGCCCTCAAAGCCCTCGCCTCCTCCAAAAACCGCGACTCCGCCTCCGCTCGCTACCAAGTCATGAGCGGCTGGGCCTCCCGTGACCCCGACGCCGCCCTCGCCCACCTCGACGCCGCCTCCAAAGCCACCGCCCACGACCCCGACCCCTCCAACCAGAACCGCCGCCAGCTCGCCCTCCTCAAAGCAGGCATCGCCGACGGCATGGCCCGCTCCAACCCAGACGCCGCCACCCGCTGGATCGCCTCCCTCGACGAAAAAGAACGCGGCCCACTCCTCGCCTCCCTCGCCAGCCGCCAGATGGACCGCGGCTTCGCCTCCGCCTCCGCATGGGCCGACTCCATCTCCGACCCCGCCCTCCGCTCCGCCGCCCTCGCCTCCGTCGCCCATCGCTTCGCCTCCGAATCCCCGGAATCCGCCGCCGCATGGGCCGCCTCCACCGCCACCAAACCCGGCGGCCAGCAAGCCGTCGGCGCAGTCGCCCGCGAATGGACCGCCCGCGACCCCGAAAAAGCCGTCGCATGGATCTCCTCCCTCCCAGAAGGCCCCGCCCGCCAGGAAGCATGGGAAGACGCCATGCGCTCATGGACCCGCAACGACCCCGAAGCCAGCAGCCAGCACCTCCAATCCATGCCCCCGGGCCCCTCCCGCGACGCCGCCGTCTCCTCGCTCTCCCGCACCATCGCCCGCAACGACCCCACCGCCGCCATCGCATGGGCCAACACCATCGCCGATCCAGCCGCCCGCTCCGAATCCCTCCTCCGCACCGCCCAACTCTGGAACTCCGTCGACCCACCCGCCGCCTCCCAATGGGCCGCCTCCAATCTCCCCCCTGACCTCCAGCAACGCTTCGCCTCAGAACCCATCCGCCAGAAAAACCCCGCCAACCGCCCCTTCAAAAACCTCCCCAACTCCCCACGCCCCCAAAAACGCCGCTGACCCCCACTCCCTTCTCCCCTCCACCTCCCCCCCTCCTCCCTTCTTCCTCCTCTTTCCCCTTTCCCCTTTCCCCTTTCTCACTTCTCACTTCTCACTTCTCACTTCCCCCGCGGCCTTCCGCGCAAGCGGCCGGAATCTAATTGCGTTCCCTCCCGTCCACAGGAACCTTCCCCCTCTTCTTTGTGCCCATGAAAAGCCTCCGATCCGCTTCCCTCCTCGCCGCCGGCTTCACCGCCGCTTCCCTCGCCTCCGCTTCCGCCGACTGGCCCACATGGGGCGGCACCAATTCCCGCAACATGGTCTCGACGGAAAAAAATCCTCCGCTCGAATTCGACCCAGGCAAGAAAATCAAAGGCAAGGACGAGGTCGACCTCACCACCACCAAGGGCCTCAAATGGGCCGCCCGGCTCGGCTCGCAAGCCTACGGCACTCTCTCCGTCGCCAATGGCAAAATCCTCCTCGGCACCAATAACGAAAACCCGTGGGACTCCAAGTACAACGTCAAGAACAAGGACTCCGGTAAAGTCACCGCCGAAGACCGCTCCATCCTCCTCTGCCTCGACGAAAAATCCGGCCAGATGACATGGCAGCTCGCCGCCCCCAAACTCGGCACCGGCAAGGTCTCCGACTGGGAATACCTCGGCATGTGCTCCGGCGGCGCCGTCGACTCCGGCCGGGTCTACATCGCCACCAATCGCTGCGAGGTCCTCTGTCTCGACCTCGAAGGCCTCAAAAACGGCAACGACGGCATTCAGGACGAAGCCAAGTACCTCACCTCCCCGGAAAACAAGATCGAGAAAACCGGCGACACCGACGCCGACATCATCTGGCGCTTCGACATGCGCGAGGAATGCGGGGTCTTCCCTCACAACGTCACCTCCAGCAACGTCCTCGTCCTCGAAGACCGCATCTACATCACCACTTCCAACGGCGTCGACTGGACGCACACCAACATCCCCGCCCCGGAAGCCCCTAGCCTCATCTGCCTCGACAAAAAAACCGGCAAACTCCTCGGCGAAGAAGGCTCCGGCATCAGCAAACGCTGTCTCCACTGCTCATGGTCCAGCCCAGCCTTCGCCACCGTCGGTGCCAAACCCATGGTCGTCTTCGGCGCAGGCGACGGCTTCTGCTACGGCTTCGACATGACCTTCAAAAAGGATGACGAAGGCTTCGACATCATCAACGAACTCTGGCGCTACGACGCCAATCCCAAGGAATACCGCCTCGACGAAAAAGGAGCCAAACGCGCCTACAATACCTACGAAGGCCCCTCCGAAATCATCGCCACCCCAGTCGTCTACAAAAACCGCGTCTTCACCCAGATCGGTCAGGACCCGGAACACGGCGAAGGCAAAGGCTGCCTCAGCTGCATCGACCCCACCGGCTCCGGCGACATCTCCGGCAAAGCCCTCTGGACCTACAAGGACATCAATCGCTCGGTCTCCACTCCCGCCATCGTCGACGACATCGTCTACGTCGCCGACTTCTCCGGCCTCGTCCACGCCGTCGACGCCAACACCGGCGCCAAACTCAGCGTCTACGACACCAAAGGCCACATCTGGGGCAGCACTCTCTTCATCGACGGCAAACTCTACGTCGGGAACGAAGAAGGCGAACTCCACATCATCAAAGCCGGCAAACAACTCGAAAAAGTCGCCGTCATCGACTTCCCAGGCTCCATCTTCGCCACCCCAGTCTTCTCCAACGGCACGCTCTACATCATGACGATGTCCCAACTCTACGCCTTCGGCCCCAAATAACCCCCCGATCGCCCCGGACACCCTCCTAACACCCAAACCCCTTCCGCGGCCCCCACGCCCGGAAGGGGTTTCTTCTTGCCCACGCCCACCGAACAAGAGCGCCGCAGGCTCTGTACTGCTGTAAGAATTGAAGCTCCCGGGGCGCACGCAGTGCGCGCGGCCCGCTCTCCCAATCCGCCCCCTCCCAACGAGCATCGCCGCCCGGCCCATCCGTGTCCATTCGTGAAATCCGTGGTTCTCAACGCCCTCTCCAAACACGCCATCTCCCCACAAGCCAGTCTCATTTCTAACTTCTCACTTCTCACTTCTCACTTCTCACTTCTCACTTCCTCACCGCCCACCACCTCCGCGCCCACCACCAAAACCACCACCCGGAGGCCCACCGCCGCCATTCCCGCGCCCACCTCCACCATTCCCACGCCCGCCGCCGCCATTGCCACGACCACCACCCGGGCCACCGCCGCCCGGACCTCCACCAGGCCCCCGACCTCCGCCAGGTCCACCGCCCGCCGCTCCCGGTGGACCACCGCCCGGCACCCCACCCGGCAATCCCGGCGGAATCCCTGCTCCCGCGCCCGCACCGCCCCCGCCGAGATTCGACGTGAACGTCTGCGGATTCGCCATCGTCGGAATCCAGAACACCAGCCGCACCGGATCATAACCATCCACAAACTGCAGCGTCATCTCCACAAACGACGGCCGCCGCGTATTCGCGACCGGCCACTCCAGTTCCCATTCCTGCGTCGTTTCGTTGAAAAACCGCCACCCCAGAAACGCAATCCCATCCAGCAGCGTCAGCCGCCCTAGCGCCTTCGTCTCGTCAAACTGCCCGCGCTGCCACGCATCGCTCTGCTCCTCATCCAGATAGATCACCGCCGCCTGCAACCCCAACCCGCCCGCCGCTCGCTCCGTCCGGAAAATCACCGTCTTCGATCCCGCCGTCACCCCCGGCCAGTTGAACGCCAGCGGGTAATCCGTGAACGCCACCTCCGTCAGATCCGACCCCGCCCCACCGTACACCATCAGATTCACCCGCGCATTCCCCGGAGCCTGCTCGAACGTCCGCCGCAGCAACTCACAGAACGCATGCACCCGCATCACCTTCGTCTCCCGCTCCGCCACCTCCGCACTAACCGTCAGCGCCCCGCGCTGCACCGCAAAAATCCCGCCCGCCAGCAATCCCAGCAGCGCCAATCCCAACAGCACCTCCACCAGCGTAAAACCACGCCCCGCGCGCCGCCGCACCCCGCCCATCATCGCCAAAGGATACCGCTTCATCGTGTCGGCGCCCCCCCGCGAGGTTGACCACCACCACCCTGCCCACCACCCCCGGGCCCGCGCCCACCTCCGCCAGCCGCACCACCACCACCGCCAGCTGCCGCCCCCGCTCCTCCTGCCGGCGCGCCACCCGCTCCCGCCGCGCCCGTCGCCTGATACAGCCGCGCATAACGCAGCGTCTCCGCCGCCATCTCACCCGTCTGCCCGTAATTGTCGTAGTACCCCGTCACCCTGATCCGGTACATCTCGTTCAAGGGCTGCCCCTCCGAATTCAGAATGTCCTCCAGCAGCACCACCTCCGTCTCCGTCCACACCCCTAACTCATCCGGATCACTCTGCCACTTCCCTTCCTCAATCCGCGCGATCTTGCTGTACTCCGTCAGCGTCGACTGCAGCCGCAGAATCATCCGCAGCTCCAGTTGCGACACCACCGCCGTCTGCGCCGCCACCGCCAGCGCCTTGATCAATCCCAGCGCCGCCAGCCCGAAGACCCCCAGCGCCACCAGCACCTCCATGATCACCATCGCCGATCTCCGGCCCCGCTTCCTGACAAGTTTCGTGTTCATTCTTTGCCAGTGCTGAATTCTTCCAACTGCACACTCGCCGTCAGTGGATCAAACTGCACCGCCAGCACGCCGTGAGTACTCAGAAACCTCACGCTGATCGGCTCGCACAACCCGCTGTGCTCAAATACCCACACGTCAGGCCCTGGCTTGTGCCAGTCCCGCTCCCCCCAGTGCCTCACCTCCGTCTGAATCTCCGGCGCAATCTTGTACGTCTCCACCCCAGACCCGCGCCGCGCCACCTGGTCCGCCGCACGCAGCATGTTCCGATCCTCCGCCTGCACCGCCTTCCGCGGCTCCAGCACCATCCGGTCCGGCAGAAACCGGATCTGCCACGCCGTCTGCTCCTGCATCGACCGCTGCCACGCCCGCTTCGCCAGCGACCGCAACTCCGTCAGCGGTGCCCTCAGGTTCCGCTCGTCGTTCAAAGACGACATCCCCAGAAACGACCCCACAAATACCAGCCCGATGATCGCCAGCACCAGCAGCATTTCCATCAGCGTGAAGCCGCGTCTTGTTGTCTCGTGTGGCGTGTTCATCGGAGTGGCATCCGGCAGAAACCGGGATTCAAATGTCAGGATCAGCCTCGGCACCCGCCAGCATCACTGCTGCAGCGCCGTCCAGTTCCCGATGTCGTCATCGGTGTTCTCCAGCTTGTCCTTCCCCTTCGAGAAGATGTCGAACTTGTCCTTGCTCCGCCGAGCCGGCGTCACGTACTGCATCGGCTCACCCCACGGATCAATCAGGATGCCTTCGTCATTCGTGATGTTCCCCGTGATCAACGCACGCAACCCCACCGCCGCCGACGGCGGACGCCCGCTGTTCTTCGTCGTGTAGAGCTGAATGTAGCTCATGATCGTGTTCACCTGCGACTCCGCCTTCGTGCCGCGCGCCTGATCCATGATCGCACTGTAACCCACCGCCACACCACCCATCAGCAGACCAATAATGGCCAGCACCAGCAGAAGTTCCATGAGGGTGAAGGCGCGCGGACGGCGGCGGCGCAATGCGATCGGAGCGGTTTTCATGCGATGGGGTAAGGTAAGAAATTAGGAGCAGCGGCACCATGCACACCACTCTGTGTCCATTAGATGCCCACCGCCCGCCTTCGTTCAATACGAGATGCTCCCACCCGCTTTTTTCCCCGGACACCCGCGCCTGCGGATCCCCGCACTCACTGCGGCACCACCCGCAACCGTAGAAACCGCCGCCCCCCATTCACCGGCGGCACACTCCGATACACCGCCAGCCCAGGCACCGACGAAAACACCACCGCCTCCTCAGGCCCGCTCGCCCAGCTCCCCAACCCACCCGACGCCTCCGCCGTAAACCCCAGCCGCGCCCTCGGATCACTCGAAAACTCAATCGACAGATGATCCCCAGCCCCCGTCCGCACCAACCCAGCCGTCGCTGCCGCCACCACCCGGCTCGTCCCCCGCATCGGCCACGTCAGCCACGCATACTCCATCACATTGTTCACCCCATCCCCATCCGGATCCGCCGTCGGCCCGCTCACCGCCGCATTCGCCAACTGCGCCGCCGTAAAATGCAGCCCACGCCAGTCCGCCCACGAAACCGCCTCCGGATCCCCCGACGCCACCGCCGCCGTCTGGTAAAAATAACTCTGCCCAGACGTCCGCACCGCCCCCACCACCGCCGTCACCCCCTGATCCGCACTCCAAACAATCGGCGGCCCCCCAATCGAACTCCCCAGCGGCCACGTCCACGTACTCCGCCGGAACAGCATCCACTCCCGACCCGTCACCACCCACACATACGCCGGCGCACCAGGCACAAACGGAATCACATTCACCGTGAAATCCACCACCCCGGAATAGTACCGCACCTGCGAATCCCACCGCGCATGCGACGCCGGTGTCCAGTTCGCCGCCCACTGCCCCACATTCGCACTCGTTGGCGTAAACCCGGACGCAAACACCCCCAGACTCAACACCACCGTGTCCGGAAACAACCGCCCGTCCGACAACGCATGCGGCAACCCAATCACCCCGTCCCACACAATCTGCGTCCCACGCACCGGCCCACCCATCGCCACCATCCCAGCCGCCGCCACCGCCAGCAGCCGGAACCTCCTCGCAACCCGGCCCGCCACCGACGGCACCGCGTACAACTCTCTTTGTGTGGACATAGTATCGGAAATCATCGCGCAAGGCTCGCCCGGCAACCCCACTGAGTGCCCCGCTCCATCGGGGCACTCAGTGTTCTCCGGAATTCAATTCGCCGCCACTATCCCCGCACTCACGGATTTGTCCAATCCAGCTTCCGACTCACGGCACCCACGGCAGCGGCATCACATAGTCCACGTGCGCCGTCTTCGGACAGTAGTACTGGCTCCGCAGCGGCTTGAACAGCAATTCGATCCCCGTGTTCGGAAGGCTGCTGTTCCCCGCACGCGTGTAGTGATTCCGCGTCGTCGTCTTCAGGTAGTAATGCACTTCCTGCGTCAGCGACCCCAGCGTCGTGTCGCCACCCCAGAACATCACCTGATCCGCCGCCCCCGAACTCGTCGCCCCCACAAACGGATCCGACGCCGCATTCGATGGATTCACCAACCCGCGGTCCACAACACTCGCCGCCACCGGCCATGGATTCGGTGCCATCCGGCAACCCGCCGGCAATGGCAGCGCAAACTTCGTCTGCCTCACCGTCCCCGCCTGCGTCTGCGCCAGCGTCGTCACCTTCCGGTGCACAAACAACGGCGCCGACGGATCCAGACAAACCCCGCTCCGGTCATCCGTGCTGCCAGCCTCAACCCAGCGGCCCGTCCCATTCACATCCAGCACATAGTACGTCTTCCACTGGCCGTCCTGATACGTCAGGATGTAATCCGCCGTCGCAAGGCTGCTCCCCTTCCCGTAACTCGCCACCGGGAACTGGCTCCCGATCGTCTTGTACTCTCGAATCGCATACTGCAATCCCGCCAGCCCAGGCAGCAACGCCATCGTATTCCGCCAGCTCCCCGGCACAATCGTCACGCTCGTCCCGCGGCTGCTCGCCGTGTCGATCTCAAACCGGTGCCCTTCATAACTCCCACTCAGCACATCCACATAATAACACTTGTTCAGATCCAGCAGGGTCGACAACTGCACCCCGCCCAGCCCGGCCGTCGCATCAAACCCGTTCCCCGCAACCGTCCCAATCCTGCCCACCAGCACCGGGCAACTCTCAAATGGCAAACTGCAGCTCTCGCAGTTCACCTGGAACGTCTGATCCATCCACCCTTCCACATAACTCCTCACCGTCTCGCCCGCATCGTTCGTGTCCAGATCCCCATTCAGATCCAACGCCACCACCGACCGCACAAACCCAGTCCCGCCAGCCAGCGCCGGAATCGTCTCCAGATTCACATACGTCGCCTTCACCGACCCATCAGGATTCGTCGTCAGCACCGGCGTCAGCCCGGAATCCGTCCAGCCTGCGCCTTCCACCCCACTGTTGTTCAGATCCGCAATGTACTCCAACCGGTACGTCACTCCCTGAACCCCCGGCACCTGACGCACCGTCGCATCAATCGTCCCGTTCCCGTTGAACACCAGCGCCAGCGGACACTCATACACCCCACTCGACGGATTGAAGCAGTACACAAACTCCTGCACGTTGCTCCACCGGTCCCCATCAGGATTCACCGTCGCCCCATTCTGGCCACCCAGCGGATTGCGCGACTGCCACTCAGCCCACGTCGTCGGGCAGTTCGTCTGCTCGATGAAATTGTTATCCGCGTCCGTCTCCGCAGCCGCAATCGTCACCGGAATCAGGTTGTCCACCGTGCTCACGTTGCTCACCGCATCCGTGTCGGAGGACGCATCCACGTCCGTCACCGTCCGGTATCCCGACGGCTGGGTCTCCACCACCACATAGTTTCCAGGCACCACATCCGTGAAACTGTACCCCCCCACCAATCCGCTAATCGCCGTCGTCGCCACCGCCGTCGGACTGAACATGTCATCCGGCACCCCGTCCGCATCAGCATCCGCATACAGCTTGATCGTCACTCCACCCAGTCCCTCATCCCCCGTCCCGTTGTTGTCACGGTCAATCATCACCCGACCCGAAATCGTCCCCGGACTGTAATACCCATCATTCCCCGCACTCACCGTCTGCAACGCAATCGCCGTCACCGTCGTCGGATCATCCCCCTCAGTCTGCGTGTACCCCGTCGGATACTGCGGATCCGCTTCATCCACATCCGCCGTCACCGACCCCGGTGTCACCACCGCCGTCCAGTCACCATTCGACCCAGACGTCACCCGGAACACCACCCCGGACGCATCCGTGATGATCACATCCACATTCGCCAGATCCGGCTCCCCGATCTCCTGGTCAGCACTGTCGTTCGTGTCATAGTACAGATGACCTGTGATCGTCGCCGTACCACGATACCCGAAATCAACATCCGTCCGGTTGCTCGCCTCCGCCAGCACCACACTCGCTAGGTTGGCCGTCCCTGTCCCGTCCAGATCATACGTCGGCGTCATTCCGCTCGGAGCCACCGTCCGCACTTGATAGGTCAGCGGAATCAGCCCCGTGAAGCTGTACGCCCCGGCCCCGCTCGTCACCGCCGTCGGCTCACCCGCCCCGGCACTGCCATTGTTATCCAGATCCAGATACACCGTCACCCCGCTCAACGCCGGCTCGCCTGCATCCTGCACGCCGTCCCCATTCACATCATACCACACATAATCCCCCAGACTGCTCGTCCCCTGGAACCCAAAATCCGCCGTCAGCACCGTCGGAGCCAGCGCCGTCACCGTCACCACCGTCCGCGCATCCTTCGTCGCATCAGGATCACCTGTCACCGTCGCCCCCTCAGGATAGTCCGACGGATCAACCGCCACCGTGTACGTCCCATACACCAGATTCGCGAACAGGTACTGCCCCGCTGCATTCGTGATCTCACTCGGCTCACCCACATCCCACATCTGGTCACCATCCACATCAATATACACCCTCACACCAGCGATCGGAGGCTCGCCCGCATCCTGCACCCCATCCCCATTCCGGTCGTTCCACACCGTGTCGCCAATCTGCGCACTCCCGCGATAACCAAAATCCAGATCCGTCACAATGTCGCCAGCCGCTATCGTCACCGTCGTCCGGTGGTTCAGCACCAGATCCTTGTCATACGTCTGGCTCAATCCCGCCGGCAGCGTCGCCGTGTTCACCGACACCGTATAAGTCCCCGCCGGAAGCCCGGAGAACGAATACTCACCCTCCGCATTCGTCGTCGTCTCCTGATCCCCCATCCCCGGCTCGTACACGCCGTCACCATCCACATCGATGAACACCTTCACCCCGGCAAAAAACAATTCATCCCCATCCGTAATGCCGTCCGCATCCCGGTCACCCCACAGGTGACCGCCAATCACTCCATTCCCCTTCAGCCCGAAATCCACCGCCGCCGTGCTCGTCGTCAGCACCACCACCGTGACGCCATCCATCACTGCATCCGGATCGCCCGTCACCATCGTCCCCGCAGGAACCGTCAGCGGATCCAGCATCACCTTGTACGTCCCCGGGAACAACCCGCTGATCAGATAGGCACCCGACGCGTTCGTCTCGGCATAAGGATCCTCAGGATCACGGACACCGTTATTGTCAGTGTCGATGAAGACATTCAGACTGCTGATCCCCAGCTCGGCCCCGCCATCCTGCACACCGTCACCATCCCGGTCGTTCCACACAAAGTCACCAATGCTCAGGGTCCCCTGGTACCCAAAATCAGCCGTCACATGGTTGTCACCCGACGCCAGCACCACCACCGTCTCATGATCAATCGCCGCATCCGGATCCCCCGTCTGCGTCGCCCCCGCCGGAAGCGTCGTCGTATCCACCCGCACCGTATACGTCCCCGCAGGCAAACCACCGATCGTGTAAAGCCCGCTGCTGTTCGTCGTCGCATTCGGCTCCGACGCATCCCTCACATTGTCATTGTCCAAGTCCAGATACACCCGCACCCCGCTCATCGGCAGCTCCGCCGAATCCTGGTTCCCGTCCCCATCCGCGTCATTCCAGACATAGTCCCCGATGCTGCCATTCCCACGGTACCCGAAATCCGCCGTCGTCACGTCCTGACCAACCCCAAGCACCACCGTCGTCTTGTTGTTAAGCACTCCGTCCGGATCACCGCTCTGCACCGTCAGCGCACCATACGGCAGCGTCGAAACCTGCACCGCCACCGTGTAACTGCCCGGAGCCAGCCCCGTGATCAGATAAGCACCCGCCCCATCCGTCGTCGCAAACGGCTCGCCCGGATCCCGGCTGCCACTCGTGTTGCTGTCAATAAACACCACCACCCCGGCAATCGGCAGCTCACCCGAATCCTGCGCGCCGTTACCATTCAGGTCAAACCACACATAGTCACCCACCGTCGCCGCTTCCATCTCGATGAAGTCATTGCCGTTGTCCGTCTCCCCGGACGCCACCGTCACCGGTATCCGGTTGTCCGTGCCGCTGCTGTTCGGAGCCGTATCGCTGTCAGGCGTCGAATCCACATCCGTCACCGTCAGATACCCCGCTGGCTGGGTCTCCACCACCACATAGTTCCCCGCCGGCACATACTCGAACACATAGCTCCCATCAACGATCGTCGTCGGCGGCACCCCCACCACCGCACCATCCGCCGGATTGCCATCACCATTCGGATCACTCCAAAGCGCCACTTGCACCCCGGCAATCCCAATGTCCCCAGAACCATTGTTGTCCAGATCCGCCAGCACCCGACCGCTGATCGTTCCCGTCCCGCGGGAGATATAGTAATCCTCCACTTCCCCGTTCACCGCTTCGCCACCATACGCCGCCGTCGCAAACGCTGGCTCCGATGCAAACAACCGCACCCGCGTGTACCACGACTGTGCCCCACCAGTGATCGCATTCGCCGGAATCGCAAAGCTGATGCTCTGCCCGGACCCCGCCGACACCGCCCGGCTGATCACCGCATCCCCACTATCAAGGAAATCCCCATCATTGTTCCAGTCCACCCAAACCACCAGCCAGCCACCACCCGCCACATTCACACTCAATGAACCCGAACCCGGCAGCACGTTCGTCAACCCGTCCGCACCATCACTCCAGCCATTCGCATTGAATGTCACCCCGTCCTCGTCCGCACCGTCGCCAACCGCATAGACACTCGCCGCACCATCCGTCTCCACATCCGGCACGCTCCCGAGATACGCAGTGAACCCACCCGACGGTGCAAGGTGACGCGCCCCGTCCTCCACCAAACCAGTCATCCCGTACACCGCCGGAAGATCCCCGTAATCATAAGGCTGCGCCGCGAACGCAAAGTCAACATCCGAGACACTCGCACTCGCCACCGCCACCGTCTGCTTCACCGTGAACGCCGTGTTCACCACCGCCGACACCGCCGCATTGTTCGCCACCGTCGTCGTCAGGGTCGCCCCGGACAAGGCCGGCACCGACTTCCCTATCACCACATCATAGGTCCCCGTAATCAGTCCGCTGAACGAATAATTCCCCGCCGCATCGGTCTCCGCCGTCGCCAGCAGCGTTCCCGTCGCGCTGTAAAGATACACTGTCACCCCGGCAATCTCAATCTCCGTCGCCGGCACATCCGCCGTACCACTCACCCCGCCATCATTCGTCACCACCGTCCCGCTCAGCGAATAGGACGTCCCGCTCAGCGTGTACCCGAAGTCAATCTCGTCATTCCACCCGTCCGCATCCGCATCCGCATTCCCGCTCAGCGACACCACCGCACCTCCCGTGATCGTGAACGCCGCACTGTTCGCAGGCGACGCCGTCCCGCCATTCGGATCAAAACTAACCACCCGGCCCGCTAGCGCTCCACCAGGACTGAAGTTGCTCGCATCCACCGTCACCGTCCACGCCCCGTCCGCAATCCCCCCGATGTTCCACAACCCTTCAGGGTCCGTCGTCACATTGTAAGTCGAACTGCCGCTGATCGTCAGCGTCACCCCGGGAATCCCAGCCTCTCCCGCGTCCTGAATCCCATCGCGGTCAAAATCAAACCACACCGTGTCCCCAATCACTACCGCCGGCTTGTATCCAAAGTCAGCCCCGGTGTACGAAAGCCCAGGCGTCAGCACAATGTTCGAATCCGTATGATCCGCCGCCGGAAGCAACGGATAACTGTTGTCCCCCACCGGCACCCCGTCACGGTCAGGATCCGCCGTCTGCACCAACCCAGTCAGCGGCACACTCGCGCTGTCCACCACCACAATGTACTCACCCTCCGGCAGCCCCGTGAAATTGTAGAACCCAACCGGCTTCGTCACATCACTCGTGTTCGTCGTCGCCGTCCCGCTCAGCGAATCACCACCATCCACCAACCCGTTCCCATTGGCATCAAAATACAGCCTCACCGTCACCCCGCCAATCCCACCCTCATTCCAGTCCTGCGTCCCGTTCGCATTCAGATCATAAAACACCGTGTCCCCGATCGCTCCCGCAGGCGCAAACCCGAAGTCCGCCAGCACATACGCCTGACCAGTCGCCAGATTCACCGCCAGCGGCTCCGCCTCCGTACTCAGATATCCCGCCGGAAGATCCGGATCCGTCTGCGTCACATCCACCAGATACCGCGCCGGCGGCAGCCCCGTAAACAGATAGTTGCCGCTCGCATCACTCGACGTCGTTGCCACCAGGATGTCCGTCGGATCAAGGACCATGTCCCCGTCCGCATCATAATAAAGAACCACCGTAATGTTCGGAATCCCCGCCTCACTCGCATCATGCACCCCGTCGGAATCCGTATCCACAAACACTTTGTCCCCAATGCTCCCAGTCCCGCGCGTCACATACCCGAAATCAACCGTCGCCAGCGAAGCCGTCAGATTCGTCACCACTCCAATGTGGTCAAGACTCCCATCGTAATCCTGCGTCTGCACCGCTCCCGCAGGAAGATCCGCCGTGTCCACCACCACCGTGTAATTCCCAGCCACCAATCCAGTAAACTGATAGAACCCGACCGAATTCGTATCCTGCGTCGCAATCAGCGCGTCCGTCGAAACATCAACAAAGCCATCACCATTCGCATCCTCATAAAGCCTCACCGTGATCCCGCTCATCCCCGGCTCCCCGCCATCCTGAATCCCGTCCGCATCCACATCCTGATACACCGTGTCCCCGATCGCCAGCAATCCCGAAGGCCGATACGCAAAATCCCGGTTCGCGAACATCGTTCCCGTCACCCCGGTCGTCGCCACCGTAGTGTTCCCGTTCAACGTCCCATCCTGCTCGAAGGTCTGCACCGTCCCCGACGGAGCCGTCGTTCGCACCGAATAATTGAACGTGCTCCCTAGCCCTGGAAACTGATAGAACCCATTCGCATCCGTCGTCGTCGTCGTGATCAGCGCCCCGCTCGTCACATTGTACAATTCCACCGTCTGCCCGCTGATCGCTTCCTCACCCGCATCCCTCGTGCCGTCCCCATCCCGGTCCATGTAAATCGTCCCCGATACCGCATTCTGGCTCGAACTGAACCCGAAATCCTGATTCAAAAAGCTCGTCAGCACCCCGGACACCGTCGTCACCGTCACCGTATTCGTCAGGTCACCCGTGTCAGGTCCCGTCCCCGGCGTCGAAGGATCGTCCGTATTCACATACGTCGTGAACGGCAGGGTCGCCGGATCCACCGTCACCACGTAAGCCCCCGCTCCTAGCCCCGTGAACAGGTAATACCCATTCACATCAGTGTAGGCCTGCGCCCCGTTGTCGAGATACACCAGTGCATCCCGAATCGGTGTGTCCGTCCCGTCAAATACCCCGTTCGAATTCCTATCCCAGTATACAAAATCCCCAATCCGCGCCCGCTGCAGCACCGTGATATTCTGCGTGTCCGACCCCACATTCGTCGGCCGTCCGTTCGGGTAAAAGGCCCCCGCCGTATTCGGTCCGTCCGTCGTCACGCTGTTCACAAAGACCTCGGAAGCACCCGTCGGAGCCAACGTCCGGAACGTCACCGAAACCGTCTGCCGCGTCCCCGGATTCACCGGCCCCACATCATTCCAGATCAATCGCCCGGACGTCACACTCGACGGCAGCGGCACCGCAGTCACATACTGCAGCTTCGTCGGATCAAAGGTGTCCTCCAATGGCACCGGATCAAACGAGTTCGGACCGAAAATCCCGCCCGCAGGCGCTGGCAGCGTCCGCGTCACCCGCAACGCAATCGAATCAATCCAGAAGGTCGCCCGATCCCCCGCTGACACCTTCGCCGCCCGCAGCTGCACCTTCGTATCCCGCAGATCAGCCCACGTCGCAAACACTCCTCCGTTGTTCAGATTCGTGATCGGTATCACCAAGTCCTTCGCCGGCCCCTGCATCGCAATCAATTGCGCCGCGGTGATCGTCACATCCGGCGTCGCACCACCACTGTCCGCATTGTCGAGGTGCACCTCCATCGTGTCATTGAAGGTCGCCGTCGTCAGCGGCGCACCAGCCCGCGACTGCATGTACCCGCGCACCACCAGCTCCACACCAGTAATCGTCCCCGTCGGATCCGTGAACGTCCACGCATTCGCCGTCTGCGCCTGATTCGCCGTCAGTCGGTCCGCCGCCGCCTCATAATCCAGCCGCGCAAAGTTCGCATCATTCGTCCCCTGCGCATTCGTCCCCAACTGCCCCGCACGCACATCCGTCACCGTCGCCGCATACGACGACTGCACCGTCGGCTGAAACGTCGGCACCGGCGATGACCAGTTCTCCACATCAATGTAATACGTCACCAGATCCCCTTCCTCATAGGTCACAGGATCCGTCCGCTTGTTCAGCACCAATGCCTCAATGAACGGCCAGTCCGCCGTCCTCACCTCCACCGCCGTGTTGCCACTCGCATTCAGCGGATCCAGCGCCACCACCCTCGTCGCCGACGCACTGAGCGGCAGCACATAACCAACCGGCAGTTGCGCATCCGCTGAATTCACCACCACAATGTAATTCCCATCCGGTAGATTCGGAAATGTATACGCCCCCGACCCATTCGTCGTCGTCGTCGCAAACACACTCTCCCCGGAATCAATCGTCCCGCTCCCGTTCGCGTCAAAATACAGACTCACATCAATGTTCGGAATCCCCGTCTCCCCAGTCTGCAATCCATCACGATTCGCATCATACCACACATAATCCCCAATCAGGTTCGGCCCCGTCAATGTCGCCACCGTCGTGTCCGTCGCCAGTGATCCCGTCCCGTTCAACCGCGCCACCGCCGTGTTGGACAAGGTCCGCGACGTGTACCCCGCAGGCACTCCCACCCTGAACTGCACCGCAATGCTCTTCGCTGCCTCAAATCCTATGTTCTCCAGCGTCCACCGCACCCTCGTCACCTGCGAACCCAGCGCAGGCTCCGTCGTCGTCCAACTCGTCCCAACATAGTACGACACCGACAACGTATACCCAGCCGGCAGCGCCGGCAACCCAGTCCGGTCCACAGCCGATCCCAACCGGTAATTCACCCCGGCAGGAACACTGTCCTCTATCACAAACGGTATCCCCAGATTCGGATCGCCAATCGTCGTCAACCCAGTGTTCGTCGCTGTAATGCCATACGTCACCGTGTCCCCGACCGCCACCGTGCTCGGCCCAGTCTTGTCCAGCGTCAGCGATGGCGCAGGCGCCGTCAGATACGATCCACCCGATCCATAGTCCCCGTTGAACTTCTCATTGTCATACCCCGACGCCACTTCCTGATACGGCGACGTACTCGACGTCGCCCCCGTCACCAGCGGCATGAACTCATAGTAAACGATCCCCACCGCCCCGGTGTTGTTCCCAGGCATGTTCTCGAAATACAACTGGTCCTCGAACGGATACAGTCGCTCCGTCCCATCATTCAGCTTCACCACCACCAACCCATAGCACTTCACCATCCGGAAACTCAGCGGATTGAACTGCGCAGGATCTCCCACCGGCTGCATCCACGCATTCCGGTCCGGAATGAGGTCCCCGTTGTTGTCAAACCCCGCACCAATATTCCCGAAATCATACCAGATCCCCTCCGTTACCATCGCCCCAGGAATCCGCGGCGATTCACTGCTCGGACGCCAACCCAACGCCGCCTCAATCGCATCCAGATACTCGTTCGGCACCTTCGCCGTCGTGTTCGGATACACTTTGTTCGCCATCGCCGAAATCTCATTCCGCATCGTCACCTTCGCCGTCACATTCGTTCGATAGGTCGTCCCACCCGACACCCCGGACGCCCACGCGTCATAGTTCAACCACAAATCATCCGTCACCACCGGAGCCTGCCCCGTCACCGCTCGCCCTAGCGAATCCTTCAGCGGATACGTCACAAAGAAATACTGCAGCACCGACTTCCCCGGCGCAATCGTCGCAATCGTCCGCGCCGCATCCACCGCCCCACCCGGCATCACCAGCGCAAAGGTCCCGGAATAAGCCCCCGAACCACTCACGCTCACAGTCCGCGATGGAAACACCCCCGGCGTCCCCGTCCACGTTCCCGTGTCCAGCAGATCCCCCATGTTCACCACCACGTTTGTCATCGGCACAGCTCCCGTATTCGTGACCTTCACCGCAAGATGCGCCGCAGATGGCCCATTCGTCGACGGACTCTCCACGTTCGAATCCACCACAAAATTGTACGCCGTCACCACCTCCACCTTCAGCGGCCCGCTCGATGCCGTCTGCGCCCCCACCATCCCAACGCCAGCAAGCGCCACCATCGCCATGCACAACCGGCGAAACCCGCCACCCGACCTGATCATCCGCCCTGTACCTGTATTGCTGAATTCCATGTGTGTGTTTTTGAAGTTTTTCAGCCCACCCTCCCCGCACGCCGCCGCCGCGTCACGCCAACCCCGAACAGCGCCGGCAGCATCAATGCCACCGTCCCCGCAGGCTCAGGCACATAATGCGTCTGATAACACCAATCCGTCGCCGGTGCCACCCACTCGCCTCCCGTCCCCCCGCTCTCCACCCCTCCAAACACCACCGTCTGCTCGTCCGCCTCGCAGAACATGCTCCACGTCACCGCAGGCGTCGTCTGATCACTGAACGTCGTGTCAGGAATCA
>JAIXVE010000356.1 GCA_027483175.1 Verrucomicrobiaceae bacterium | reverse complement strand
GCCCCTAACTTCGCATGCCCCGCAAACCTCCCGTACTGCGTCCGGTCAATCCACGCCTGCGGATGCTCCACACGCACCCCGATCGACAACGGCTTCGGCTCCATGAACACTCCCACCCGGTGCAGCATCTCAAACGTCGGCCTCGCACTGTGCCCCACCGCCAGCACCACACGGTCCGTCTCAATCTCCGTCCCGTCCCCTAACCTCACCCCCCGCACTCCCCCTGCCGCATTCAGCAGCACTTCCTCCATCATCGTCCCGAACCTAACTTCCCCGCCGCACGCCACAATCTCCTCACGAATCCTCCGCACCACCGTGATCAACCGGTCCGTCCCGATGTGCGGCCGCGCCTTCACCAGAATGTCCGGCGGCGCCCCCGCCCTCACCATCTCCTCCAGAATCCACCGGATCCGGTGCTCCCGGTCCCGGATCTGCGTGTACAGCTTCCCATCCGAAAACGTCCCCGCTCCTCCCTCACCAAACTGCACGTTGCTCTCCGGATCAAACGCCAGCCCCCGACGCCAGAATCCCGTCACATCCCGCGCCCGCGGCCCCGCCGCCTTCCCTCGCTCCAGCACCACCGGCTTCCACCCATGCCGCGCCAGCAGCAGCGCACAGAATAACCCGCACGGCCCCGTCCCCACCACCACCGGCCTCATCTCCGGCGCACGCTCCCGCACCACCACCCCATCCAATCCCGCATACCGCCGCTCCACCAGCCGCGTCAGCTTGCACTCCGCCGCCAGAAACCCCGCCAGCGCCCGCTCCTCGTCCGTCACCGCCACATGCAATGTGTAATTGAACGTCACCCGCCCGTGCCGCGCATCAATCGCCCGCCGGTAAACCGTCAGCCCTAGCACCTCATCAGGCCCCATCCCCATCGCACGCGCCGCCGCCGGAGCCAAGGCCCCGTCCTCATGATCCACCGGCAGTTTGAGTTCCGAAAGTTCCAGCATGTCAGCCCCATCACTGCCCGCACCTCGCCCCGCAGCAACGCCAATCTGCCGCCCTCCCCCGCTTTCAATCCGTGTACGTCACCCGCACCCGCCCGAACCTCCGTCCCGCCGCACCAGCCGTCACCACATCCGTCACCACCACTTCCTCCCAGTCACCTCCCAGATCCGTCACCACCGGAACCGCCGTCGCATTTTCCCACGCTCCCGCTCCATCCCCGAACTGCGCCACATACACCAGTCCACTGCTCCCCGTCGGCTTGTGCCTCACGTAACGAATCCTCAACCGGCTCCCCGCCCCGCTCCCCGTCATCCCAACCTCCGGCAGAAACCCTTCACTGTCCCGGAAATCATACGGATTCAGATCAAACGCATAACACATCAGGTTGCTCACGCCATCCCCTCCCGGATCATCCCCCGGACCAGTCAGCAGCGATCCCGGCCCGAACCAGTTCTGATAGGCCCACAGCGAATAAAACCCGCCTCCATCCACATCCAGATACAGCGACCCTCCCGGAAACGCCTCGTCCCCTCCCGCCGTCCCGTAAGTCACCAGATTCCCCCCGCCATCATAAGCCAGCAGATACACCGCATAGACCCCCGTCGGCCATCCCTTCGGCACCGCCAGCGTCCCGCTCCACGTCCCCGACAACGCCGTCCCCGCCGTCCGCACCAGCGGCGTCTCCAGCGTCAATCCTAACTCCGACTCCACCCCGAAATACACCTCCGTCACCCCCGCCAGATTGTCCCCGATCACCGCACTCACCGTCACACTCGCCGCTGCACTCGCCACCACCACTTCCAACGGCGCAGCACTGATGCTGCTCAGCACCGCCGCCTCCGTATCCACACTCCCCGTGTTCGTCACCGTCAGCGTCCGCGCCATCGCCGCCGGCAGCACATTCGCCTGCCCAGTCTGCGCCCCGCCAAACACCACCGATCCACTCGGAGTCTGCAGCGACAACACCGCCCGCCACTCACCCGGCGGCGCATAACGCGGCACCGTCACCGACGCAAACGGCCCCCCGCTCCCCGGCAAATCCGTGTCCCAATCTGCGCTCGCCGTCTCCCGCGGATACAGCACCGCCCCATCTGGCCTCACAAATCCCAGAAACCCACTCCCCGGCCCATCATAACTCCCCGCCCCAACCGCATAATCCGCCCTAACCACCGCCGCCGCTCCCGTCACATTCACCGCCCCGGGACTAACCACCATCGACACCGGCACCACCAGCGGCAACGCCGCCGCTCCACTCGCCACATTCAGCACAATCTCCCCCGTCGCCGGTCCCGTCGTCGGCCACCCGCCCACCGCAATCCGATAACTCACCCCAGCCTCCGCCAGAAATGTCAGGCTGCTCGCATCCCCGATCCCTCCACCCTGATCATTGTACCCAATCAGGGTCTGCCCAGCCAGCGTCCCGCCCGTCGATACCCGGATCACCGTGTCAAAGGAACTCCCCACCGTATCCACCTTCACCCAACCCGCCCCCGGCGGCGTCCACCGGTACCACACCGTCGCCCCGTACAACCCATTCAAATCATCCTCCCCAGCCTCCAGCGTCGCCCCCGCATTCGTTCCCCCAACCGTCGCCGACGCCCCGCTCAGCACCTCCGCCGCCGCAAAATCATCATTCCCCGGCCGCGGCGTCACCGCCGACGTCACCGTCAGCGTCGTCGCCACCCCCGCCACCGCCGGCAGCACATACGCCTCACCCGACCCAGCCTCCCCAAACCTCAGGTAATCCCCCGCTTCCGTCTCCAGTTCCAGAATCGTCCCCCACACCCCAGCCACCGCACCCCGCGGAATCGCCACCGTCAAATACGGCGACCCGCTCAGTGCCACCCGCGTGTCCCAATCCCTCCAGTCCGTATCAGTCAACTCCGCCAGGGTCCCGTCCGCCCTCACAAAACTCAGATACCCATACCCCACCCCGCTGAACGTCCCCGCCTGCACCCGGTAATTCGCCGTCAGTGGCGCATCCGCCACACTCACATCCACACTCGCAGGATCAAACGCCAACGCCACCGGCACCACCGCCGGCAACGCCGCCGCTCCCGTCGCCACCCGCAACCTCACCGCCCCAGTCGCCGCCACCGCTCCATCAAAATATCCCCCCACCGCAATGTTGTACGTCTGCCCCGCCACCGCCAGAAATGTCAGGCTGCTCGTGCCCCCGACCCCGTCCGGATCATCATCATTGTACCCCACCAGCACCAGACTCGCCAGGGTCGTCCCCGTCGTCACCCGCACCACCGTGTCAATCGCACTCCCCGTCGTCTCCACCCGCACCCAACCCGTCGCCGGCGCATTCCACCGGTACCACACCGTCGCCCCGTACAACCCACCCAGATCATTCTCCCCACCCTCCATCGTCGCCTCCACATTCGTCCCCGTCACATTCACCGCCGCTCCACTCACCACCTGCCGCGACGCAAAATTGTCGTTCGCAGGCGGAGCCGCCTCAGCGATCCCAGCTCCAGCAGCCATCACAGCAACAATCCATGCACAGATCTTCATCCCCAAACATCACCTCACTCCCAACCCTCCGCAACCAAAGCCCACACCATCCCCTCTCACTCGGCATACGTCACCTTCACCCGCCCAAACCGCCGCCCCGCCACACCCGCCGTCACCGTGTCCGTCACCACCACCTCCTCCCACCCATACCCCAGATCAGTCACCACCACCTGCGCCGACGCATCCTCCCACACTCCCCCGCCAGCACCGAACTGCGGCACATAACTCAAACCTAACGTCCCCCATTCATCCTTCCGCCGCGCGTACCGGATCCGCAACCGTCTCTCCACACCAGCACCAGTCATCGTGACCTCAGGCAGATATGACCCCGGATTCCGCCAGCCAAATGGATTCAGATCAAATGCCATGCACAGCAGATTGTTCACCCCGTCACCGTCAGGATCGTCACTCACTCCACCAATCTGACTCGCCTCATCCTCTCCAGGCGACCAGCTCCTCCGCCACAATGCGTAAATCCCGCTCCCATTCAGGACCCTCAATGCCAGCTCGCCCCCCGGCATCGGCTGGCCACCGCGCTCGCCATTGTAATACGAACCTTCGCCATCCTTGTCCTCGGCAATCACGAACACTCGGTACGCCCCCGTCGTAATCTCATTCGAAACGGAGATCGATCCCGCCCAAACCCCGGCAACCTCCGTCCCGGCCGTGCGCACCAGAACCGACGATACCATACTGTATAGTCCCCCGATGTCCGCCTCAATACCCACCTCAACCCGATCCACCCCGGAAAAATCAT
>JAIXVE010000362.1 GCA_027483175.1 Verrucomicrobiaceae bacterium | reverse complement strand
TCCGCCCCTCCGCACCAGCCCGCCGAAGGCCTTGGAATGCGGAAGCCTGCTGCCGCTTTCCCGGTGCCAGCCCGCTGGCCCGGCACCATTCAAGCACCCCTCTCCCCACGAGCCCCCTCCGAACCAGCCCGGGACCGCGAGGCTCCGCACTCGCCCTCTCCCCACACGCCCCGTCCCGTAGGGACGACCGGTCAATAGCCGGGGGTCCCGCGAGCCACTCGCGGTACCCCCGGTTCCCAACAACATAACACAGGACCCCGTAGGGGTCCGCCCCTCCGAACCAGCCAGCCGCAGGCTCTGTACTGCTGTGAGCATCACAGCTCTCCCTGCGCACGGAGTGCGCCTACCAGCCCCTCCCAACAAGCCCCCTCCGAACCCGCGCGCTGGCCCGGCTCCGTTCAAGCCCCCTTTTACTATTCACTATTCACCATTTACTATTTCCAAGCGTAGCTTGTCCGTGAAATCCTACCTCATCGCCACCGGCTGCCTCGCCGTCGTCGCCCTCCTCGCCGCCTGCACCGCCACCCGCGCCGGCTACGAATCCGCCCCCTACGCCACCTCGAAAACCGACGGAAAATTCGAGATCCGCGACTACCCGGCCCTCACCGTCGCCAGCACCTCCGCCGACTCCGACGCCGCCCGCGACGGCAGCTTCATGCGGCTCTTCCGCTACATCTCCGGCCAGAACGACCGCTCCGAAAAAATCGCCATGACCACCCCAGTCTTCATGGGCGCCGGCGGCGAACCCGGCAAAATGAGCTTCGTCGTCCCCACCGAAGTCGCCAAAAAAGGCGCCCCAGCCCCCAAAGCCTCCGACGTCAAGGTCGAGCAACTCCCCGCCGGCCGCTGGGCCGTCTTCCGCTTCAACGGCCCCTCCACCCCAGCCAACGCCGAAGCCGCCCTCGCCAAGCTCCGCGAATGGATGAAAGCCCAGCAACTCTCCACCTCCGGCAACCCAGTCACCGCCTACTTCGACCCACCATGGACCCCCGGCCCAGTCCGCCGCAACGAGGTCATGCTCCCCCTCCCCGCTCCCGCTCCCGCCAAACCATAAGGCACTCCCCACGGCTCTCATCCCCACGCCGCCCCCCGCACCATCCGGGCACGTCCCCTCGTGCCCACGCCATCCGCCCTCCCTCCTCCCCACACCCCACCCCGCGCGAATTCCCCTTGTCCACCCCGCCACCCCATGGAATATCGCCACCTCACTTCACCCGCGTGGATAGCTCAGCGGTAGAGCGGCTGTCTTACACACAGTTGGTCGGGGGTTCGAATCCCTCTCCGCGCACCATTGCATAACCCACTCTCCCTAAACGGGTTACGCAGACAAAAACCGGCCCGGAACGCCCGGATTTTCACCCTAACAACCGCCCGTGGTGACAAATTGGTGACAAACTAGGTACTCAAGATTGCCACGAAGGCATTTCTTGCTAGGACTTCCGCCCTCTTCCCGGGCTGACCGCGCTCCCGGCACCCCGTTCCCACCACTCGGCAAAATGGTGTCCAAACGGTTTCCCTTCCGCGGCTTCGGATGCCATCTTCAGGTTTCCTCCTCATCCGCCATCCACGGAACCCATGAAGCCTCAACGAGTTACCGATCCAACAGACCCTCCTCCACCTATCACATGGCCGCCTGCGCCCCGCTCCTCCGGTACAGCTGTTTTCGACACAACTGTACCGCGCATGACCGATCCCGTTCCCTCCGCGCTGCCTGATTCCGGTGCGTCTGTGCACTGCACAGATGAACTGCTCACCGGTGAATCCGCCCTCCCCACCTCGGCCAAGGTCCGCAAACAGAGTGCCGGCCCCGCGGCCACCGTGAGGCATGGTTCCGCCTCAGTCCCCATCTACCGGATCATCTCCGGCACGCGCACCCGCTTCGCCATTTCATGGTACCGCGACGGCAAACGCATGCGTCAGGTGTTCCGCACCATCGAGGCCGCGAAGAAGGAAGCCCTGATCGTGGCGCGGCAGATTCAGGCGGGCATGCAGTACCTCACCGATCTGAAACCGCACGAGAGGGACGCCTTCGTTGCCGCCCGCGACCTCGCGGACAAAGCCGGGCTGCCGCTCGTCCCCGCGATGGAAGACTACCTCCGGGCACGCGAACTGGCTGGCACCGAATCACTCGCCGCCATGGCCACGCAGTACGCGAAGCACTTCGGCTCGGTCGTCCGCCGCGCTACCGTGCCCGAAGTGGTCAAGCAACTGGTCGCCTCCCGCGAGCAGGACGGCTCGGGCCGTCGTCACCTCGTCCAGCTCGGCTCTGTCCTCCGGCGCTTCGCCGCCGCCTGCCCCGGCCCGATCCTCGACGTCACCTCAGCGGAAATCGACGCATGGCTCCGCAGCCTCAAGGTCTCCCCCATGTCGCGGAACTCCATGCTCGTCACTGTGAACATTCTCTTCTCCTTCGCGCTGGAGCAGAACTACCTGCCCGCAGGCCAGCCGACCGCCGCGAGCCAACTGAGGAAGGTGAAGGTGCCTGATTCCGACATCGGCATCTTCACACCGGACGAGTTCTCCCAGATCATCCACGCCGCTCCAGAGCACCTCATCCCCCTCCTTGCGATCAGCGCCTTCGCAGGGATCCGGAGCGCCGAAATCGCCCGGCTCGACTGGTCCGCGGTGGACCTCGACCGCCGCATCATCGAAGTGCGGGCCGGTCAGGCGAAGACGGCCTCCCGCCGCGTCATCCCGATCAGCGACAATCTCGCATCGTGGCTGGCTCCTCTGCGCCGCCGCGGCCGAGTCATTCCGTCCTGCCGCCAGCACCGCGAAATCACCGCCCTCGCGAAGTCCCTGGGCATCCCGTGGCCGCGGAACGTCCTGCGCCACTCGTTCATTTCCTACCGCATCGCCATCGTGAAGAGCGCCGACCAGGTCGCCCTCGAAGCCGGCAATTCCCCCGCCATCATCTTCCGGCACTACCGGGAACTGACGACGGAGGAGACGGCGAGGGAATGGTTTGGGATTGGGGCGCAGGATGGACGAATAATGATTATTAACGGCACCTGAATCAGCCAATCAAAATCCCATGCCCCCCCCCGCTAATCTGCGGATACCGACCGATCTGCCACTTTACTCCTGATTGAAAAACCAGCGCCAAAAACCCGAGATGCTCACCAACACCGTCTCACAATTCTTCAGTCGCACAACTACTAAATCAATCCTCCTCCGAAATAGTCACTGGAACGCTACTCAGCAGTTTAACAGCGTCATCCGTCAGCTCACCATAAAGGCCGTCGCAGGGGTGCACGATCACGATGTCTTCCGCAGCCATATATGCACCGGCAGCATCGACCTTCGGATATTTCACCACCAGATTCAACGAATCAAATATCCACGCTGTATTGAGGTCTGTATTCCAAATTATCACAAATATGGGATCAAGGAGTTCATCGATTACGATGAGTGTTCTAGTTCGACCCTTGTCGTCGTAATATTCATACACTTTAGAAAACCAGGACTTGGCCCCAGCCACAATCGACTCGACGGGCACAACTCGTGACGATTCAATGGAAAGCCCACCTCCGCACAAACGCACCGCAGCGTTGTTATCTGGCGAATGCGCAGGCCAATCCATTGTTTCAAACATTCTATAACTCTTCACACTGGCGGCCGACGGTTGATCCGATTCAGGCCGTCTTCGGCTGAAGAAGGAACCGGCCGCGACACCACCCACCGCAGCGATACTAGCAACCCAAAATTCTCTCCTATTCATTTTGGTATTTTAGAATCACTTTTCGGCTTCTCTGCAAAGGACCTGCAGTCAACGGGCTTCAGTTCCTTCTTCTGAAATACCTTCTTGGGATCACCGTGAACCAATCTTGCACCCCATGCATCTACGGGAAATTGGACGATTCGGACGCTATCGCATTTACAGGTAGTGCAATATCCCTTGATCGCATCATTCGCATCTTTCATAATTTTATCAAGGTACTCTTTAGCAAGAATTCGCTTATTGTTTACGTCACTAAAATGATCAACAAGGCCACTTTCAGGCGACCTCTGAACCAATTCAACAGTTGGGAGTCCATCCGGATAACTTGGAGTTGGGAAGCACAATTTCGAAGGAATAATATATGGATCCTCATTGACCAAATCAGGGTTGCAACACACCCCATGAAGCCCAACGATTGGAAAATTTCCACTGGTTTTCTCAGCAATTGCCTTGTCTAAGTTAATTTGCTTATAGAGAGGAACATCGCGATGGCCGACAATTATCCGAATCTGGCAATCCCTAGCTAACCCTAGGACATCTACTCGCCCCACCGCATCATTCCCCACCATCCCATAAAGATTCACCCCTCCCCGCTCCCCGATCGGATCCCTGTTGAGCCACCGCCCCGCACCCGGGTCGTAGAACCGATAGCCGTAGTAGTTGAACCCACTGTCCACATCCCGCAGCTTCGAGCTGTAGTGGAACGGCAGTAGATCCGCCCACGGACGGCTCGCGGGAAGTCCGGGCGGCTGGTTGGTCGCAGGCGTGTTCAGGCCCCATGCCCGCACCTCGCGCCCGAACGCGTCGTATTCGTAGCTCGCCACCAGCTGGCCCGTCACTTTGCTCCCGGACGCCTTGAACTGATAGTAATGCCTCACATTCCCCATGTGGTCGGCGAGCGGCACATGCACTTCCCCGCTGCCTGTGCCGTACGAGTAGCTCTGCGCCGCACCCGTCTGCAGCCATGCCACGCCCCCGACTCCACCGGCACGCATCCAGTCGCTCCGGGCATACAGACTGCTCCCCACATCCGGACGCCACACGCAGGACCACTTCCGGCTGTGGAATGTGCCATTGGTATTGAGCTTCGCGATCATGATCAGCTTCCAGCCGTCCCACTGATACCCCTCAACCTCAGGCTGGTCAACCCCGCGTGTCACCTTCCGCTCCACAGGGAGCCTGCCGAAAAACCAGGACCGCTAGTGTAGTCCGTCTTACAGATGGTGTCTTATGGACGAGGGATTTTTTCCGAGTCCACGGCGCGAGGAGGGCGCGAATCGGGATTCGCAACCGACGAGCAACACAGGAATCGGGAAAAAGACCCGTCCCCTACCCCCTCCGTAGTGCGGCTCAATCCTCCTTCCTTCCCACAAAATCAGAAGATACCATCTGTAAGACGGGCTGCACTAGCGCGGCAGGCCATTTTCCCTCGCGGCAAGGCGCGACGATGGAGAATGCTAGTACCTTCGACTGAGGATCAACGAAGCCCTGTGGGAAAATGGCCGCCACCCGCAGGGGACTCCCTGCAACCCAACCGGCGCAGCCGCATGCTTCCAACCCACCTGCTCTCTTTCCGCTGACGGTCCCGGTTTCTCAGCAGGCTCCACAGTCCTGAGCCAATTCATCAGCACGCATCGCCGCCACTTGCTCCGGCGTGAAGACCCGACCGCCCCATGTCTCCCGCAATCGGGCCATGATGTCCACTTTGGCACGTCGTGGCCGGGCCTCCGCCCCTCCGCTCGCCGGCACAAGCCGGGCAATGATCTTGCCCCGCTTGCTGATGTTCACAGATTCCCCTTCATGGACCCACGCTTCAATGCGTGGGAATTCGTTCCGAAGCTCCCTGACCGTGGCTGTCTTCATGTGTTAAATGATAGGTCTCACATCCAGCTCGTCAATCGTCGCTCGCCGTGTCGGCCTCGAGCAGGACCGCCAGCACCGCCACCGGTTCCCCGCGCCATGCCGTCAACTCCTCGCCCCCCGCCAGCTCCCCGGCCCCACCTTGTCATCCGCAACCTCGTCAGCAAAACCATCGCCAGCCACATCAGCCCTCCATGCGGCCATCCCTCAAAACGCGGCGTCGCCGCATTTTCACTTGCCGCCGCAACCCATCCCCCTATCCTCCTCGCACCCCCATGCCCGACGAGGATCCCTTCCACGCCCACGACCGCCTCTTCCGTGCCGGCCTCTCCAACCCAGCCGCCGCCGCCGCCTTCCTCATCGACCACCTCCCCAAGGAAGTCGCTGAACGCATCGACTGGAGCACCCTCAAACTCGAACCCGGTTCCTTCGTCGACCCTGACCTCCGCCTCTCCGAATCCGACCTCCTCTTCTCAGCAAAAGCCGACGGACGCGACATCGCCCTCTACCTCCTCTTCGAACACCAATCCACCCGCGATCCACGCCTCCCCATGCGCCTCCTCCGCTACATGGTTCGCATCTGGCACCGCTGGGAACTGACCCCCGAAAACCGCCCACCCTATCCACAAATCGTCTCCATCGTCC
>JAIXVE010000181.1 GCA_027483175.1 Verrucomicrobiaceae bacterium | reverse complement strand
TCTAATTCTCCGACATCAGAGTTTTGAGAATTTTATTCGCGGACATGTCCACGTAGCACTCGTTCCTAAGCCTATCTGCCAGAACGCGGGCTTCAGCATTTGGTAGAAATTGCGAAATCCGAAATGCTTTGAGGTTCAAATCCTTCGCTCTCCATCCGAGTGCAGAGCTCTTACCCAAAGCCTCATAATACCCATCTGATGGAGCTGACTCGATCCGCAGTTGGGAAATAACGTCTACTCGGTCGTTACACAGTTCGCGGAAGCCTTGGGTGAATGCATTCACCTCACTACGTTGCTCCTCGCTCAAACTCATTGGCAATCTCGTCGATCTGCAGCTGGAAGCAATCACAACAATCAGGAAAACAATAAGGAATTTAATTCTTTTCATTGGAACATCTTTAATCATCAGTTTCAAGCTGCCACCCTCATGCAGCATCTCACCGCCTTGCTGGCTCACCAGGCGTCCATCGACCACCACCAAAAATGAGAGTCTTGCCCGTCATGTCCTCGCAGTATACCTGCGGCGTCGTTAAACTCAGTCGCCTCACATCCAGCCGCTTGCCATCAATCAAAACAAATTTTTCAGTCTTGCGCCCCTTGAGTTTTGCTGGCGTCGTGTTCATTTCAAAGTCCCACTGACCGTCAAAATCAAGATCAACCAACTCCCTGCTGCCCTCGGCATTATCCAGAGAAAGCCACAAAACATCGCGCTTTGCATCAGCATACCGCTCAATCCTCACACTCTTCTCGAGACCCGCCATCATGCCAACATGCAGGTCCCCATTTGGTTCAACGGTCGCGGAACCGCCAAAAAGACTGCCGGAATGCTTGAAACCGATCCCGTCCGCCGACTCGACCACCTCGAACGGGGATTTTTTCGACACAGCAACCGGGTCCTCGTTCTGCGCTCTTAATGAAATGCACACAAAGAGCGTTATAAGTATGGCCAAGATCTTCATGGTCTTCATGTTGTTGTTCGAATGATGAGAATGGCTGAGGATCGTCACGCGATGACGGGATTCCGCACTCTGATGAAACCAAAGCTCCTGAAGTGCTTCTCATTGCCGGTTGCAAAGTTTCGGGAAATCGAACTAAACTTCATTTCGAAATCGTCACTGGTGGAACCTTGGGTGTAAACATATACACGTCTCTTCTTCGTGGGAATGCAAGTCCAGAAAATTCCCCATAAGTCTCCACATAAACCGGTTGACCTTTTGAAAGCGAAACCGGCATTGTAACAGTCATTCGATCTCCGGAGGCAAGGAAGAGCACACTATGCGGAATCCCATCGATGGGTTTGCACAACTCCACCCATTCCACCGAACCCGGAATACTGAATGATTCGCTCTTGCTGGTGAAAATGTGCCTTGCTGCATCAGTCCCAAGATAGCGAAGGACCAGCGGTGGAGAGGAGGGAACCTGATTGTCAAGTTCAACAACCCTCGTGCCCTGACCTTTGTATGCAACAAGTCGAAAAGCAAGAAGCGTCAACAATCCGGCCACCAATACCGCAGTAAAGATGTTTACTTTAACAGTGGAAGGACTCATGAACTACTTTCGCTTATGTGGAATTTCAAGATCTCCCTCTCCACCAAAGGCACTTGCGTTCAGATATCATTGATGTCTCGAATCCCATACCAGTAGCGTATCTCCGGATTCACGGCGCTGCCGAGATACTCCTCGAAGATCTGCCACTGATCGCTGTAGTAGAAGCGGCGCGTGGTGCCGGAAACCGTCTTGGTCACCCGGCGGAACAGGGCATCATAGCTGTATTCAGCGATCGTGGTGCTGGCTTCACTGACCTTCACCAACCGATTCCATGCATCCCACTTCAAAGTCTGCGCGGTGGTCCAATTGCTCACCGCGGGCATGGTGGTCATGTTCCCAACGGGGTCGTAGAGCGGAGTGACCACGCCGGATGGCCCGTTGATGCTGGTGATTTGCCGGCGTCGGCGCGGCCGGCCGACGCCGCCCTGCGGGCGCGTCTGCGACGCGGCTGTCTCGGCACCTCTCCACAGGTGCCTCGGCTCATTGACTCTGTTGAACTGCCGGGTCTGGCTCAACGCATCACTCTGAAAGCCCAGCCAGTTCCCCATGGCATCGCAGCTCCAGTCCTGATTCTGATTCACCCTGGTGATGCCTGAAAAGTTCGGATAGCTCCCGGAAAGCGTGCCTCTTTGGAACTCACCCACCTGGTAGAGCCCATCACATTCGCACCAGTGATCTTCCGTGCCGACACCAGCAGCATGAGCCACAGCATCGCGCCGCCACTGGCGCTCGCTCCTTCGGTCGTCGCGAAACGGCCCGAACCCGCATCGCACACCCGCAACCCGTCGTTCGCCGACAAGCATGAAAGGCAGATTAGCTGCGAAGACAGCAGACATATTGAGCTTCTAGCAGCTCCGCATCCTCACCGCAAGGGACCAAGCACGGAAAGTCGAGCCCACGCCCAGCTCAATCATGCCACGATTCCACCCCAGCGCCCTCAGACTCCCCCATTCACCGCACCGCCCAACTCCCCCATACCCCGCCACCAACCGCCCCAGTTTCTTCTAGACCGCCCCTCGCCCAATCCCCTATAAACCTCACCCATGATACGTCCCCCCTCCCCACGTCTCTGGATCGCCGCCCTTGCCGGAGCCGTCTCCCCAGTCTCCGCCCAATCCACCCACACCGCCTACGTCGTCCCAGCCGGCACCGCCGGCAATCAGGCCTTCGACGGTGCCCTCGGCATGGACTTCGATGTCGCCAACCGCATCGAAATCACCCAACTCGGCTGCTTCGACGACAACTCCGACGGGATGCAGCGCCCCATCGCCGTCCGTCTCTACAACCGCGATACCCAGGAAGTCCTCGCCTCCGCCACCTTCTCCCCCGGCGACGACGGCACGCTCGTCGGCGGCTCCCGCTTCAAACCCCTCAACTCCGTCATCTCTCTGCCCACAGGCTTCCGCGGCACCATCGTCGGCGAAGGCTACGGCCCCGGCGAACGCAACGGCAACCGCCAGCCCGCCCCGTGGACCACCGACAATGGCGGCAACTCAATCGCCTTCGTCGGCACCGCCCGCTACAACTTCCCCCCAGTCCCCGGTGCCTTCCCCGAAAGCGCCGACTCCGGCCCAGCCGCCCGCTACGCCGCAGGCACCTTCGTCTTCCGCACCACCCCACCCGAAAAACCCGGAGCCCCAGCCCCTGCCGCCACCCCATCCGACGCCGCCGTCGACCTCTCATGGGCCGCCGTCACCGCGCCTCTCCCCGCCGCCACCTACCGGATTCTCCGCAGCGATTCCCCAGGCGGCGACTTCACCCAGATCGCTGAAGTCACCACCACTTCCTTCCGCAATACCAACCTCACCAACGGAACGCTCTATTGCTATAAAATCATCGGCGTCGCCTCCGGTGGCCAGGTCGGCCTCGAATCCCCCGTCGTCTGCGCCCGTCCCTTCAATCTCGGCCCTGACCGCTTCATCGCCTACGACACCCCATGGGGCATCGCCGGCACTCAGGACTTCAGCGGCTCCCTCGGCATGGACTTCGACGTC
>JAIXVE010000162.1 GCA_027483175.1 Verrucomicrobiaceae bacterium | reverse complement strand
TGGGTTTGAAGTCTTCGAGGTCCGGCTGGAGGAGCGGGAGTTCGGAATCGGGGATGGCGCGGTGTTCGCCGTTTTCCCAGACGATGGGGAAAGGTTCGCCCCAGTAGCGCTGACGGGAGAAGAGCCAGTCGCGGAGTTTGAACTGGATGCGGCGACGGCCGAGGTTGTTAGACTCGAGCCATGAGATGATGTGCTGTTTGGCGGCGGGGGTGGTGAGCCCGTCGAGGAAGCCGGAGTTGATGGCGGTGCCTTCGTCGGTGAAGCCCTGCCAGTCGGAGTTGTCAGGAGGCTGAACGACCTGGAGGATGGGGAGATTGAATTTGGTGGCGAAGGCGAGGTCGCGGTCGTCGTGGGCGGGGACGGCCATGATGGCTCCGGTGCCGTAGCCCATCATGACGTAGTCGGCGATCCAGACGGGGATTGGTTCGTTATTGACTGGATTGATGGCGAAGGCGCCGGTGAAGACGCCGGATTTGTCCTTATTAAGATCGCCGCGGTCCATGTCGGACTTGGAGGCGCAGGCCTGGATGTAGGCGGAGACGGCGGGGAGTTGTTCCGGTGAGGAGATGGAGGAGACGAGCGGGTGTTCGGGGGCGAGCACCATGTAGGTGGCACCGAAGAGCGTGTCCGGGCGGGTGGTGAAGACGGTGATGGGGTGGCCGTGGACGTTGAAGATGACTTCAGCGCCTTCGCTTTTACCGATCCAGTTTTTCTGGAGGAGTTTGATGCCTTCTGGCCAGTCGAGGGGATCGAGGTCGTTGATGAGACGATCGGCGTATTTGGTGATGCGGAGCATCCACTGGCGGAGCGGGCGGCGCTCGACGGTGTGGCCTTTGGCTTTCCATTCGTCGACTTCCTCGTTGGCGAGGACGGTGCCGAGGTCTGGGGACCACCAGACGGGGGCTTCGTGGACGAAGGCGAGGCGGACGGCGTCGATTTCGGAACGGGACCAGCCTTGGGCGGCGAGTTCGGAGACTGGGCGGGCTTTACGGGATTCCTCGCAGAAGTAGGAGTGGTAGAGCTGGAGGAAGATCCACTGAGTCCAGCGGACGTAGCCTGGGTCGGTGGTATTGACCTCGCGGTCCCAGTCGTAGGCGAAGCCGAGGGATTTGAGTTGGCGGCGGAAGTTGACGATGTTGGCGTCGGTGGTGATGCGCGGGTGCTGGCCGGTTTTGATGGCGTATTGTTCTGCGGGGAGGCCGAAGGCGTCCCATCCCATGGGGTGGAGGACATTGTGGCCCTGCATGCGTTTGGCGCGGGCGATGATGTCGGTGGCGGTGTAGCCTTCCGGGTGGCCGACGTGAAGACCTGCGCCGCTGGGGTAGGGGAACATGTCGAGGACGAAGCATTTGGGCTTGGAGCCGTCGAAGTCCGGGTCGCCTGGGCCTGCGGAGCGGAAGGTTTTTTCGGATTCCCAGCGTTGCTGCCAGCGGGGTTCGAATTCGTCGAAGGGGAAGGGCTTGCGTCGGTCGCTGCTCATGGGGAAGGGAGTGAGAAAGGGGGAAAACGGGTGGGGATCCTGGAACAGAATCCTGGAAAGGAAACCTGGAAGTGGGAGATGGCGGGATCAGTCGGCCATGTGGGCTGGGAGGAGGTAGACGCGGCCGGGTTGGAGGCGAGGGAGGATGCGGTCGGAGATATCGAGTTCGATGCGGCTGGGGATGGGGGACGAGGAGAGGGATGAGAGGATGCCGAGATCGGAGAGGAGGGAGGAGGGAGGGGAGTAGTGGATGACGGCGGCGTCTTTGAGGCCAGCTTCTTCGCGGGCGAGCTGGAAGGCGTCTTCGAGGTAGCCGTTTCGGTCGACGAGTTTCTGGGTGAGGGCTTCTGCGCCGGTGAGGATGCGGCCGTCGGCGACGGAGGCTTTGAGTTGTTCCGGGGAGATGCTGCGGGCGGAGGCGACGATGGAGACGAAGCGTTCGTAGGTCTGGTTGACGATGCTTTGGAGGTAGGATTCTTCTTCGGGGGTGAGTTCGCGGTGGCCGTAGAGCGTGTCTTTGAGGGCGCCGGAGCGGAAGACGCGCATTTTGAGGCCGGCTTTATCGAAGAGCCCGTGGTAGCCGAGGGTTTGGACGACGACGCCGATGCTGCCGGTCCATGTGACTGGGTTGGCGACGATTTTGCGGGCACCGCAGGCGATGTAGTAGCCCCCGCTGGCGGCGATGCTGTCCATGAAGACGACGACTGGCTTGCGGGCATTGGCCTGCTGGACGGCGTGGTAGATGGTATCGGAGGCGGTGACTTCGCCGCCGGGGGAATCGATGCGGAGGACGATGGCCTTGATGGCTGGGTCGTCGACGGCCTGGGTGAGGGCGCGTTTGGTGCGGGTGACGAGGGATTCGCCGCCGCCGAGGGAGTCGTTGCTGATGACTCCGGTGAGGTCGATCTGGACGATGAAGGGGGCGTCGTGGCTGCCGCTGGCGGCGGGTTGGGCGAGGACGGCGTTGAAGGCTTCGGGCGGGAGGATGGCGCCGCGGGAGTTGAACTGGCGGGAGAAGACGACATTGGCGACGAGGCTGGCGGCGAGGGCCAGCACGAGAATGACCCCGAAGCATCCGAGAAGCTGTTTGCGCATGAGGGGGATTTAAAGGTCCGGCTGACGGGGGACAAGGAGGGAAGTGGGGACGTGAAAGCGCGGGGTGATGCGACTCCCTCTTTACACTCTGCGAGGGCGATGCCATGACGCTGAAATTTTGTCCCCCCGTCAATGCCCAAAGATACTTCGATTCACAAGATACTCGTCATTGGTTCCGGTCCGATCGTGATCGGGCAGGGCTGCGAGTTTGATTATTCCGGCGTGCAGGCGTGCAAGGCGCTGAAGGAGGAGGGGTACACGGTGGTGCTGATCAATTCGAATCCGGCGACGATCATGACGGATCCGGAGTTTGCGCACCGGACTTATATTGAGCCGATCACGCCGGACGTGGTGGAGAAGATCATTGAGCGGGAGAAGCCGGATGCGTTGCTGCCGACGCTGGGTGGGCAGACGGCGTTGAACACGTCGATGACGCTGTGGCACACGGGTGTGCTGGCGAAGCATGGCGTGCGGATGATCGGGGCGAAGGCGGACGCGATTGAGAAGGGTGAGAACCGGATGAAGTTCAAGGAGGCGATGATCAAGATTGGCCTCGACATGCCGAAGAGCGGGATTGCGCACACGATGGAGGAAGCGCGGCGGGTGGCGGATGACATCGGGACGTTTCCGCTGATCATTCGGCCTGGGTTCACGCTGGGTGGGACTGGCGGGGGGATTGCGTACAACCGTGAGGAATTTGAGACGATAGTGGCGCGGGGGCTGGATCTGTCGCCGGTGAGCGAGGTGCTGATTGATGAGAGCCTGCTGGGTTGGAAGGAATTCGAGATGGAGGTGATGCGGGACTGTGCGGACAATTGTGTGGTGATCTGTTCGATTGAGAATCTGGATCCGATGGGGGTGCATACTGGGGATTCGATCACGGTGGCTCCGATTCAGACCCTGACGGATCGGGAGTATCAGATCATGCGGGATGCGTCGTTTGCGGTGATCCGGGAGATCGGGGTGGAGACGGGGGGATCGAATATTCAGTTTGCGACCCATCCGGAGACTGGGCGGATGATTGTGATTGAGATGAATCCGCGGGTGAGTCGGTCGTCGGCATTGGCGTCGAAGGCGACGGGGTTCCCGATTGCGAAGATTGCGGCGAAGCTGGCGGTTGGTTATACGCTGGATGAGATCAAGAATGACATCACGCGGGAGACCCCGGCGAGTTTCGAGCCGACGATTGACTATGTGGTGACAAAGATTCCGCGGTTCACGTTTGAGAAGTTTCCGGCGGCGGATGCGACCCTGACGACGCAGATGAAGTCGGTGGGTGAGGCGATGGCGATCGGGCGGACGTTCAAGGAGAGCCTGCAGAAGGCGTTGCGGAGTCTGGAGACTGGGCGGGCGGGATTGGGTGCGGACGGGAAGGATCCGGTGAATCCGGCGCGGGAGGAAATTGTGAGGAAGCTGAGCATACCGAATGCGGAGCGGATTTTCTGGCTGGGTGTGGCGCTGCGGGAAGGTTATACGGTGGAGGAGATTTTCGAGCTGACGAAGATTGATCCGTGGTTCCTGCGGAACATTGAGGAGATTGTGGTGGCGGAGCGGGCGATCCGGAGCGGGGCGCTGCGGCTGGAGGATGCGGATGATCTGAGGAAGGTGAAGCGGCTAGGGTTTTCGGATCAGCAGCTGAGTGTGCTGCAGCCGACGGAGGTGCCGGTGCGGGAGCTGCGGCGGCGGCATGGGATTATCCCGACGTATCGCCTGGTGGACACGTGTGCGGCGGAGTTCGAGGCGTACACGCCGTATTATTATTCGACGTACGGGGAGGAGAACGAGACGAGGCCGTCGTCGCGGAGGAAGGTGATGATTCTGGGGGGCGGGCCGAACCGGATTGGTCAGGGGATTGAGTTTGACTACTGCTGTGTGCATGCGGCGTTTGCGCTGAAGGAGATGGGGTTTGAGACGATCATGGTGAATTCGAATCCGGAGACGGTGTCGACGGATTATGACACGAGTGACCGGCTGTACTTCGAGCCGCTGACGTTCGAGGATGTGATGAACATTTACGAGAACGAGGCGTGCTGGGGGGTGATTGTGCAGTTAGGGGGGCAGACGCCGCTGAATCTGGCGGCGAAGCTGGAGGAGGCTGGGTGCAACATCATCGGGACGTCGCCGAAGAACATCGAGCTGGCGGAGGACCGGAAGTTTTTTGCGAAGCTGCTCGATGATCTGAAGCTGAACCAAGCCCCGAGCGGGACGGCGGTGACGGAGGACGAGGCGGTGGCGATTGCGCAGAGGATTTCGTATCCTGTGCTGGTGCGGCCGAGTTTTGTGCTGGGTGGGCGGGCGATGCAGATCGTGTACAGCGACGAGGAGATCCGGCATTACATGCGTTATGCGGTGCAGGCGAGTCCTGACCGGCCGGTGCTGGTGGACCGTTTTCTGGAGGACGCGGCGGAGGTCGATGTGGATGTGATCTCGGATGGTGAGACGACGGTGGTGGGCGCGATCATGGAGCACATTGAGCAGGCGGGGGTGCACAGTGGGGACAGTGCGTGTGTGATTCCGGCGTTCGGGTTGAGCGAGCCGATCAAGACGGAGATCATGCGGGCGGCGAAGGAACTGGCGAAGGCGCTGAATGTGATCGGGCTGATGAATATTCAGTTCGCGGTGAAGGATGAGGTGCTTTACGTGATTGAAGTGAATCCGCGGGCGAGTCGTACGGTGCCGTTTGTGTCGAAGGCGATCGGGCGGCCGCTGGCGAAGTATGCAGCGAAGCTGATGGCGAGTGACGGGTTGAAGCGCGAGGGGCTGACGGACATCAGGGTGGAAACCCTGAAGACGCTAGGGTTCACGACGGAGATCATCCCGGCGCAGTACAACGTGAAGGAAGCGGTGTTTCCGTTTTCGAAGTTCCCGGGGACGGACATTGCGCTGGGGCCGGAGATGAAGTCGACGGGTGAGGTGATGGGGATTGATGCGGATCACGCGATGGCGTTTGCGAAGAGCCAGATGGCGGCGGGGAACAGCCTGCCGCTGAAGGGGAAGGTGTTCATCAGTGTGACGGACCGGCAGAAGGACCGGATCGGGGTGATTGCGAAGGAGTATCACGCGCTAGGGTTCACGCTGGTGGCGACGGAGGGGACGCGGAAGGCGATTCTCGAGGCGGGGGTGCCGTGTGAAGTGGTGCACAAGATTGCGGAGGGACGGCGTCCGAACATTCTGGACATGATGAAGAACGGGGAGATCGCGATGATCATCAATACGCCGAGCGAGAAGGAGACGCGGAAGGACGAAGTGCTGATCCGGGCGACGAGTGTGAGCACGCGGACGCCGATTCAGACGACGTTGCGCGGGGCGCGGGCGGCAGCACACGCGATCGGGTCGCTGCAGAAGAACAAGCTGGAGGTGAAGACGCTGCAGGAGTACCATCCGTGAGGTGGGGGGGCGTCGATACGGGACGGCGGGTTAATGTTTCGAAAAGTGTGGTCGGCTGTAAGCATGACAGCAACCGCGTCTGTTCATGCCTGCGAAGCAGGCGGAAGGTGGCGGCATGAGACGATATACCGAAAGTGAACGACGAAAAGCAGTGAGGGATTTTGAGCGCAGCGGGATCAGCGCGGCGGAGTTCTGCAGGCGGCGTGGAATGAGTTCCGTGAGCCTCGGTCAGTGGCGCCGACGCTACACCGGAATGCCCGGCGGCGACCAGGCGGCGGATGCCGCGTGGCTGCCGGTTGTTGTCAGTGGCGGACTGACTCCAGAACCCGGACAGCGAGCCGTTTATGTGATGACAACGGGGGCGTGCCGGCTCGAAGTATCGCCGGGCTTCAATCCGCAGGAGGTACGGTCACTCTGGGAGATTCTCAGAAGCATTGAGGAACAACCCATCCATTCCCAGCCATGAATGTCAGTCCCGCTACCAGAGTGTACCTTCTTGCCGGCGCGACCGACATGCGTCTTGGCTATGACGGCCTCTTCGCGCTGGCCAGAGGACTGCTGATGGATGATCCGCTCAGCGGTCACCTCTTTGGATTCTGCAACAGGACGCGCACCCGGCTTAAGATCCTGTATTGGGATGGAAGCGGGTTGTGGATTTCAGCAAAGCGTCTCGAGCGCGGGCGGTTTGCGTGGCCCTCGCCGCCGCCTCCGGCATCTCCCGGCGCACCCGCCGATCGTCGCGTCCTGATGACGCATGCCGAACTCATGATGCTGCTTCACGGAATCGATCTGGCAGCAACCCGCCGCCGCCGCTGGCATCGTGTGGAAGGAGGGCTTGCCGCGGCATGAGATCGGAATCATAGATGAATAAAAAGTCTGATTGTTGAATTGATATCTCAGCGTATTGGCATATATGTGCATAGCAATTCACGCCTGCACGAATGAATGCCGCTGCAACAACCAATCCGGAGCTGGAATCTCTGACGGCTGATCTCCCGGATGAGACGCGCGAGGCGCTGCGCGGTCTCTTTGGCGGTCTGCAGAGCAGGGTCGGCGAACTTGAGATTCTGGTCCGGCTGCGTGAAGAGCAGCTGCGGATGGCGCGGATGGATAAGTACGGACCGCGGAGTGAGAAGCTCAGCGCGTCGCAACTGCAGCTGCTGGATCTGGAGCCCGGCGTGCAACTGGCCGAAGTCGAAGCCGAGGCGTCCCGTCAGGACTCGGAAAAGAAGGTAGCCGCAGCCCCGGAAGGCAAGGAGCGCAAGAAGCGTGCGGCCTACAGCCGGGCGCATCCCGGCCGCAGTCCGCTGCCGGCGCATCTCCCGCGCAAGGAAGTGATCATTCCCTGCGAGGAAGCTCCTGACGGCCCACTTGTGGGATACGAAGTCAGGGAAGAACTTGTCATCAAACCTGCCGAGTTCTACGTCCAGGTGCTCAAGCGGGAGAAGCGGCTGGCGGTCATTGCCGACCGGCGCACCATCATCACCGCACCAATGCCCCTGCGGATCATTGAGAAATGCCGGTTTGAAGACTCGGTCATCATTGAACTGGTCGTGCGGAAGTACTGCGATCACCAGCCCGCCTTCCGTCAGCGGATGATCTGGGAGCGCGATCACGGCATCATCGTCAATGATGCGCTGCTCATCCGCTGCATCCTCAGGGCCGGCGAACTGTTCCAGCCTCTCGCCCGCGTCGCTGGCGAAGCACTCAAGAAGGGCGGTTACATCCAGGCTGACGAAACGAGGGTGGCAGTCCTTCAGCAGAATGGCAAGGGCCGCAACGACACCGCATGGTTCTGGCAGTATTCCGCGCCGGACGGGCTCGTCTACTTCGACTACCAGGACAGCCGCAGCCGCGCCGGACCGAAGGCTTTTCTGGAGGGATACACCGGCACGCTGCAGAGCGACGGTTATGAGGTCTATACCAATCTCGTGGAGGAGATCAGTGCCCACGCCGGATGCTGGGCGCATGTGAGACGGAAGTTCGACGCTGCACGCAAAGCGGCCCCGAAGGAAGTCCCGTGCCGGGACAGCCAGGCAATCCTCGATGAGATCGCCTCGCTGTATCATGTCGAGAAGGACGCGCGCACCACCGCACTCGACGCGGACGGACGCCTCGGTCTGCGGCAGACGCGCGGGATCGTGACCAGACTTGAAGCGCTCCGGAAAAAAATCGTCAGTACCCGCAGCCGCGTCCTTCCCGCCAGCCAGCTGGGGAAAGCCTGCGACTACACCCTTGGTCAGTGGGACAAGCTGATGGTGTACACCCGCGATGGACGCGTCGAGATCGACAACAACTGGTGCGAGAACGACATGCGCCCGATCGCCCTGGGACGGAAGAACTGGATGCACCTCGGCAGCGAGGAGAGCGGCCCGAAAGTCGCCGCGATCATGACGGTGATCGCCAGCGCCAGAAGAGCAGGTGCCAACGTGCGTGAGTACCTTTCCTGGGTCCTGCCGAAACTCAACGATCCGGCAACAACCGAGGCAGACCTTGCCGAGATGCTGCCGGCGCGCTGGCTGGCGCGGCGTGCAGAGGCGGCGGCGCAGCCGGAACGCTGATCGCTTCATCCCGCAACCATCACTGCGCCAGCCGTTCCTCGCCAGACGGGGTTGCTGAGATGCTTACGG
>JAIXVE010000215.1 GCA_027483175.1 Verrucomicrobiaceae bacterium | reverse complement strand
GGCGGACACGTCATTGACCTGACCGCGAGGGAGTTTTCCATTCTCGAATACCTGCTTCGCCACGCCGGCCGCGTCATCTCCCGCACGCAGCTCTCCGAACACGTCTGGGACGAGAACTTCGATGCCATGAGCAATGTGATCGACGTCACAGTCTATCGGCTGCGCGAGAAAATTGACCGTAAGGGCGCGGCTCTCGTGCATACCGTTCGCGGCGCTGGTTACGTGCTGCGCGACCCGGCAAAGCCATGAACCGCGACGAACGCCGCCTCATCCTCTACAGTTCGCTACTCGTTCTCGCACTGCTCGCGCTAGCCGGTGTCTTGTTGCGCAACTACGTGGCCAGAACCCTCGTCGCCGATGCGAGCGTCCAGACGGCTTTCCTCGATCTGGCGCTGCGCGACCGCTCTCGTTATCTGGCAGAGACGCTCCAGCCCGATCGCCAGCAGGGCCGTTGGCCGGAGAATCTCGCAGACATCCTCACCCGCAATCACGCCGACTATAACCGCGACATCTTCATCCAGGTGTTTGAGCCGGACGGCAGGCTCGTCGCGGCCTCGGTCAACACGCCATCCGGAACCACCCTCTCGCCAAAGGCGCAACGTGTTGGCAGAAAGGAACTCCACTGGCTCAGTGACGAGACGAATGGAGCCGACGGGCGCACGGTGCGGCTGGTCACCTATCCGATCTACCTTGGTGCTCCGGATGATCCGAAGGCACAGGCGCTCGGATTCGCACAGGCCGGTCTGACCCTGCCGGATGCCGCCCGTGCCGTATCCCTCTTCACACGGACCATGATCCCGGCCCTCGCAGGATTCGGCATCCTGTTTGTGATCGCCCTCCGCGCCGCCGTGGGTGCCGCAGGCCATCGCCTCCGCCGAGAGGCCGCCTCACTGAACGCATCGCAGCAGCGCTTCATCGGCGACGCCGCCCACGAACTCGGCACGCCGCTCGCCATCCTGCGCGGCGAGATGGACATCGCGCTCCGCCGCGAACGGAGCGCCGAAGATTACCGCGCGGCACTGGCCAGTTGCCGCGAAGAAATCGAGCGACTTTCGGGACTCTCGGAAAACCTCCTGACACTTGCCACCGCCGATGCCGGCCAGCAACTGGTGCAGCCCGCGCCATGCGACGCCGTGGAGATCGCACGGGCCGTGCATGGACGATTCGCCCGCTACGCCGCCGGGAAGGATATCGCCTTCACCCTCGCTGCGCCCGAATCCCTGCCGTGGTCTGCCGACGCCGTGGCCGTCGGACAAATCCTCGGCAATCTCGTCAGCAACGCCCTGCGCCACACGCCCGCAGGCGAAAACGTCGCGCTCACCGTTGCCCGCGAATCACACGACATCGTGTTTCATGTCACCGATACCGGCGAAGGCATTCCCCCTGCCCATCTGCCTCGGATCTTCGAACGCTTTCACAGGGTGGACAAAGCCCGCTCGCGCGCCGGTGCCGGAGCCGGCCTCGGCCTAGCCATCGTCAAATCCTTCGTCGAGGCACACGGCGGCACCGTCGCGGTCAAAAGCGAGGTCGGCAAAGGCTCCACCTTCACCTGCCGCTTCCCCATCACTGTTTCCGGAGCCTCCTGACGACAAGACGCCTTCACGGTCTCGCAAAAAGCGGGCTGGCAATGACCGCCGCGAGCAGGCTCCGTACCCCATAGCCGCCAGGCCGAGCCGCCAGCAGAATCCGCTCGACTTCCGCTCGGTCCGCAAAGCTGACCTCCGCACCGGTGGCGTAGGTAATGAGATGCCCCGCAAAGGCGCGCGCAAGTTTGTCAGGCTCGGCCGCGAGTAGAGCGCGGAGTTCGCGGATGTCCTTGAACGGGCTGCCATCCGGCATCACGCCAGTACAGTCGACCGGTCGGTCCACATGATACTCGATGCCGCGTCCGTGAATCGCCGGGCGCCCTGCGGATCCGGTGGGCGCATTCGGCGCACCGCGCACGCGATAGGCCTCGCGCCACCCGCCCGTGACATCGAAACTCTCCAGCGCAAACCCATACGGGTCCATCTTCACATGGCATCCGGCGCAGGTGGCGTTGCGCTTATGTTTCTCCAACTGCTCGCGGATCGTGGTCGCACCCCGAGTATCCGGCTCGATGGCACCAGCATCCGGCGGCGGCGGTGTGGGGACAATGCCCATGATCTGCTCCATCACGAAGGCCCCACGCTTCACCGGAGAAGTCGTCGTCCCATTCGCCGTGACCTTAAGCACCGCTCCCTGCGTAAGAAACCCGCCGCGCACGCTGTCAGGGGGCAGCGGCACACGGCGCAGTTCGAATCCACTAACACCATCAATCCCATAATGCCGCGCCAATGGCTCATTGAGCATCGCGAAGTCCGACTGCACAAAATTGGTCACGCTGAGGTCCTCGCTCAGAAGTTCCCCAAAGAACGCACGCGTCTCCGCCAGCATGGATTCCATCAACCACGGCATGAACTCAGGGTAAAGCTGTTTGTCCGGCGGGTTGCTATCCACTTCCCTCATCCGCAGCCACTGACCCGTGAAATCAGCCACAAAGCGCGCCGCCCGCGCATCGCGCAGCATCCGTTCCGTCTGGGCCCGAAGCACTTCCGGCTTCGTTAGTTCGCCTTTCTCGGCAAGAGCCAGCAGTTCCTCATCCGGCAGCGAGGACCACAACAAGGCACTCAGCCGCGAGGCCACGAGAAACTGTTCCCTCGCCAGCCCCGGCACGAAAAACTCTGGCGCACTGAGCACCCGACGATACGCCGACTTCATCGCATCCTGAAAATGCGCACCGCCCAGCATCCGCTCTCGCACCAGCGCGGCATACGGCTCCACCTCCGCGTCCGCGATCGTCCGGCGGAAGGCGCGCCGCATCAGCGCCGCCAGCAACCGCCTCGCGTCCTTGTCAGGCTCAGTGCTCACGACGTGAACGGCCACGCGCTTCGTACCATTCTCGCCATAAATATCCTCCGGATACGCGCCGTGCATCCCCCTCGGCCACTTCTGCTGAACCGGCTGCGGAACACCGCTTTCCTTCGTCCAGAGCCGCACCGGCAAATCGCCAAACAATGCCCGCTGGCTCGCCGGCGGCCAGGCGTCATGCAGCGGGCCCTCGATTTCAATCCACTCGATCGCCAACCCGGGACACGGGAGCGGCGGCCCCGGCGTGTTCTTGTCGTGGGGGAAATCGCGCACGTTCTCCAGCGACGCCATCATGCGCCGCAGGTTGCTGTCCGTGCCATGCGTATGCCCGTCGCTTCTCGCCAGCCACATTTCGAATTCCGCCACGCCCGCCTTGTTCGCCGGCAGTCCCTTCGTGCCAAAATGCTCGCCCGTG
>JAIXVE010000159.1 GCA_027483175.1 Verrucomicrobiaceae bacterium | reverse complement strand
GTGTTCTGCGGGACGGTGGGGAAGAGTGCGCAGTTTCCGCTGCATGTGTGGTTGCCGGATGCGATGGAGGGACCGACGCCGGTGTCGGCATTGATTCACGCGGCGACGATGGTGGCGGCGGGGGTGTACATGATGGTGCGGGTGGCGTTTCTGGTGGGGGTGTCGCACGCTGGTGAGGTGATTTCCTGGATTGGTGGGGTGACGGCGTTGCTGGCGGCGCTGATGGCAACGCAGCAGAATGACATTAAGCGGATACTGGCGTACTCGACGCTGTCGCAGTTGGGGTACATGGTGATGGCGGTGGGATTGGGGGCATCGGAGGCGTCGATGTTCCATTTGTTCACGCATGCGTGGTTCAAGGCTGGTTTGTTCCTCGGGTCCGGGGCGGTGATTTATGCATGCCACCACGAGCAGGACATCTGGAAGATGGGTGGCTTGTCGAAGAAGATGCCGGTGACCTTTTCGACTTTTGCGGCGTGCACGGCAGCGCTCGTGGCGGTGCCGTTTGTGACTTCGGGCTGGTATTCGAAGGAAGCGATTCTGGAGGCGGCGAAGGAGAAGGGAGGCGTGTTGTTTGTGCTGGCGGCGTTTACGGCACTGCTGACGGCGTTCTACATGACGCGGCTGGTGGTGGTGGCGTTTCTCGGGAAGGCTCGGGACGAGCATGGGGCTGGGCACGCGCACGAGGTGGCTCCGGTGATGTTTGTGCCGCTGGTGATTCTGGCGGTGATGGGGGTGATTGGAGGATTTGGGGCGGTGGCGGGAGCGATTCTCGGGCATGATCAGCTTCCTGCGCACGGGCATTTCGGGGTGGTGGGGATGGTATCGATTGCGACCCTGATCATCGGCGCGGGCGGGGCGTTTGTGCTGTATCGCGGGCGGGATCGTGACCCGGTGAACATCAAGTTGTTTGCGAACAAGTTCTATTTTGACGAGCTTTACGCGAAAGTGATTGCGGTGGCCCAGGACGGGTTGGCGACGGTGGTGAAGGTGCTGGATGGGTTGCTGATTGACGGGCTTGGGGTGCGAGGTGCGGCAGGCTTGGCGTCTGGGGCGGGTGGGATGCTGCGGAGGTTGCAGGTGGGGAACATTCAGGGGTATGCGTTTCTGTTCGGGTTGGGGGTGCTGCTGCTGGTGTTTCTGGCGCTGGCGAAGTGAAGTGGGTTTGAGTGCGGCTGGATTGAGCGCTTGGGGGGGATGAATGTGATCGAGGTCGGCTGCTGAGCCGAGCAGGTGGGGGGCGGGAGGAATTGGGTGGATTTTAATGCGGGTGGGCCTATGATCTGATGCGTGCGGGTCTTTGCGGGACCGCGCGATTTCCCCCCTGAAATGAGCGTTCCGCTGCGCAGCCCCCTTTGGATTATGAATATTACACCGAGAGTTTACGGATGGTGCGCGGCGGCGCTGTTGGCGGGTGTGGGGCAACTGGTGGCGGAGCCGGTGATTTCCGAGTTTGTGGCGGACAATGTGAGCGGGTTGCGGGACGAGGATGGGGCCTTGCAGGATTGGATTGAGATTCACAATCCGTCTACGGTGCCATTCAGCATTGAGGGTTGGAGCCTGACGGACAGTGCGGGGAGTCTGGGGAAGTGGCGGTTTCCGGCGGTGACGATGGCACCGGGGGAGTTTCTGGTGGTGTTTGCGTCGGGGAAGGACCGGCGGGTGCCGGGTGGGGTGCTGCACACGAATTTTTCGCTGGCGAAGGGGGGCGAGTATCTGGCGCTGGTGCGGCCGGATGGAGTGACGGTGGAGCAGCAGTATGCGCCGAAGTATCCGCCGCAGGATGCGGACAGGGGGTTCGGGCTGATGTTCAACCGGACGGTGCTGGTGGCGGATGGGGCGAGTGCGTCGTATCTGGTACCGGGCAGTGCTGGGGCGCTGGCGGCGAACTGGAACACGGCTCCGGTGACACCGGCGGGCTGGATGGTCAATAAGCCGTTAGGGCTGGGGTTTGGATTCAACGTGCCGGGGCTGACGATCACGGTGCGTGCGAAGAACACGGCGACGGGGACACTGGACACGCAGGCGTCGGCGGAGTTGCTGCTATCGAGGCCGAGCGGGCACAGTGACATTGCGAACGAGCAGGTGTGGGTGCAGCCGACGTTCAACGTGCTGGGGAATGGAGGGGACGGGCATTATGGGAATAACAATCCGCTGCCGTTGTGGGCGCAGGATGATTATGTGGTGAGGGCGCAGGGGATCATCAGTGTGCCGGTGGCTGGGGTTTACACCTTTGGCATCAACAGTGACGATGGCGGGAAGATCAAGATCGACGGTGCGGTAGTGATGGACGATCCGACGCTGCATGGACCGGCGGACCATCTGGGGACGGTGGTGCTGACGGCGGGGAACCATGTGATTGATGCGTATTTCTGGGAGCGGGGGGGTGGTGACGAGGGAGAGTTGTTTGCGAGGGCTGGGGCGGTGACGGTGTGGGACAGCAGTTTCCGGTTGGTGGGTGATGTGGCGGGGGGCGGGTTGGCGGCGTTCACGACTCCGGTGGGGGCGGTGACGACGGCGGCGGTGCGCACGAACGTGGAGGGGGCGATGCGGAATGTGAATGCGTCCTGTTTTGTGAGGGTGCCGTTCACGGTGGCGGCGGGTGCGGGCGGGTTTACGAGTGCGAGCCTGCTGATGAGGTACAACGACGGGTTCCGGGCGTGGCTGAACGGCGTGATGATTGGCGAGGCGAATGCGCCTGCGGGGACGGTGTGGAATGGGGTGGCGAGTGCGGCGCGGCCGGGTGAGGTTTCGACGGTGGCGACGGCGTTCAACGTGACGGCGGCGCTGCCTGGGCTGGTGAGCGGGACGAATCTGTTAGCGGTGCACGGGATGAATGTGACGGCGGCGGACGGGAATTTTCTGGTGCTGCCGGAGCTGGTGGCGGGGTCGGTTCCGGAGGGGAGGGAGAGTGCATTTTTCAACCGGCCGACGCCTGGCGGGATCAATACGGTGCCGGACAGCCTTGGGAAGGTGGCGGACACTGTGTTTTCGCCGGGGCGGGGATTTTATCCGAATGCGGTGGTGGGGGCGGTGCCGTTTGCGGTGACGATCAGCAGTGCGACGCCGGGGGCATTGATTCGCTATACGACGGATGGCAGCGAGCCGACGGTGACGAACGGAGTGTTGTACAGTGGACCGGTGAGCATCGGGCGGACGACGGTGCTGAGGGCGATGGCGTACAAGGAGAACTGGGAGTCGACGAATGTCGACACGCACAGTTATCTGATCCCGGATGACATTGTGGTGCAGTCGCCGACGGGTGCGGCGCCGGGGCCGGGGTGGCCTGCGCCTGGGAATGCGTTGAACGGTCATGTGATCGATTACGGGATGGATCCTGACATTGTGAACAGCCCGAATGCGGCGATTGGCGGGGTAGCTAGGGTGAAGGCGGCGCTGCTGGCGATTCCGAGTGTATCGATGGTAACGGATCCGGCGAATCTGTGGAATGCGGGGACGGGGATTTATGTGAATGCCTGGGGTCGGGGACTGGGGTGGGAGCGACAGGCGAGTATGGAGATTCTGAATGATCCGGCGGGTGGGATCAAAGCGAACTGCGGGATTCGGATTCGGGGAGGGTATTCGAGGAGTGGGGACAATCCGAAGCGGTCGTTTCACTTGTATTTCCGTGCGGAGTACGGGGATGCGAAGCTGAACTATCCGGTATTTGGTGATGTTGGAGCGGAGAGCTTCAACCAGATTGATCTACGGACGTCGCAGAATTATTCCTGGTCATTCGGTGGGGATCCTGCGAACAGTTTTCTGAGGGAAGAATTCACGCGGCAGACGCATGTGGAGATGGGTAAGCCTGACAGTCATGTGAAGTACGTTCATTTGTATCTGAATGGGCAGTACTGGGGGTTGTATGAGTTTGATGAGCGGACGGAGGCGGATCATTGCTCGGAGTACATTGGTGGGGACAAGGCGAACTGGGATGTGGTGAAGTGCGAGCAATCGGAGGGTTATGTGACTGGGGTGACGGACGGGTATGAGGACGCGTGGATACAGCTGGCGCGGAAGGCGAATCCGGTGACGGTGCCTGGAGGGTTCACGCGGCGGGCGCTGACTGCGGCGGATTATTATGACATGCAGGGGCTGGGTGCTGACGGGGTGACGCGGAATGGGTCGCCGGTGCTGCTGGATCCTGACGCGTTGATTGACTACATGCTGCTGACGTTCTGGAGCGGGAATCTGGACGGGGCGACGTCGGCGTTTCTGGGGAATGAGACGGCGAACAACTGGTTCGGGGCGCGGGACCGGACAGCGGGGAGAGGGTTTGTGTATTTCGTGCATGATTTCGAGCATGCGCTGTTCAATCCGGGGGAAGACCGGACGGGGCCGTTCAATCGGGTGTTCAGCGATGCGGCGACGTATGTGGAGAAGACGGAGAACCGGTATAACCCGATGTTTCTGCATGCGGATCTGCTGGATGTGGCGGAGTACCGGCAGCGGTGGCATGGGCGGGTGCAGCGGTATCTGTTCAACGGCGGGGTGCTGAGTCAGGCGGCGAACACGGCGCGGGTGCAGCGGCTGGCGGCGGTGGTGGATGCGTGCATCATTGCGGAGTCGGCGCGGTGGGGGGATGCGAAGACGGCGGTGCCGTTGAACCGGACGCACTGGCTGGCGCAGCGGGACACGATCCTGACAAGTTATCTGCCGGCGCGGACGGCGAATGTGATCAGTCAGCTGCGGGCGGATGGGTTGTATCCGGTGGTGGACGGGGTGAGTCATACGCCGGCGGGGGGATATGTGGCGAGCACGACGGCGGTGACGATGAGCGGGCCGGCCGGGAGGGTCTGGTATTACACGACGGATGGGAGCGATCCGCGGCTGGCGGGTGGCGGG
>JAIXVE010000322.1 GCA_027483175.1 Verrucomicrobiaceae bacterium | reverse complement strand
GCCGTCGTCGGGGTTCCAGACCTGAACGGAGGGGCCGTGCCATGAGTGGTCGGCGAGGAAGCGGCTGTCTGGGCTCCAGCGCGGGCCGCGGCCGGTGTTGTAGACATCGGTGGTGGCGGTGATTTGCCATGGGTTGCCGGTGCGGAGGAAGCGGAGCCGGACGCTGCCTGGCTGGGAGCGGGAGGCGGACCATGTGGCGATGCGGGAGCCGTCGGGGTTGAAGGAGAAGAGTTTGGCGTCGCCGCCGGACCAGAGAGTCAGGGCGGGGTCGATGAGGAGGGAGCCGTTGGCGATGCGCCATGGGTATCCTGCGAAACCGGATGGGGAGGAGACGACGAGGAGGTCGGTGTTAGGGTGGAAGCCGAGGGAGGAGACGGGGCCTGAGGGGATGGAGGCCATGCGACGGCGGCCGTCGGCGGACCACCATTCGATGGAAGGACCGTTGATGATGGCGAGCCAGCGGCTGGAGCGGTCGAAGGCGAAGGATTGGAGAGTGGCTTCGACGGCGCGGGCGCGGAATTTGCGGCCGAGGGTGGAGAGGCCGGTGCCGGGGAGGGCGGTCCATTGATAGAGCGAGTTGGTGTCGGCGATGAGGACGCCGAGGCCGTCGGGTGACCATGTGGCGGTGGAGCCGATGCCTGGGGTGGCGGCGAGGAGGGTGGCGTGTTCCCAGTCGTGGAGACGGACCATGCCGTCCCATCCGGCGGTGAGGAGGAGGTGGCCGTCGGGGCTGAAGGCGGCGGTGAGGACGTCTCCGGTGGCGCGGGTGGACCAGCCGCCGGTGCGGAGGCCTGAGGAGGCATCGCAGAGGACGATTTCGTCCTGACAGATGATGGCGAGGACTGGGCGCTGAGGGTGCCATGCGAACGAGTGGATATTGCCGGGGATGCGGGTGCGCCAGAGTCTCTGGCCGGTGACGGCGTCGAGGAGCTGGGCGGAGCGCTGGGAGCCGGCGGTGGCGAGGGATTTGCCGTCAGGAGAGAAGACGGCTTCTGATAGGGGCGTATAGAGGAGCGGATCGGCGCGAGGGGATGACCATGCGGGGTCGGGGAGGCCTGAGGGGAGGAGGAAGCGGAGGAGTTTACCGTCTTTGAAGCCGAGGATGGCGGATTCGTCGGGGGCGAAGGCTCCCCAGCGGGTCAGGGGAGCGGTGAGGATGCAGGCTTGGTCGGAGCGGCGGAAGACGCGGAGGGATTGGTCGCGGCCCTCGAAGGCGAGCATGGAGAGGAGCGGGGAGAGCGGGGCGCGGGAGAATTCGCGGGCGGGAGGGAGGTTGAGCGGAGAGGATGCGGGGGATTTGTCAGGGAAGAAGATCTGGACGGAGCTGTGATCGGGGAAGTGGGAGAGGACGGACCATGCGTTGCCGAGCGGGGCTGGGTGGGGGAGGGCGTCGGGGCCGGCGTCGTGGGTTTGGTCGAGGCGGAGGCCGGGGATGGCGAGAGCGGCCAGGGCGAGACGTTCGATGTCAGGTGAGGGAGCGAGGGCTTTGGCTTTGCGGAGGAGATTGAGGGATTGGAAGCGGCGGTTGCCGTCGGTGGAGAGGAGGGCGGCGCGGGCCTGATCGATGAGGGAGGCGTGGAGCTGAGCGGTGGCTTGTTTTTCGGCGGCGCGGGCGGCGTCGGCGGAGCGTTTCTGGTGTTGTGAGGAGAGGGCGAGGACGATGGCGACGGCGACGAGAGCGGCGGCGGAAAGTGTGAGGGCGCTGGCGAGGGCCGGGTAGCGGCGGCACCAGCGCCATGTTTTGCCGAAGGGGCTGACGGGGCGAGCGAGGACGGGTTCGTGGCGGGCGAAGCGGTCGAGGTCATCGGCTAGGGCGGAGGCGGAGGCGTAGCGGCGCGTGGGGTCGCGGTCGAGGCATTTGAGGCAGACGGTTTCGAGGTCGCGGGGGAGGGAAGGGTTGAGGCGGCGGGGGTCGACGATGGGGGAATCGCGGACGTGGGAGAGGATTTCCTGGGGGCTGCTGCCGAGGTGGGGCGGGCGGCCGGTGAGGAGTTCGTAGAGGACGGCTCCGAGGGCGTAGATGTCGGAGGCGGTGGTGGCGGGTTGGCCGGTGGCGAGTTCCGGGGCCATGTAGGCCGGGGAGCCGAGGAGGCTAGTGGAGAGAGTGAGTTGCGGGTCGTCGGGGGCGTCGGGGAAGCGGGCGAGGCCGAAGTCGGCGACGCGGGGTTCGCCGTCGGCGGTGAGGAGGATGTTAGAGGGTTTGAGGTCGCGGTGGAGGACGCCTTGATGGTGGGCGTGGGCGACGGCGCGGGAGGTTTTTTCGAGGAGGCTGGCGGCGGTGGCGGGGGAGGGGAGACCGGCGCGGAGGGAATCGGCGAGGGTGCTGCCCTCGATGAGTTCCATGGTGTAGTAGGGTTGGCCGTCGGTGTCGCCGAGGTCGAAGACGGTGACGATGCCGTGGTGGCGGAGGCGTGCGGCGGCCTGGGCTTCGCGGCGGAAGCGGCGGGCGAAATCGGGTGAGGCGAAGGGGCCTGCGAGGAGGAGTTTCAGGGCGACGGAGCGCTGGAGGGCGGGTTGCCATGCGCGGTAGACGACGCCCATGCCGCCGCGGCCGAGGACATCGAGGAGTTCGTATTCGCCGAAGCTGCGGCTGCCGGACGGAGGTTCGATGGCGTCTCCGGCGATGGAGGCGAAGAGGCATTGTGGGCACTGAGGGCCGAGCGGGGTGACGGTGATGGTGCCGCCGCATTGAGGGCAGGCGGGTGAGGAGGACGGTGCTGGCTGCGGTTGGGGCACGGGGGTATGGTGCATGGTGTTTCCGCGGGGGAAAGCTGGAGATGATGGGCGTGGTCGGGTTGGATTCCTGAGATTGAAGGAGTGGTTTCCGGGTGCCATACATCAGACGATTCGGTCCAATGAGGTCTGGGAGTATCATCTTGGATCGAACACGTGGCACCTGATCTTTGAGCCGGATGGGGGGAATCACGGGCCGATGAAGGAGGTGCTGCTTTTCCTAGCGAGACGGCTGCGGGCAAATCCGGATGATGCGATGACGGCGGAGGAGCGGAAGCGGTTTGAGGAAGTTCGTCCGTGGTGGAAAGAATATGGCCTCGCAAACTGTCATCCAGTCAGTATGATAGAACGGACAACAAGTATGGCCGCACGCAAACGAACCACCAACAAGTCCTCTGATTTCACAGCCGACCGGCCGATAGCATCGTCCAAGGCGGACCGGCTTGGCAGGACGGCATTTGCGAACGCGCTCGCGGAACGAATCCGGGGATGGAACGGGAATGAATCGCTGGTCATTTCGCTCTGCGGCGAGTGGGGCTGCGGAAAGACCTCGCTGAAGAACATGGTGTTGGAGTCTTTGAACAAGGGACGGCGGTCGAAAGTGGATGTTCTTCAGTTCAGTCCTTGGGAGATCTCGGGTCACGCATCTGTCGCGGGAACGTTCTTTCGGGAACTCGGTGTGGCGTTGAATCGTCGTGCAGAAAAGGACCCGGCAGCGAAAGCCGCCGTGCAGCGGATGAAGCGTTACTCAAAAGTCGCGTCATTCGGCGGCACCGCCTTGAAGGGGGTCGGCAGAGTAATGGCGTTTACCGGCGTTCCCGGCGCCCCAATCCTTGAGTGGTTTGGCGACGCGGTTACGGCCTCTTCCGAGATAGCAGCCAAAGGGGCGGAAGCGCAGAGCGAGAGCTCGCGGGAGCTGTCGCTCGCCGAGGTGAAGCGGTTGCTGGCTGGGGACATGGCCAAACTGAAGCACCCATTGCTCGTCGTCATTGATGACATTGATCGACTGACCACAGATGAGATCCGGGAGGTCTTCCAACTCGTGAAGGCGAACGCCGATTTCCCGAACCTCATCTACCTCCTGATGTTTGACCGCAACATTGTGGCTCGTGCTTTGGACTCCATTGCAGGTGGTAGAGGGAACGAGTTCCTTGATAAGATTATTCAAGTGCTCTTCCACGTGCCCCAGCCCTCCATGAAGCGTGTGCACGAAGTGCTCTTCGGAGGTCTTGATGCTCACCTCGCTGAGGCCGGTTTCGGGGAGCGATGGGAGAAGCAGCGATGGAGCCGCGTGTGGCTGGGGGGGCTATCGCTCTATTTCACCAATCTGCGGTGCGTCTATCGATTCCTCGGCTCGTTCAGTTTCCAAGTCTCTCAGATGTGGCATGGGAAAACGTTTGAGTTGAACCCTCTCGACCTCATCATCCTTGAGACGTTGCGCCTGTTTGAGCCTGCGGTGTACGAAGCGCTGCCTTCCCGTCGCGCGATTCTGACAGGGTCACGGGTCGCCGGGATGCTCGACGAGAATGAAGGCAAGGAGGCCCGCAAAGCGGAGCAAATCGCGCTGCTCGCGCTGGCGAACGAGTTGCGCCGACATGCGTTGAGTGAGATTCTCGGGGCATTGTTTCCTGCTTTGTTTGGTCAGGGGCATCCAGACCGGAACTCGATGCAGCGGCAATTGCGCGTTGGGCATGAGCGCTTCTTTGATCGCTATTTCACCTTGTCTCTTGCGCCTGATGATGTTCCCCAAGCGGACTTGGATTATCTCAGGGAAACCTTCGTGAACCCGGCAGCATTTGTCGAGCGCTGCGAATCGCTGAAATCACGTGGGTTGCTGGCCGCTGCATTCGAGCGGCTGTCGGCCTATAGGCACGATATCCCCATTTCGGTGTTCCCAACCCTGATTACATCGATGGCGAATGTTGGTGATATTCTTCCCGAACAGGACAGCGGGGAGGTCTTGACCATGGATACGCTGGAGTATGCCTATTACATTGTTCGCGCCTGCCTGAAGAGGATTGATGACGAAAGCGAGCGATACCAGCACATTCGCGATGGCATCAAATCCGCTTCAGGCGTCCGATTCGCGGTGAGATTGCTCGCCATGGGGGAGTTGCTCCCTGATGGTTCGAGATCGGAGTTTCTGGTTTCTGACGAGCAGTGGGGCTCATTGAAACCACTTGTCTTGTCCCTTGTCGAGGCGGCTGCGAAGGACGGGAGGCTCAGGAAGTTGGAAGGGCTCGCTTATCTGCTGTCGCGCTGGAAAGACTGGGCTGGCGAAGATATCGTGAAGAATTGGGTGGCGTCCGAACTGAAGACCAGAAATGATGCCTTGTGGATCTTGAAGGCGTTTCTATCGACGACCATGCAGCATTCTGGAGAGAGAGTGACCTATACTCGTTACATGCGTTTGGGTGTCCTGAGTGAGTTCGTGGATATAGATGCTATTGAACGGTTCACCTGCTCCACTGACATAACTATGCTTCCTCAAGATGAGATGCGGGCATTGAGGGCCTTCCGACAGGCGCTGAAATGGAGGGAAGAAGGGAGGCCGCCCGAATACCACGGCGGTGCGTGGGACGGCGCAAATCCGTTGGAGGAGGAGACTTGAGTCTGCCTTCAAGAGGGGCGGCGGTTGGGGCACGGGGGTATGGTGCATGGCGTTTCCGCGGGGGAAAGCTGGAGAATGGCCCGCGGGTGGTTCGCGGACCGTGTTCAATCACCGGTTGGTGTGCGTTCCGACGCCAGTGCCGCGTGCCAATTTGTGATAGCGCGGATTTTCCAAATTTTTTCCGCTGCTGCGCGGAGCCAAAGGCAAAGAAAGGTAAAAAAAGCAAAGGGTAGGAGCCTAGCCGTCGGACCGCCCAACCAACACCACGCGAAACCCGCGGTTGCCGCTTCGAAGCGAGGGACGACCGAAGATGCGACACGAGGAGAGCAGATCCGAGGAATCAAAATTGAGCCACGACCCGCCCCGCGCCATGCGGGAATCCGCCAGCGAGCGGTCCTTCCCGGTGGGATCTGTCCCGTCGAAGCAACCGGAACACCATTCCCATAGATTTCCCCCCATGTCGTACAGTCCGAACTTGTTCGCCGGAAAACTCATCACCGGTGCCGTGGTGGCAAATCCATCGCGGTATCCTTTGATAAAGCTGAGCCCGGTTCCCTTCGCCTCGGCGGTAGAGTCCCCATAGTTCCCCTGCATGGAAGCCGCCACGAAACCGCCGCCCCATGGATACACGTCGGCAATCTTGGAATCGAGTGCTTTGGGCGTCCCGTTACCCTCCTGCGGGATGCCGACCGCCACGCTCCACTCCCGGTCCGTTGGGAGACGGTAGGTTTTCCCCTCTTTTTTCGAGAGCCAGTCGCAGAAGGCCATGGCGTCGAGCCACGATACGTTGGCCACTGGATGGTCGCTTTGTTCTGCCTTCTCTCCGGAACCACGGCCCACGGGAACTTTACTGAAATCTCCGGTCATCCACTCCTCCGCATTGTCCCCTCTCATGGTGTAACCACGATTCCCGTCGGCCATGAAGGCAGCGTAATCCTTGCTGCGGGTCTCGTGGATGCAGAAGAGCACCTCCGTGCCGGGCACTGGGACGAACTTCATGCCCAGCGAATTGGTGAAGGTTGTGGCGGCATCCGGCTGAGCCGATCCGCCTCCTGGGCGGAAGACGAAGGCAGTGAACGGGGCGAGATTGCCATTGAGGAACGTTTTCGGGCGTTGCTGCTCGCTGGTTTTCAGGAACACGGCTTCCTCGACTTCGCCGAAGATCTGGGCGCAGCTTTTGCTGGACTCCATGAGTTTCGCCATGAGTACTTCGGCGAATGGGCTGTGGAGGTCCGTGGTGAGAAGGCGGTCCTTGGCCGGTTTTCCCGGGGCGGCGGAGAACACGACCATGGTGGACTGGTCAAGCGCCTTGGAGTCGACGGCGGCGAGACCGCGGCCGTATTCGTTCTGGGGGCGTTCCGCGTCGTACCATGCCCGGCCTTCGAGGGGATTGTTCCGGCAGCAGTCGAGGATGACGAGCCGGGTGGTGGCAGAGAGCTGCTGAACATCGGACAGCAAAGTCTTGAGCGGGTATGCTTCGGTTTCGAGGTGAGCTTCCTTGACTAGCTTCGCCTGGACGGGGAGCAGGAAGTTATCCCCTAGCGAGGCACTCTCGATGCCGTGGCCCGCATAGAAGACGAGGACAACTTTTGCGGACGCGGTTTCGGCTTTGAATTCCTCCACTGCATCGGCCATGTCATTGAGGGCCGCATCGGTTTTCAGGATGACTTTGAAGGCGAGCGTTTTTTCCAAAAGCACTGCGAGCGCCTTGGCGTCGTTGTCAGGGGTGATGAGATTCGGGGCCGTGCCTTTTGGTTTGGCAGGATCGTAGATGGTGTTCCCTATGATGAGGGCGACCCGGTCGGCGGCGGCAGCCGGGAGGGCGAAGAGAAGGGCCAGGAAGATGGTTTTCATGGGGTGGTGGGAAGGCTGGCTTTCAGGCGGGACGGCGGTTCATTTCGGGCTGGTGGTGACGACGATGGATGCGACGGCTGCGCCGGGGGGCAGGCCACCGGGGATGGGTGGGAGAGCGGAAGCGGCGTTGGGGACGAGGCGTTTTGCTGCGGCGGTGGCATGTTTTTCGGCGGCGCGGGCGGCGGTGGCGGGGGAGGGGAGACCGGAGCGGAGGGAATCGGCGAGGGTGCGGCCCTCGATGAGTTCCATGGTGTAGTAGGGTTGGCCGTCGGTGTCGCCGAGGTCGAATACGGTGACGATGCCGTGGTGGCGGAGGCGGGCGGCGGCCTGGGCTTCGCGGCGGAAGCGGCGTGCGAAGTCGGGTGAGGCGAAGGGGCCGGCGAGGAGGAGTTTGAGGGCGACGGAGCGCTGGAGGGCGGGTTGCCATGCGCGGTAGACGACGCCCATGCCGCCGCGGCCGAGGACATCAAGGAGTTCGTATTCGCCGAAGCTGCGGCTGCCGGAGGGAGGTTCGATGGCGTCTCCGGCGATGGAGGCGAAGAGGCACTGCGGGCATTGCGGGCCGAGCGGGGTGACGGCGATGGAGCCGCCGCACTGGGGGCAGGCGGGTGAGGAGGACGGTGCTGGCGGCGGTTGGGGCACGGGGGTATGGTGCATGGCGTTGCCGCGGGAGGAAAGCTGGAGATGAAGGGCAGAGACGGAGGGGGGAGCGTGTGCATCATCGGGAGGTTACGCGGATGCCGGGCCTGCCTACCTGCACCAGGCAGGACTTCGGCGGGCATATGCGTCAATTCACGCCGGGTATGAAAGGTGGCTCTTCAGGACCTAACTATTTGATCGTCAGAGTGATGTTTTCATTTTCCAACGACGAGGACAAACTGCTTCCCGTGGTGGCCGGGAGTCAGATCTTGGGCAGGGGAAGGTGGTGGGAGAGGAGGGTGAGGCTGGAGCGGTGGTTGGCGGGGGGATTGACATTGGCGGGGATGAATGATAGGTTTTGGCTGTTCCTATGTCTGACATGACGGCGAAGCTGGATAACGATGGCGCATTCCACAGATGGGAGTGGTGGTGTGTGTGGTGTGCGGATTTGGGGAGCGGTCGGGATTCCCGGATCGGCTCGATGGGGGTGGGCGGTGGGGATGTGTGCGCCCCGGTTGCTGACGACCACTGGACGGACTGTTCCCGTGGGTCAGCGGTTTTGACATCTGATAGTGAAAGCGAGGGGAATCAAGATCTGGCGGGTCAGTTCCGAAGAAGTTAACTCCGAAGCACTATGTCTCACGCAAAGCTGTTTTTGTTGCTGGCGTTCACGGGGGTGGCGGTTTTCATCGCGTCAAGAATGGGGCGCGATCGCGCCGAGGAGAGCCGTGGTGTTGTGCTGCGCTATGGTGAATACGGGCAGGTTCTGCCCGAGTCTGATCGGCCATACAACACCGTGTTGACAATCGAGATGGATTCGAAGGCCAGTATTCATACTTTGATGAGGATTTGCGACGGCGCTGGCAAGATGGGGTTTTACGCCTACAAGATTTTGCTGACGGAGAATGGTGGGAAGGGCAGTGATCGCGGCTTTTTTATCTATGCCCGAACGCATCCGAAAATGGGAGTGTATGAAGTGCTGACAAGTGAGGAGATTGACCGCGGGCGCGCTGCGTTCGAAGATGCTGACAGGGACGAGGCCGATGGTGAGGTGGCTGACATTACCGATGAATCTGAAGGGGATGGCGTTTTGTTTCAGACGATAACGAAGAAGACAAAAAGTGTTGATCCGAAGAGGAATTTGTTGTTTTTCTACGATTACTTCGTAGACTTGGATGAGTATTTGCAAATGCGGAGAAGGTTGGGTGTATCCGGTGATGCACCCATCTGGCATATTTCAAAATACCCATGAGCCCAAAATGAATCGACGTCGTTTCCGATTAGCAATCGTGTCTGGTGTGACGGGAGCAGCTTTGCTTTCGCTTAATTCCTGTGCCTGTGTGGCCGGATTATTTTTGTCGACCCCGACAATGAAGTGCGGCCTTTCGGCCAGCGCTCCAATCATGACCACGGCACAAGCGGTGAAGGGAGGAGATGCGTTGCGACGAGATGTCATTCATCTTTACGGAAAGCTCACTCAACTCGGAAAGCACCCGCGGCTAGACGATTCGGTAGATCTCATTCCTATT
>JAIXVE010000228.1 GCA_027483175.1 Verrucomicrobiaceae bacterium | reverse complement strand
GGACTCGGAAAAAATCCCTCGTCCATAAGACACCATCTGTAAGGCGGACTACACTAGCGGAAGCGGGGGTGCCCTGCGGTGTTTCGGTGGCTCCGCTCATTCCCGGGCTCAATGATCACGAGATGCCGGCGATTCTTGAGGCGGCGCGCGGGGCGGGGGCGACTTTCGCGACATGGTCGATGGTGCGCCTCCCCGGTTCGGGTGCGGAGGTGTTCACGGAATGGCTGGGGCGGCATGTCTCGCCCGTGAAGCAGGCGACCATTCTCGAGCGCATCCGCGAGGTTCACGGTGGCCGCCTTAACGATACGCGACCGCTGGTCAGGATGCGCGGTGAAGGCCCGCGCGCTGAACAGACGGCCCTGTTGTTCCGCGCGGTGGCTCGGCGTCTGGGTTTTGCCGGCACGAGGCCGGAGGTCACCACGGAGGCTTTCCGCCGTCGGGAAGCGGGTCAGCTGGAGCTGGATCTGTGAGGGGAGCGGGCTGGGGAAGGCCGGGTTTGTCTCGGAGGTCATCCGAGGGTGATGCCTAAGTGGTTCCGCGGATTGAAGCTCCCGCGGTCAATCGTCGTCCTCTTCCTCCTCCTCAGCTCTCTTGAGCCAGATGCGCGGATAGGCGGCTGCCATGATCTCGGCATCATCAAAGTCGTCGGTTGATGGGATCGGACCCGGATCGGTCAACTCGGGTTGTTCCATCTCATAGCCTTCAACAGGCAGGTCTATCAGCTCATCACTGGAGCCGGTGGCGCGCTCCATCACGTGGTACGCATGACGGGTGAAGTCTTCGTCCTCCCCGTAACCGATTTCGGCGAGTGCGTCTGCGTCCGCGAGCACGCGGTAATAAGCGTCCTTGCCCATGGAGATGATCCACCCACCGAAATCCTCAAATCCGTTGTCACTGCACTCTCCGATGAGGGATGCTGCACCGAAGATGCGAATTGATTCGAGAATGCGCTCATGAGCGATCGACATCCAAGTCTGGAAGGATTTCAGCTCAGGTATGGGCAGCAGGCTCAGTTGATCCTCCAGCCATGTGCTTTCGATACAGTCGCCACACCACTCATCGCGAGCCCGATTCGCGTTCACGAGATCCCAGAATTCGTTTTCCGTCATGAAATGATTGCCTGTTGGGGCTGGTTGGATTCGCAATTACCAGAGGGCACAGCCAGATTGGGAGTGCGCCACCCGTGGATTTGAGTTGATAACGGATCGGAGCGCAGACGTCAAGAGTGCAGGGCCCCTGTGATTCCTATAAATTCGCAGTCTGCTGCCATTTTCAGGGGCTTCGCGAGCTTTCGCGCGCAGCTTGCGCCGCCAAGGCTAGCGCCAGAGACCTGTCTGCTGTCGCGTTGGTCAGGGGCGGGGCGGGGTAACAAGAGGATGGGGCGGATAGAAGGTCGGACCTCTTCGGCTCGAGCGGAGAGGATATGGGAGGGGAAGGGCTGGCAGGGGAATTGGACTGAGCAAAAGGACAGGGCTCCGAGGGGAGGTACACAAAGAGACAGGCCTCTGAGGAGGTGCGGGGCAGGATAGTGGGACGGACCTCTTCGATTGGTGGCTGAAAGTCGCTGCGCGTTTGGCAAGCTGCCCTTAAGCCCGTTTCACCAAGTCGTTGATCAAGGGGGCACCTGCCGGAGCCACGACGCATGAACTTTAAAGAAGCGGGCTGGAGTTGCGTCCGCTGGAAATTCCTTCTCGAGTTTACCCTCCGTCCCGGGTGACCATCCGGGGGGATTCAATCGGCCGCCTGCGAAGAAGGGAAAGGCGGAGAGTGAAGGGCCATAGCGGATCCCCACAGACATCCCGGCCGGGCCGGCACAGCGCAACGTGTAGGTGCGAGTGAGGGGATTCCATGACCCGTCCTGCGCCGTGAAGGGCCTCCACAATGCCTGGCCAACGCCGGGAAAGGTCTGGCCCCCGTAGTCGGAGAAGAGCCTCACCGCATCGCCTTCGGGCTGGAGGGAGAGCGAAGCCCCCATGGGCACATTTTCCCAACGCCAGGCGCGCTCCGGCGTGAGATTGGGATTGAGTTCCGTGACTTGTATTTCACCTCCCCCTACGCCACCTAGCAATCCTTGAAATCCTAAAAACCCTCCGTTGGGGCGCGCTACCATGGACCATTCTCCCGAATACAATGAGCTCACGATGAAGGGCCCGGCCCTGCTGCCATCCCATCCGAGGCGTTGCGCCTGCCACATTCCCTGGTTGGGGCCGGTGCCCTGCACTCTTGAGACCCAAACCATGCCGCCATCATCCGCAGCGGCCTCGACGGCAAGCCCTCCGTGGGAGTTCCCCTGATCGAGCCATTCCGAGGTCATCCGGTAGGCTCCATCCATGAATTTTCCGGTGCGCAACCAGAGGCGGCCTGCTGGGCCTCCTCCATGTGCAGGGTCTTCCAACCACGCGGCGATGCCGATTTGGGATCCCGAAGCGACAAGTTTGATTCCCCAGACGGAGGGTTGGGGACTGTTTGCAGGAAGGGGAAGAAATCCAATGCCAACGGGTTCCAGATTTCCTTCCGCCCGGAGAATCATCATATAACAATTCACCCCGCCAGTTCCAACGTCCGTGAGGATTGCCGCAGTGGGAGGCCGGTAGTTGACCAGTTGGCCCGCCTGAAGAGACCGGTGTTCGGGAACCGACGACAGGGAGATCGCGCCCGCAAGAGGGCCATTGACGGTTACTGCCCCGAGGGATTCAAACGTTGAACCATGGATCAGACGGGCCCCCTCGAGGATGCCATACCCATTGCGCCAAAGAATCGCATACTGGCCGATGCCGGTGGGCACCGC
>JAIXVE010000069.1 GCA_027483175.1 Verrucomicrobiaceae bacterium | reverse complement strand
GTGATTCTGGCGACGAACATTGCGGAGACCTCGCTGACGCTGCCGAGGATTCGGAGGGTGATTGATGCCGGGCTGGCGAGGATCAGCCGGTACCAGCCGAGGACGAGGACGCGGCGGCTGCCGGTGGAGCCGGTGGCGCAGAGCAGTGCGAATCAGCGGGCGGGTCGGGCGGGTCGGGTGGAGGCTGGGGTGTGCATCCGATTGTACAGTGAGGAGGATTTTCTGAAGCGGCCGTTGTTTGCGGTGCCGGAGATTCAGCGGGCGAATCTGGCGGAAGTGATTCTGCGGATGAAGGCGTTCCGGCTAGGGGAGGTGGAGACCTTTCCGTTTTTGAATCCACCTGCGGGTGCGGCGATTCGGGCGGGGTATGGGCTGCTGCATGAGTTAGGGGCGCTGGACGAGGAGAATCAGCTGCTGCCGGCGGGGCGGGAGCTGGCGAGGTTGCCATTGGATCCGGTGCTGGGTCGGATGCTGCTGGAGGCGCGGCATGAGCGGGTGCTGCCGGAGCTGCTGGTGATTGCGGCTGGTTTGAGCATTCCGGATCCGAGGGAGCGGCCGGACGATGCGAAGGAGATGGCGGCGGCGGCGCATCGTGCGTTCGGGGTGCCGGGGTCGGATTTTCTGTCGTTGCTGCGGATGTGGATGGCGGCGCCGCCGCCTGGGGGGAGTCGGAATGCGTTCCGGAAGTTCTGCCGGGTGAATTTTCTGTCGTTCACGCGGATGACGGAGTGGCGGGATCTGTGGAGACAGTTAGGGGATGCGGTGCTGGATGATGATGCCGATCCGCCGGCGGTGCGGGAATTTCCTGACAAGGTGCGGGCGGAGGCGATTCACCGGTGTGTGCTGGCGGGGTTGCTGGGGCACATTGCGAAGCGTGAGGAGAGGAATGTTTACAAGGCGTCGGGGAATCGTGAGGTGCAGGTGTTTCCGGGGTCGGTGGTGCATGTGAGGCGGGAGCGGAGCGCTCCGGGGCCGAAAGTGGTGGAGGGCGCGAAGGAGAAGGGTCCGGGGCAGCCGGCGTGGATCATGGCGGCGGAGATTGTGCAGACCTCGCAGTTGTTTGCGCGGACAGTGGCGGCGATTGAGCCTGAGTGGGCGATTGCGGTGGGGCCGCATCTTTGCGAGCACCGGGTGAGTGCGCCGGAGTGGGATGAGAAGGGTGGGCGGGTGACGGCGCTGGAGCGTGTGCTGATGCACGGGCTGGAGTTGAGGCGCGGGCGGATTGATTACGGGCGTGTGAGGCCTGAGGAGGCGACGGAGATCTTCATCCGGGAGGCATTGATTGAGGGTCGGGCGGACATCACGCATGGGTTTGCGGCGGCGAACCGGAAGTTGCGGGACAAGCTGGAGATGGCGCTGAGTCGGGCGCGGAGTGGTGGCGTGTGGCAGGTGGCAGAGCGGTTGTACGATTTTTATCGTGCGAGGCTGACGGGGATATCGTCGGTGCATGATCTGAATCGGTATGTGAGGGCGAGCGGGGATGCGGTGCTGACGGCTGGGGAAGCGGATCTGGCGGCTGGGAAGGCGGATGATCACCATGAGAAGTTTCCTGACAGTGTGACGCTGGGGAACACGGTGCTGCCGGTGGCTTACGCGTACACGCCTGGGGAGGAACGGGATGGGGTGACGGTGCGGGTGCCGGCGGAGGCGGCGGAGCATCTGACGACTGGGCAGCTGCAGTGGATGGTGCCGGGGTTGCGGGCGGAGATTGCGGGCGTGCTGCTGCGGGCGCTGCCGAAGGTGCAGCGTCGGGCGATGGAGCCATTGGAGGCGAAGATTGCGGCGGTGGCGGCGGGATTTGATCCGGGGAGGAGTGATTTTCTGAGTGCGCTGGCGGCGTTTCTAACGAGTCATTTCGGGGTGAAGGTGGAGGCGAGCGACTGGCCTGCGGGGAGCCTGCCGGATTATCTGCGGCCGCGGGTGGAGGTGGTGGACCGGAAGGGCGGGGCGGTGGTGACGAGTCGGGAGTTAGGGGAGATTCATGCGGCGGTGAAGGGGAGCAGTGCGGGATCGGATGCGTGGCGGGTGGCGGCGGAGCGGTGGGAGAAGAAAGGGTTAGTGGCGTGGACGATCGGGGATGTTCCGGAATGGGTGGCGGCGGGGCAGGCGGCGGGGAGAGAGGTGCGGGCGTGGCCGGGATTGAAGAGGGATGGGGAGACGGTGGCGCTGGTGCTGTTTGGCGGGCGGGAGGAAGCGGTGGCGGCCACGCGGGAAGGAGTGCGGCGGCTGGCGGAGCTGGTGATGGCAAAGGATGTGGTGTGGTTGCGGCGGGAGTTGAAGAGCCTGACGGCGGCGGCGGCTCCGGCGAAGAAGGTGGCGAGTCTGCAGGATGCGTTGTCGGCGGTGAGTGCGCGATTGGCGGTGGCGGAGGCGACGGGGTTGCCGAGTCCTGAGCAATTGCAGATGCACGCGGCGGAGCATGTGATGAGGCAGACGCTGCGTTTAGAGCCGGAGTTGCCGCTGGAGCGGGCGAGGTTTGAGGCGATGGTGGAGCGGGCGCGGCGGGAGTGGCCGGCGATGGTGCGGCGGGTGATTGAGTTGACGCGTGCGGCGTTTGCGAAGCGTGCGGCGCTGCTGAGCGGGGGCGTGGTGTTTCCGGGGATGGAGGCCGAGTTGCGGCGGTTGCTGCCGGCGGATTTTCCGGCGCAGTTTCCGTATGAGCGGTGGGCGCATCTGGGGAGGTATCTGGAGGCGCTGGGGATGCGGGCGCAGAAGGCGAAGCTGCAGCCCGGGCGGGACAAGGAGCGGGCGGCGCTGGTGGAGCGATACCGCGACTGGCTGGTGCATGTGCCGGCGGAGCAGCAGGAGGAATTCCGGTGGCTGCTGGAGGAGTACCGGGTGTCGGTGTTTGCGCAGGAGTTAGGAACTGCGGTGCCGGTTTCCGAGAAGCGGCTGGACGGGTATTACCGGACGGCGGGGTGAGATGTCAGGATGGGGGTGTGCGGCGGGGAAGTGGCGGGATGAATGGGCTGTGCTTGAGGAGGCGGGTGGTTCAGGTGATTGCCGCGGCCTGTTCGCTGACGCGGAGACAAGGGTGGGACGTGCTTGCTACGGGGTGCTGGCGTGGGTGGATGACTTGGGTTGAGACAAGGGCGGGACGCCCTTGCTACGGGGGGGGCGACGGCTGGCGGCAGGCGGACCAGAGGATGCCGGCGCCGCCGGCGGCGAAGATCATGGGCCACCAGAGTGTGTAGATGGGGGCTTTGGACTGATGTTCGAGGACGGCTTCTGCGGGGTCGAGCGGATTGACGTGGCAGGTGGTGGCGAGGCCGACGGGGTATTTGCGGGTGAGGGCTTCGGCGACCTCGCGGTGGGCGGATTTGCGGGAGACCGAGGCATCGTCCGGATTGAGGAACGAGACCCTGCGCCAGCGGGTGCCAGTTAGGGTGGTGCCACTGACGGAGTATTGATAGGCGAGGAGGACGCGCCATTCCGGGGCGGCGGAGTCGGCGATGCGGAGCGGTTGGAGATCGCTTCTGGTGATGGTGCAGGGGACGGCGGGCCACGAGCGGGTTTCGATGGCGCGGCGGTAGGGGATGAAGAGGAGGGCGGTGACGGCGAGGCCGCCGGTGAGGAGGAACGCGCCAACTGCGCCCTTGATGAGGCGGGCGGCGCGGCTGGGGCCGGGAGGGTTCATGGGGTGGGGTCCGCGCCGAGCCATGTGGCCCATTTGGGGAGATCGGTGCCTGCGAGGACGAGGCAGATTTCGCCTTTGGCTGGGTGTTTGCGGTAATGGTCGTGGATGGTGGAGGCGGCGCCGCGGCGGAATTCCTCGAATTTCTTGGTGAGTTCGCGGGCGACGCAGATGAGGTGGTCTGGGGCGAGGCGGGCGAGGAGTTCGAGGGTGCCGTCGATGCGGTGGGGGCTTTCGAAGAAGACGGTGGTTTCGGGACGGGCGATGGCGGCGAGGAGGGCGCGTTCGCGCTGACCGCTTTTGACGGGGAGGAAGCCGCCGAACATGAAGGCGTCGGCAGGGAAGCCGCTGCCGATGAGGGCGGTGAGGACGGCGCTGGGACCGGGGATGACCTCGACGCGGAGGTTGGCGCGGCGGCAGGCGTTGACGAGACGCTGGCCTGGGTCGGAGACGCCGGGCATGCCTGCGTCTGAGATGTAGGCGACGGATTCGCCTGAGAGGAGGGCTTCGACCATTTCGGCGGAGCGGGAGGCCTCGTTGTGTTCGTGGATGCTGACGAGGGGTTTGCGGAGGCCGAGGTGCTGGAGGAGGATGCCGGAGTGGCGGGTGTCTTCGCAGGCCACGCGGGAGACGGCGGCGAGCGTGAGCCGGGCGCGTTCGGTGATATCGGCGAGGTTGCCGATGGGTGTGGCGACGAGATAGAGCGTTCCGGGCTGCACTTCCATGGTGACGGGGACCACTGGATGGGAGGGTGGGAAACGGCAAACTTCACTTTTGCGCCTGAGGCTGGAGTGGTGATGGTGGGGGATGCCTGCCCGATCCCGATCTTCCGTTTACCAGCTTGGACTGGTACAGATGCGCTGCAGCGAGCGTGTTGAGGACAACCTGCGCCGTGCGGAGGTGTACATCACGGAGGCGGTGAAGAAGGGGGCGCGGATTGTGTGTCTGCAGGAGTTGTTTGCGTCGGTGTATTTCTGTCAGAATCTGAATCCGGAGTGGTTCAAGCTTGCGGAGTCGATACCTGGGCCGATGAGCGAGCGGTTCTGCAAGCTGGCGAAGAAGCTGAAGGTGGTGATTCTGCTGCCGGTGTTTGAGAAGGCTGCGCCGGGGCTGTATTTCAATTCGTGCTGTGTGATTGATGCGAACGGGGCGCTGCTGGGGGCCTACCGGAAGATGCATATTCCGCACGATCCGCAGTTTGAGGAGAAGTATTACTTTGCGCCGGGGGACCGTGGGTTCCGGGCGTGGGACACGGCGGTGGGGAGGATCGGGGTGCTGATCTGCTGGGATCAGTGGTATCCGGAGGGGGCGAGGCTGACGGCGATGCATGGTGCGGGGATTCTGTTTTATCCGACGGCGATCGGGTGGATGCCGAGCGAGAAGGAGGCGCTGGGGGAGAATCAGCATCAGTCGTGGGAGATCATTCAGCGGAGTCATGCGGTGGCGAACGGGTGTTATGTGGCGGCGGTGAACCGGATCGGGCATGAAGCGCCGGCGGGCGGGCAGGGACTGGAGTTCTGGGGACGTTCGTTTGTGGCTGGGCCGATGGGGCAAATGGTGGCGAAGGCGTCGACGGATCAGGAGGAAGTTCTGATGGCGGAGATTGACACGGACGCGATCCGGGATCAGCGCGAGTGGTGGCCGTTTCTCAGGGACCGGCGGGTGGATGCGTACGGTGACCTAACTCAACGATTTCTGGCATGATTTCTCCTCAGGCGATTATACTCAAAGCGATTCAGGCGAAGATCGAGTCGGCGGGACTGGATTGGGTGCGGCTGACGGATTTCCGGCTGGATGTGACGGAGCGGCGGGTGACGGCGACGATTGAGTTGTCGGGCGAGCCTGAGCCGGTGATGTTTTCGGCGCGCTATCAATTGAATGGGGACAATACGGGGGAGGTGGTGGAGGTGCATGCGTCGAAGCGGTGGATGACGGAGGCGCTGCGACTGGGTTTGCAGCAGACTGGGGCGAAGTTTCCGCTGCCGGATGGCTGGAAGGGGAAGCTGATCCGGGCGTTGCTGTGAGGGTGAGGAGAAGCCGGGACGCTGAGATGCGATGGAGCACGATTTTCTGCTGACGGTGGAGGCTGGGGAAGCGGGGCAGCGGCTGGACAAGTTTCTGGTGGCGCGGCTGCCGGCGTTTTCGCGGGCGCGATTGCAGGCATTGCTGAAGGAAGGGGCGATTCTGGTGAACGGTCGGGAGGCGAAGGCGAGCCGGGAGTTGTCGGCCGGGGAAGTGATTGCGGGGACGATTCCGCCGGACCGTCCGTCGGAGGCGCAGGCGCAGGATCTGCCGCTGGAGGTGCTATACGAGGATGATCATGTGGCGGTGCTGAACAAGGCGTCGGGGATGGTGGTGCATCCGGCGCACGGGAACGAGGACGGGACGGTGGTGAATGCGCTGCTGCACCGGTTCGGGGCGATGAGCAGTATCGGCGGGGTGGCGCGGCCGGGGATTGTGCACCGATTGGACAAGGAGACGAGTGGTTGTCTGGTAGTGGCGCGGAATGACGCGGCGCATCACTCGCTGACTGAGCAGTTTGCGGGTCGGACGACGGGGAAGACGTATCTGGCGGTGGTGCAGGGGGTGCCGTCGCCGCGGGAGGGAACGGTGCAGAATCACATCGGGCGCGATCCGAACAATCGGCTGCGGATGGCGGTGGTGCCGGAGAACGCGGGGAAGGTGGCGGTGACGGATTACCGGGTGGAGCATGTGAGCGGAGCGGATGCGCTGGTGCGTTGCACGCTGCACACGGGGCGCACGCATCAGATCCGGGTGCACATGCGGCATCTGGGGCACCCGTTGTTAGGGGATGCGACGTATGCGAAGGTGAGCCGGCAGACGCCTTCGGGGCGAATGATGCTGCATGCGTGGCGGCTGGCGTTTGATCACCCGGTGAAGGGCGAGCGGATGGAGTTCACGGCGCCGATTCCTCCGGAGTTCCGGCCGTGGCTGCCGGAGGGCTTGGGAAGTGAGAAGTGAGAAGTGAGAAGTTAGAAGGGCTTGGTCGGAGGGTGGTGGGTTGGCGAGGAGACAGAAGGGATTGGGGGACCACGGATTTCACGGATGGGCACGGATGGCTTGTGGGAGGGCGATGATCGGTGTTGTGTGGCAAATGAGAGGGGTGGGGTTGGTGGGAGGGGGTGTGTTGGGAGAGGGGCTCACGCGAGGGGGCGGCGGGCTGGTGGGACGGGCGGAGGAAATGGGCTTTCGGAGTCGCGGGAATGTGATATGGGAAGTCCGAGACTGGCTGGCAGTGTCGCAAAGCGAGATTGTCAGGTGCGGTTCAAAGCATTCGGTCAATGAATTGCTTCGTCATCCTGGATCTTTGCAATGAAAGAAGTACTTACAGTTTTCGGTTTGGTCTGGGTCCTCCACGGAGGGGTGGTCGCCGCTGATTCCGAAGCCCAGGGTTCAATTGTCGGGAGATGGGAGAATGCCTTTGGGGGAGCAGACCGGGTGGCAGTTCTGGAGCTGATGCGCGACGGGTCCGTCGAGTGGCCAAGAATAGCGTCGAGCAAAGTGGCGATGGACGCCGTTGCCAAGAGACTCCGTGAACGGGCGGTGATTGTTGCGAAGAAGACGCAGGATTTCGTCATGGAGCGTCTGACATCAGCTGATGGCCTTGATCCGGGGAAGCTCATGGAAACAGCGACGATTTCGATATCGATGGCTGATAAGGTTACAAAGGCTGAGGGGTTGGTCAACGCGGCGCTATCAGATGGATTCGTCCAATTGTCTGTCTATTGTCTGGCAAGGGTTGCGGTCACAAAACCAAGTGAGCATGGGGAGATTCGTCGGAGATGGCGTGAAATTCTCGGAATAAAGAGTCCGTGCAGCGCGACGTCATTTTTGCTCCGTTATGTGTCTGAGGATGAGGTGGTCGCTTCGCAAAGAGCGGCGATTGAGCAATTGGGGAAGGATACGAATTATCAGGCGGCTGTTTTCGGGGTGGGTGATCAGCAGCCCGATCACGGGCGAAAGATGGCGGGATGTCCTGCATGGCGGCAGCTCGTGGAGACCGGGAGGACTCAGGTGCTTCTCCGGGTGGTCTTTCCGGCCCTGCTGGACTACGCCGCGTCTGGGAGCCAATGGGAATTTCTATCGACAGCGGATGACGCGGCATTTCTGGGCGTCTTGTCGGCGAAGGCCTCGAAGTATTCATTTCCGCTGATGCAGGTGCGCGGGATCAGTGTGATCAGTGTGAGGTCCGCGTATTCGAGCGTCGCGAGTGAAAAGGCATTTATCAAAACCGTTTCGGGATGTCTGGTTGATTTCGATAAGGCGGATCAATGAGGGTGGCGAAGTCGGAGGGTTGAGTTGGGCTCACGGTTCGGGCTGGCGCGGTGAGTCTGCCTTGTCCGATGCGGTTAGCATGGGGCGTTCGATGGACGCATATGGGTGGGTGGTGGACCGTGGAAGAGGGGGCGAGTTCTAAGGAGGGGTGTGGTGTTTCCCGAGGCGATGCCCCGGGACGAGATAGGGCGCCCTTTCAGGGCTCTGTGTGTGTGGTGGGCTAGTCCCAGGGCGTTTCCCTGGTCTACGTTAGTGTGCGCCGTTGGCGCTGGGGGCGAGCGTCGACGGAGAGGGGGCTGAGAATAGTAAATTGTAAATAGTGAATAGTAAAATGCGGAATGGTGAAGGAGGGTGTGTGGAGAGAGGGGCGAGTACGGAGCCTCGCGTGCCCGGGCTTGTTCGGAGTGGGCGTGTTGGGAGGGCGGGCAGGCGCACTCGGCGCGTAGAGAGAGCTGTGATTCTCCCAGCAGTCCAGAGCCTGCGGCTGGTATGGCTGCGGTTTTTGTCAAGTGGGCGCGGGAGTTCTTTTTCATGTCAGGCATGATTTTTCTGGTTCGCAGGTGGTCGGGGAATCAGACGGACGCACTGGGATGATTACTCATCACGATTGCGGTGATATGCTGGAATTCGCGTGTTGGTTAACGCATTGGCTTTTATCATCGTGGCCGGATCCGCTTTCTAATTTTCGAGCGTTCGTCTCCTTGCGGAGTCTTATCTCATAGCCGGTTCGCGGGTTGGCCCCGTGTGCATCCGCCTGATCCCCAGGCCTCCTGGTTATTGGTGAAGTGGTGGATAGTTAGATCTTAGTGTTTTCTGGTGAATTCGATTTCCTGTCCTGTTGCGCCTTGCCGGCGCTGCTCAGAGCTGCGATCATGGGCCCGCTGAGGTGCAGGATACGGCTCTGCTGGAGAGCAACCGGAGCGGCGCCTCAGCCCGGAGGTTGATCCTCGCCAAACAGGCCCGTGCGGGACTTCTGTGCCGCGCGGGTCTCTGCTTTGGCGGGATCACTCCAACCACCGGTCGCATGCGATAAACTCCGGGGGTTTGGGGGCTGGCCCCCAACGGTGCGTTCATGGCGTTCATGACATCAACGGGCGGTGACGGGCTGCACGGCTTTCATGATGGCCCAGACAAATCCGCACAGTTCCCGAGCCAGGGCGATCTGCACTTTCTGTCTGATCTTCAGTCTGCCCGCCATCTGCCGCCCCTTGTCGTACAGGCGCTGCTGGCACTTCCATGAGATCTTCTGGACTTCTGCGCGGTGTTCCCTTGCGATGCCTTCCTGACGTTTGCTGAGGTCGGGGCTGACTCTTGGCGGCAGACGGTAGTGCTGGGCGCTTTCGTTGATCAGCCACCGGACGTGGGCGTTGCCGGTTTTGGTCAGGCCGCCCACGCGGCGTTTGCCGCCGCTGCTCGCCTCGCTGGGCACGAGTCCGAGATACGCCATGAGTAGCCGCGGGTGGGCGAAGCGGTGGATGTCGCCCAGCTCGGAGACGAGGATCATGGCGGAGACAAGCCGGATGCCACGCAGGCCCATCAGGGCGCGCACGACGGGTGCCTGTTCCCACGTTTCGAGTACGTTCTCCATCTGGTGCTCGAGGCGCGCGATGCGCTGGTGGGCGGTTTCGATGGCCTGGATGTATTCTTCGAGCACGATGTTCATGGCCGGCAGCGGAAGGGCGATGCTGCGCAGGGTGCGCATGCGGGCTTCGCTCCAGGGGGTCTTGTCAGTGATGCCGTGGCCGTGACGCAGGAGGAATGCTTTGAGCTGACACATGGCGCGGCGCTTGTCATCGACGGCATCGGTGCGGGCGCGGCAGATATCCCTGACACTTTCGTCGGTGGCATCCGGCACATGCACGGCAGTGAGTTCTCCGGCACGGTGGAGGCGGGTGAGCTTGATGGAGTCGCGGCAGTCCGTCTTGATCTTGTTGCCTTTTGGGCTCGGGATCAGGGAAGGGGCTGCCACGAGGCAGTCGATGCCCTTCTTTGCCAGATGCCTTGCGATGACGAATCCGGTGGGGCCGGCTTCGTAGCAGACGGGCAGTTCCGTTCCGGGATGCCCGAGCTTTGTGATGACCGAATCCAGCGCACGCAGCGTCGCTGGGATTGTTCCATAGTGGCGCACTTCGCCGTCGCGGCGGGCATCCGCAGTGGCGATACTGATGGAGTCGGCGTGGACATCGAGTCCGACATAGAGTATGGGTCTGGTCATCGACTTGGTGTGCTGGCGGTGTTTTATTTGTTTGTCTGCGCAGCGGCTTCGTGCCGGAGGCGCCCAAACATGCGGCTCTG
>JAIXVE010000119.1 GCA_027483175.1 Verrucomicrobiaceae bacterium | reverse complement strand
TTGCGGGGTTTTTGGGACCACGAATGTCACGAATGGGCACGAATGAATTCGCGAATGGGTGGGGTGTGGGTGCCGATGGGAGAGGAACGTGGGGCGGGGGTGAATGGTGGCGGGGACGCAATCCCGTTGGGGCTGGTGGGGCGGGTTGGGGAGGTGTTCAGGCGCAGGATGGGAAAGAGGTGAGTTGGTGTTTCAGATGGACGGATAGGACCGATTGGGCGGATAGGGCGGATAGGGCTGATAAGACGGATAGGACGAATAGGGTAGAGGCTGGCAGGCGCACTTTGTGCGCAGAAAGTGCTGTAATTCTGACAGCAGTCCAGAGCCTTCGGCTGCTTGAACGGAGGGGGGGAGAAATAGTAAATGGTGAATAGTAAATAGTAAAAGGGGGCTTGTTGGGAGAGAGTGCCGAGCTGGGGCTCAGGGCTGCTGGGGGCGTGTTGTGAGAGGGTCGAGCTGGGGCTCAGGGCTGCTGGGGGCGTGGTGGGAGAGAGGGTCGAGCTGGGGCTCAGGGCTGCTGGGGGCGTGGTGGGAGGGAGTGCCGAGCTGGGGCTCAGGGCTCCTGGGGGGCGTGTTGTGAGAGGGGGTGATGGGTTAGAGGCCGCGTTCGCCGAGGATGCGGATGCGTTTGGGGACTTTGGAGCGATGGAGGTTGAAGGCCTTGATGGCTTTGTCGTTGAGGACGGCCATGGCTTCGTCGACGTCGTCGGTGACGGAGAGGAGGTCGAGGTCGTGGGGGCTGATCATGCCTTCGTCGCGCATTCTGTAGATGGCGTCGAGCATGGGTTGCCAGTAGGAGCGGCCGGCGAGGATGACTGGGAAGTTGCGGACTTTTCCGGTCTGGATGAGGGTGAGGGCTTCGTAGAGTTCGTCCATGGTGCCGAGGCCGCCGGGCATGACGATGAAGGCGTAGCTGTATTTGATGAGGAGGGTTTTGCGGGTGAAGAAGAATTCCATGTCGACGGAGAGGTCGACGTAGGGATTGATGGATTGTTCGAAGGGGAGGATGATATTGATGCCGACGGAGTGGCCGCCGGCTTCGCGAGCGCCGCGGTTGGCGGCTTCCATGAGGCCTGGGCCGCCGCCGGTGAGGACGGTGAAGCCGAGTTTGGCGGTGGCGTGGCCCATGCGGCGGGTGAGTTCGTAGTAGGGGTGGCCGTCTTTGATGCGAGCGGAGCCGAAGATGGTGACGCAGGGGCCGACGAAGTGGAGTGTGCGGAAGCCGCGGAGGAAGTCGCTGGAGACGGCGAAGAGGGTTTTGAGTTCCTGCCAGCGGCCGCGGGGGCCGGAGACGAAGCGGCGGTCGGGGTTTTCGACGCGGTGGATTTCGTCCTCGCGGATGTCGTCGTCCGAGAGAGGAGAGGGGGAGGGAGGCAGGGTGGCAGGCATGGGTTGGGGGGAGAGGGGAGGGCATGCCGGGTGGTCCGGCAATCGTGAGTATGCCGGGAATACGCCTGCCGGGGAGGGGGCGGTTGCGGAGGGGCAGCGGTGGGGCTGCGGATTGTCAGGCGACGGTGACGACTGGGTCGCCGAGGACATCCATGCGTGGCTGGATGCCGAGGCCTGGGGCGGTGGAGGCCTGCATGAAGCCGTTGACGCGCTGGGGGGCACCGGTGGCGGTGGAGACGGTGACGTAGCTGTTGAAGTCGGTGCTGGTGAAGCGGAAGGCTTCTGGCGTGCTGTGGGCGAGGTGGGCGATGGCAGCGGTGGCGATGTCGCCGCCCCATGAGTCTTCGAGAGTCATGGCGATGCCCATGGAGACGCAGAGGTCGCGGGCCTGACGGATTTTGGTGAGGCCGCCGAGCTTGCTGATTTTGAGATTGACCACGTCCATGGCGAGGTCGGATTTGGCGCGGAGGAGGACGCCGAGGTCATCGATGTTTTCGTCGAGGACGAACGGGTGAGGCGTCTGGCGACGGACGGCGAGGCACTCCTCGTAAGTTAGGCAGGGTTGTTCGATGTAGACATCGACATCGCGGACGGCTTTGGCGATGCGGACGGCTTCGTGTTGAGTCCAGCCGGTGTTGGCGTCGGCGACGAGACGGTCGCCGGGCTGGAGTTTAGCGGCGACGGCGAAGATGCGAGCGATGTCGGTGTCCGGGTCGCCGCCGACCTTGAGTTGGAAGCGGGAGTAGCCCTCGGCGCGATAGGCGGCGACCTTGTCGGCCATTTCGTCCGGGGATTCCTGAGAGATGGCGCGGTAGAGCCGGATGGATTCGCCGTAGCGACCGCCGAGGAGTTCGCAGACGGGGAGGTTGGCGAACTGGCCGAGGATGTCCCAGCAGGCGATGTCGATGCCTGATTTGACGTAGGGGTGGCCCTTGAGGGCGGCGTCCATGAGGTGGTTGAGGCGGACGAGCTGGCGCGGGTCCTGACCGATGAGGTGGGGGCCGAGTTCGCGGATGCCGGCGCGGACCCCGTCGGCGTAGGCGGGGAGGTAGAACGGGCCGAGGGGGCAGACTTCTCCCCAGCCTGTGATGCCGGCGTCGGTATCGACTCGGACGATGGTGCTGTCGAAGACGGTGACGGATTTACCGCCGCTCCATTTGTAGGTGACCTCGTGGAGGGGGAGTTCGACGCGGTAGGCGAGGATGCGGGTGATCTTCATGGGATTGCGGGGCGGATACCGGGGTTGAGAGGAAAGTGCAATCCGGATCAGACGGGGAGCTTCCAGCCGTCCCGGTACATTTTGCGGACTACTCTGTCGGCGTCCGGGGTGTCTGGGGAGCGCAGGGCGGCGGCGTCCCATGTGAGGCGTTTCTGGAATTCGACGGCGAGCATGCCGGTGAGGAGACTTTCGGTGAAGGGGGCGGAGTACCAGAAGCCGCTCATGGCGTCTTTGGGATTGCCGGCGATGGCGGCGCGGACCCATTCGATGCGGTGGCCGGGGGAACGGGGAAGGGATTTGGGAGGGACGGGGGTGGAGGCCTGGGCTTCGGAGGGGAGGAGACGAGGCGGGCTGGCGTGGCTGCCGCCGAAGAGGGCGGCTTTGGAGCCGGCGATGATGAGCCCGTTGTCGCCGAGATTGAGGGCTGGGTCGACGAAGGGGACATTGGCAGGGCGTTTGCCGCCGTCGTACCATTTCATGGTGATGGCGGGGCGGTTGCCTTTGGCTGGGAAGTGCCATGTGACGATGGTCCATGCGGGGAACGAGTCGGCGTTAGGTGGACTGGTTTCGGCGTCGACCCAGTCGGGGGCACCGAGGTCGAGGGCGAAATAGGCTGGGTCGGCGTTGTGGACGGCCATGTCGCCGAGGGCACCGCAGCCGAAGTCCTTGATGCCGCGCCACTGCATGGGGTGATAGGAAGGATGATAGGGACGGAGGGGGGCGGGGCCGAGCCAGAGGTCCCAGTCGAGGGAGGCGGGGACGGCTGGGGTGTCGGTGGGGCGGGGTTGGCCCTGGGAGCCCCACCAGCCGCCGGGACGGTCGCTCCAGACGTGGATTTCTGTGGGGGTGCCGATGGTGCCGGCGTCGATGTATTCCTTCCAGCGGCGGAGCCCGTCGCCGCCGTGGCCGTTGTTGCCCATCTGGGTGACGACCTTCATTTTCTCGGCGGTGGCGAACATGAGACGGGCCTCCTCGACTGTGTGGGCGAGCGGTTTTTCGACATAGACATGCTTGCCGAGGAGCATGGCGGTGAGGGCGATGGGGGCGTGGTGGTGGTCCGGGGTGGAGACGACGACGGCGTCGAAGTCCTTCTGGGAATCGAAGAGCTTGCGCCAGTCGCGGTGGGTGCGGGCACCGGGGTATTCTTTGGCTGGATCGGCGAGACGGGATTCGTCGACGTCGCAGAGGGCGACGACTTTGACTTCGGGGAATTTGCCGATTTCGCCGAGATTGCCGCCGCCCTGGCCGGAGACCCCGATGTGAGCGGTGGCGAGTTGTTCGGAGGGCGGGGTCTGGCCGCTGCCGGCGATGAGGTGTCGCGGGAGGATGAGTGGTGCGGAGCCGGAGGCGATGATGGTGTGGAGGAGGCGGCGGCGGGAGAGCATGGTGGGGAGGATGGAGGGAGTGGGGCGGAGAGTCCAGACCGCAGGTCCGGGGAGGGAAATCCGGATTGCGGGAGGGCGGAACGGGGTGAGGGTGAGGTGGAAGCGAGGGAGAGTGACGCGTGCCTGGTGGCTGCTGCGGTCTTCAAAACCGTTAGGGGCGAGTGATCCTTGCCCTGGTCAGTTCGATTCTGGCCCTCTCCGCTTTCCGAGCAGATGTCAGGAGGAAGCGGTCAGGAGACGAGACTGCGGAGGAGGAAGAAGATTTCGCGGATGGCTTCGGAGCTGGAGTGAGCGGCCTGGAGCCATGCGGAGCCGAAGGCGGCAGGGTTGAGGTTTGGTGAGGCGAGCATGAGCATGCCTGAGAGGACGAGGAGATTGATGAAGACGATGAGGCAGAGGGAGAAGAAGACCCCGTTGATGCGGAGGTCAGGCTGGTCTTTGCCGATCATCCAGATGGTGAAGGAGATGTGGAAGCTCCAGGTGAGGCCGGTGATGAAGTAGAAGCCGTGCCATGGTCGGAGCATGCCGCCCCATGGGAGCAGGATGGCGCGATTGAGGTCGATGACGAGGCCGGCGAGGAGGAAGAGGAGGACGGCGAGGACGGAGTAGAGTGGGACGAAGTAGGGGGAGAGGGCGATGAGGAGATTGTTTTTGGTGGTGACGACGTGGCCGCCGCTGGCGGTGACGTGGAATTCGCGGATGCCGCCGCCGCAGAGGATGGTGGTGAGGGCGTGGGTCATTTCGTGGCCCCAGACGTAGAGGGTGACTGGGCGCGGCTGGAAGAGGAACCAGATGAGCCACATGATGAAGCCCATGCTGAAGAACCAGAAGGGGGCGCTGCGCCAGAGACCGCCTTCGAGGCCGTCATTGAGGCAGAGGCAGAGAGTGAGGAGGGTGACGAAGCAGAGTGGGACCATGAAGAGCCACGCGATCCACTGGTAGAGCGCGGTGACTGGGATGAAGAGCGGGGCGGGGGCGTTTTCGCCGAGGAGACGGCTGGCGAGTTTGGCTTCGCGGTCGCGGGCGGAGAGGCGTTGGTTTCGGGCCTTGCGGTCCGGGGGATCGCTGGGCGGGCTTTGGCGGCGGCGGGCGACGGGCATGGCTGGGAGAGTGGACGATGGGCTGGGATGGGGCGGGGGGAAGTGAGAAGTTTGAAGTGGGAAGTGAGAAGTGAGAAGGGCGTGTTGGGAGAGGGAGGGGCAGGGGAATGGATGGCAGGGGAATGCGTGTTGCGAGAGGGGGATGCAGGGGAATGGCGGGCGTTGGGATTAGGGCGTTGGATCCTGACGGAGATGGGCGGGGGGAGGAGCCGAGGGTGAGAGGAGGATTGACATGAGGGGGAGGGATGATAGGTTCTGGGTGTTATGAGGCTCATGATGAACGAGAAGCTCAAAGGTCCTGTTCGATGGAAGGAAGTCGGCCTGGAGGGAGGAAGGAGGAAGGTGCAGGAGATCAGGGGTAGGTTTGCGCTGGCGATGATGCTTGCGGGGGCTTGTGTGTTATCTGGATGCCGCCGTGGATCCGGGGTGGCGGCGGGTGCTGCGGAGGCGTCTCAAGGCGCGAGGGGGCAGGAGGGGTATTCGGTGCGGGCTTTGCTGACCCCGGCGACGGTTGCGGGTGGGAGGCTGGCTCAGCTGCGCTTTGAGTACGTTTCAGTGGCGGCGGACGTTGCTGCCAAGGCGGGCATTGAGCCGGGCGACGAAGTGGGGGTGATGACCCGGTGCAGCGATTGGCGCGAGTTGAGTGAAGCTCAGTGCAAGGCGTTGGGGTCTCCGCCCGAGGAGCGGGGGGAGGCGAGGCGCGTATGGGGATCTAATTCGTACATCCTGAGCATGCGCGATGGGCGTTTCTGGCATATCTTTTGCGACCCCGCCGACGTCGTCCTATTTGAGAAGCTTGTTCCGATTATGGGTGACAGCTACGATATCGTAGAAGACGTTCGAATCGGTTGGAATGGGTTCACATGGACCGGGCTCGGAGATGTGCTGGCGGGAGGATCGGGGGAGCGGGATGCGGGGAAGTAGACGCGCTGGCCAGTGAAGTTAGGGTGGGAGGGATTGGGGGCGGGAGAGGGCGGTGTGAGGGTTCAGGGGATGGTGTAGCGGAGGAGCCAGAAATAGTTGGTGAGGATGATTTCCGGTGAGGGGGTGATGGTGGCGAGGGTGTGGCGCAGGTCGGATTCGGAGGGGAAGTTCTTTATGACTTCGTGGGTACTGCCGTCCTCGAGGCGGCGGAGTTGGTAGGAATCGCCGTCTGGGGAGGTGCGGGAGATGGGGGTGCTGCTGCCTGGGACGAAGCGGTTGTCGATGAAGATGACGGTGGCGCCGGGTTGGAGCTTGGCGTGGAGGCCGGAGAGGAAGGCGGGGAGGCGTTGGCGGGGGACATGGGACCACCAGAAGCCGGCGAAGGCGGCGGAGAATTTCTGGTCGAAGTCTGGGAGGGCGTAGGAGTCGGCCTGGGAGAATTCGACGTTGGCTGAGGGCCAGTCTTTGGCGCGGGCGATGGCGAGGACCTCGGGGCTGAGGTCGCATGCGTTGACGGAGAGGGCGGCGGGTGCGAAGGCGGCGGTCCAGTATCCGGTGCCGCAGGAGACTTCGAGGACGTGGTGATTGCGGAGTTGGTCGTGGAGGAGAGAACGGAGGGCGGCGAGGTCGGATTGACGTTCGGGTTTGGCGTAGATGCGTTCGTATTCGGCGGCTCGTTGTTGATAGTAGGTGAGGAGGTCGGAGGGCATCTGGGGAAATTGAAAATTGAAAATAGTGAATAGTAAATTCAGAATGGTGAAGGCGGAGGGGCTAGGATGCGGTGGGGGACGGTGGAGGAGGGGATTCGGGAGGGTCGTCTGGCGAGGCGGTGGTGATGGCGAGGAGGAGCGGGCAGGCAGCGACGCAGGCAATGACCGAGCCTTCATTGCCGTACCAGACTCCGGAAGCGACATCGATGAGGAGCAGGGTGAACCACAGTGCCATGAAGGCGGCTCGAATTCCCTGGGCGGTGCCAGTGGGTTTTGTGAGGATGAGGTCGGAGTCGAACGAGTACCGACGCATGAGGATGGCGGCGAGGCCTCCGGTAAGGACACAGCAGGCGATGGTGGTAGCGGTTTCTGCGTAGATGGGAATGGCGATGGAGTCGCCCCATGTGGGGAAGTCGAACCGTTCCTGGCGGAGCGTGTAGTACCTTGTGATGAAGGGGATTTTCAGGGCCCAGAGGGCGATCCATGCGATGGCGAAGAAGACAGTTCGCGAGCGGCCTTCGAAGTGGCGGTAGAGGGAAGTGACGGCATTGGCGAGGGCGACGCCGATGGCGAGCGCGATGAAGCCTCTGCCGAGGTCGGTGAATCGTTTGTGGTTCGTCTCGAAGCGCTGGAGTTGGGAATGCCATTGGCTGAAGCGCTGTTCCCGTGGGAGGTCGGCGAGTTCGAGGGAGAGACGGCCGGGGGCTTCGGGATCGGTGTAGACCGGTTGGGAGGAACCGAGGCACAAGAGAATGGTGCCGAGGGTGAGGAAGGCGAGGGTGAATTTGTAGAAGTGGGGCATGGCCGGGTGGATGCCGGAGGGCAGCACTCGGGATATGATAGAAGATCCGGGGGTTTTGTTCAAAAATTGATCGGATGGGGCGGCGGGGAGGGGGGTGAAAATTGAAAATTGAAAATAGTGAATAGTAAAATTCGGAGTGGTGAAGGTGGGTGGGTTCGGAGGGGGCGGGTTGGGAGGGGCTGCCGCCCCTGCCGGGGCGGTGTCATATTGTTGTGTTAGACCGGTGGCTGACGCCACCGGTTAAGCTCCGTCAAGCCTTCGGCTTGGGGGCAGGGGCTGGTTCGGGGATGTGTGTTCGGGTTGTGCGCCACCGGCTGGTTCGGAGGGTGGGGTCAGGGGTTGGTGAGGAGGGATTTGCAGGCGGCGGAGTATTTTTCAGCGGCGGGGAGGTCGTTGGCTTGTTCTGCGAGGAGGATGAGGCGGCGTGCGAGGGCGATGGCTGGTTTGCGGTCGGAGTTGGTGCGGGCGGTTTCGAAGAGGGAGCCGAAGAACTGGATGGCGCGGGCGAGACTGGCTGGGTTGGAGGACATGAGGTTGAGCCATTGGCCGGAGAGGGCGTCCTGGAGGTCGGGACGTGAGGAGGTGGCGGAGAGGGAGGCTTCGACGAGGGAGAGGACGGCGGCGCGTTCGGGGTCGGAGAGGGGAGGCGTGGTGGTGGAGGCGTCTGGGGATTTGAGGGAGGCGACGGCCTGGGGTCCGGCTTTGAGGAGGGAGGCGGCGTGACGGGAGAGGAGATCGTCGAGGGCGCGTGGGGCGGTGTTCTGCTGGGCGTCGGGGTTGCCCTTGGCGATGGCGGTGGCGACGGCGGCGACGAAGCGCGTGCGGGCGGGGGCGTCTTTGAGGTCGAGGTGGGATTCGACGGGTTGGAGGAGATCGATGAGTGGGAGTGGGTGGTTGGGGAGGGCGGCGAGGAGTTGCCGGGTGAGGTTCTGGTAGAAGTCGAGCGGTGCGCTGGAGGCGGTGGCGGTTTTGGTGAGGAGCTGCCATGCGCCGGCGTTGAGGGGCTGGGCGGCGGTGGCGGCGGAGGCGAAGTTGAGGGCGTTAGGGCCGGCCAAGGGGACGGACCATGCGGCTTGTTCGCTGCGGAGGAAGGCGGCCGGGTTCTGATGGGCGGCTTCGGCGAGGAGGATGTAGGCGGCGCGTTGGCCCCATGGGATGTGGATGCCGCCGTGTTCTGAGGAACCGGGCCAGCCCTCGATGTCGTTGCCGGTGCGCCATGAGGTGGGGGTGTCTTTCCAGAGGAAGGCGCAGTGGCCGGGTTGGCCGACGGGCATGGCGGGGACGCCGAAGGCCTGAGCGGCCGCGGTGCCGAATTTGGAGATGGCTCCGCAGACCCCGCCGACCTCGTGCATGAGTTTGAGGGTGACGGGTTGGTGTTCGTAGTATTCCGGGCCGTTCTGGACGGAGACCCCTTTACTGTTTTCGAGGCGATAGGGGACCATGCCGCAGGCGTCGCCGATGCGTGCCTGGGATTTGTTTTTGGGGTCCATGGCATTAAGGACCCATGCGAGTTCCTCGTCGCGGGCCCATGAATTGACGACGTAGCGGAGTTCCCAGACGGCGGCTTGGTCGAAGGAAGGGGCGAGGATGTGGCTGGCGTGGGCGTCGCGGAAGTACTGGAAGCGTTTGAGGGGATCGATGTCACCGCCGTCGGCGAGGGATTTGACAGGGGTGGTGTGGGCGAGGGCGGTGGCGGCGGCGACGCGCATCCAGAGACCGTCGCGGGAATCCGGGTGGGCGTTGAAGAGATCGCGCCAGATGGCGAGGCCGCGGGAGGTGATTTCGCGGTCGAGCGGGCCGCTGGCGAGGTAGGCGTGGAGGGCGTCGTTGTTAGCGGTGAGCCATGCGAGGAAGGCGGTGCCGTCCTTGTCGGCGACGGCCTTGCAGTGGTCGGGGCCGGTGACGGCGATGAGACGCCACTGGGCGAGGGCTAGGGAACCGGCTGGGGTGGAAGTGATAGGGGCCGGGTCTTTGAGGTCGGGCTGGGAGAAGGCGGTGCGGAGGAGTGAGGTGAGCCAGTCGGACCATGGGGACCATGCGCCTTCCTTGATGGCGGCGGCGGCGGTGGAGCGGAGGGAGTCGGGGGAGAGATCGGAGAGAGGGGCGGTGGGGAAGTCGACGGCGCGGAGCGGGGCGGCGGCGAGGGAGAGGAGAGAAGCGACCGTGAGGACGAGGGAGGAGAGGCGGGATTCAGAGACCATAAACGGAGATGCGGCTGAGGTGGAGGAACTGGGGTTGGTCGGAGGAGAGACCGATTTTAACGAAGGAGGCGCGGATGCCGGAGGCGGGGGTGTTAGCGAGAGGGATGTCCCAGGCGGGTTCGGCTGGGCCGGAGGCCTTCCAGACCTCGGTCCATGATTTGCCGTCGGTGGAGAGCCATGCGGTGAGACCGGCGGCGCGGGCGGCGTTGCCGTCCTTGCGATTGACGATGCGGAGGGCGGTGATGGTGGCGGGTTGGGGGAGTTTGAGGATGACCCATGGGGATTTCTCGGAGCGGGTGTGGAAGGCGCAGTCGGTTTCCGGGCCGCGGACGAGATCGAGGTGGGTTTCCGGGGTGTCGTATTCGCTAGTGCTGCTGATGCGGACGGAGGCTTTGGCGGAGATGAGGTTGCCTTTGGGTGCGGGGTCGGCCGTGGCGGTGGCGAGGAGGAGGAGGAAGGCGAACGGTTTCACGGGTGGGAGGATGTGGTGAAAGGTGGGGAGGTCACAATGGGAAAGGCGAGGCGGGGGATTTGGTGCTTGGGTGGTGAACGGTGGCGGGGGCCTGGGGAACTTTGCTTGTTGGGAGAGGTCACAGGCGGGATGGCTGTGTCACTTTCGGGGTGGAGATCGGGCGTTGCGGAAGGGGTTGGATCGGGGCAAGGGGAGTTGATGAGTGGAGGGCTGGAGACGAGTGACAGTGTGCGTGCGTTTCTGAGGGACGTGCGGGCGAGAGGCGTGGCGGTGCTGCGGCTCAGCGGGGCGGGGACGATGCGGGAGCGGTTGGCGGAGATGGAGATGGCTGCGGCGTTGGATGAGGGATTGGAGGCGATGCTGAGGGAGTGGCATGTGGAGGCGAGCGAGGATCAGGGGGGTGAGGTGCTGGCGTTTGATGGGGGGGCGGCGCGGGCGGGGGCGAGGGTGTTGTTTCGGGCGGCTTGGTGTCTGCTGGTGCGGGAGGTGAGTGCGGAGGAAGTGGAGGAATTGCTGGGAGGGGTGGAGATGCCTGAGCCTGGGGCGGCGGCGCAATGGTCGGTGGATGTGGCGTTGCGGTGGTTGCCGGATGTGGAGCGGTTGGCGCGGGGATTGGCACCGGGGGATCCGCTCATTGGGGCGCTGGTGCGGGTGGCGGAGCGGTGGCCGTTGTCGGGTGCGGGGATGCGTCGGGAGTTGGGGGGGCGTGGGATGGTGGATGGGGCGGCGTGGGAGGCGATGCGGGGGCATGAGGGGTTGTGGCAGTTGTTTCTGGACCGTGTGATGGTGTCGCGTGCGGAGTGGTGGCTGGCGGATGAGGAAGTGAGGGCGGCGGCGGAGCGGTCGCTGGGGGAATGGCGTGGGGAGACGGCGGTTGGCTTGCGCGGAGGCGATTTCCCTGTTTGGGTGTTGAGAAACCGATGATTGACGTACCGACAGCCGCCCTTCAGCTCCGGCAGAGAGTTTTTGAGCCGATGAAGGGAGTGTTTGTGGGGAAGGATGGGATCATTGACCTGATGGGGGTGGCGCTGGCGGCGGGGGAGAACCTGTTTCTGCTGGGGCCGCCGGGGACGGCGAAGACGGCGCTGGTGCATGAGATGACGCGGCGGCTGGGGGCGAAGAGTTTTGATTATCTGCTGACGAGGTTCACGGAGCCTAACGAGTTGTTCGGGCCGTTTGACATCCGGAGACTGCGTGAGGGCGAGCTGGTGACGAACACGGCGGGGATGCTGCCGGAGGCGGACGTGGTGTTTCTGGATGAACTGCTGAATGCGAACAGTGCGATATTGAATGGATTGCTGATGGTGCTGAACGAGCGGGTTTTCCGGCGCGGGGCGGAGACTCGGGCGGTGCCGGCGCTGATGGTGGTGGGGGCGAGCAATCAATTGCCGGAGGACGAGGCGTTGCGGGCGTTGTTTGACCGGTTTCTGCTGCGGGTTCGGTGCGGGCCGGTGACGGATGAGCAATTGGGCGCGGTGCTGGCGGCGGGTTGGGTGATGGGGCGGAGGGAGAGTGCGGGTGAGGGACCGGGGGCGGAGATGGTGAGGGAGATTCAGAGAGGGTTGACGGCGGTGGCGATGGATGGTGTCAGGGAGGAGTTGATAGGATTGGTGCGGCGGTTGCGGGCGGCGGGAGTGGTGGTGTCCGACAGACGGGCGGTGCGGTTGCAGCGTGCGGTGGCGGGGAGTGCGCTGATGGCGGGTCGCGGGGAGGCTCGGTTGAGTGATCTGTGGGTGCTGGCGCATGTGTGGGATCGTGAGGAACAGATGGAGATGGTGGCGGCGCTGGTGCGGGCGGTGGTGGAGCGTGAGGGGATGGTGGCGGGGGATCATCCGGGGGCTGGGGGTGGAGGGGAGCCGGATGCGGAGGCGCTGGCGCGGGAGCTGGACGGGTTGGAGTCGCGCTGGGGGGCGGGGTTGGCGGATCCTGCGGCGGGGGATGTGCTGCGGTTGCTAGCGGAGCGGGTGCAATGGGTGCGGGTGCCGGAGGCGCGGGAGCGATTGGAAGCGAAGTGCCGGGAGTTGTGGGCGCGGAGGTCGGGCGGGGCTGGCTGAATTTTTCTGAAGGGCGATGCTGCTGGAGATTGAGCGAGAGGATCTGGGGGTACTGGGGCCGATGCGGACCCGGGCTGGTTGGGAAGTGTGTGAGGCGGGCGGGCGGTGGTGGTTGCGGGTGCCTGAGGCGGATGCGGGGATGGCGATGATGGTGCCGAGCCTGGGGCGGTATCGGGACGATGGGATGGGTGGGTTGGTGCCGGTGGGGAAGCGACTTCCGGTGGGGCGGGTGCCTGCGGGGGTGTGGGAACCGTTGGTTAGGAGACTGCCGGTGGCGATGCCTGAGGTGAGGGCGGGAGGTAGAGTGGGGGATCGGGTGGTGGTGCGATTGTTGTCCGGGAGGGAGGAGAGGAAGGCGAGCCTGTTGCTAACGGATTTGGAGACGATGCTGCGGTGGGCGGAAGGGGCGTCGCGATTGCGGATGGGGCGGCTGGAAATGGCGGTGTCCGGGCGGCGCGTGCTGGTGCGGGGTGAGCCATTGCCGCCGGTGCGAGGGGAGGCGTGGTATGTCGAGGGTGGGCTGGCGATTCCGTGCGGGCTGGTGTTGGGGAAAGAGTGTCGGGCGGAATGGGTGGAGAAGGTGATAGGGTTGGGGCGCGGGGCGGTGGCGTTGATGGGTGAGGACGGGGGATGCGAAGTGGTGCCAGCGGAGGCGTTTGTCGGGGTGACGCTGGGGGCGTTGCGCCGGACGGCGGGACGGACGTGAGTGAGGCGACGCTGATCCGGTGGCTGGTGCCGCCGAAGGATTACGTGTGGTTCTGGGATGAAGAGGCGAATCCGGTGTGGCGGGATGACGGGACTGTGGCGGTGGCGGAGGAATTGTTCGGGTTGGTGGAGCATCTGGCGCCGGAAGGGTTGCCGCCATTGGGGGCGATGCTGATGGTGCTGATGGCGTGTCGGGGGCGGACGGCGGCGGTGCGGCGCGGGGTATTGCGGTGTGTGGAGGAGACCGCGGGGGACACGTCGGCTCCGAATCGTCGATTGGTGGGTGAGGCGATGGAGTTGCTAGAGACGGTGAGTGCGTTGCCGGAGGGATTGCGGACGGGGGTGGCGGCGCGCGGGGAATTGCTGAGGACCTTGTTTCGGAGATCGTGGGCGCAGATGGAGGTGGAGATTTCGGAGCGCGTGGTGGCGGAGGTCAGGGCGCGCGGGTGGAGGTGGTTGAGTGAGGAAGCGCCGCGGGACATTGTGCCGTTGAGGATGATGAGGGATCTGCGGGCGCTGAAGGGGGCGGCGGAGACGGTGGGCGTGGGGTTGGAGATGCGATTGCGGACGGGAGTGGCGGCGGATGTGGGGGCGGCGGCGTTGCCGGAAGTTCCGGAGAGCGGGCGGGATGGAAGGACACTGATGGAGCGACTGGCGGAGTCGGGTGATGCGGAGATGGAAGCGGTGGCAGCGGTGGTGTGGCGGATGGTGGCGATGCTGAGTGTGGCGCGGGTGGAGGGTCAGCCGGGCGGGTTGCCGGTGGGGGGCGTGTCGGGGATTGCGGTTAGGGGGCCGCTGGACCGATTGCTGCTGAGTGAACTGGCGGCGGATGATCTGGTGCTGGCGGCGCGGCTGGCGTCGGGCGAGGCGTTGTATCTGGAGCGGGACACGCCGCCGCAATGGCCGGCGGTGCGGCGGGTGATTCTGCTGGATGGGGGGATTCGGATGTGGGGGACGGTGCGGGTGCTGGCGATGGCGGCGGCGCTGGGGTTGGTGGTTAGTGCGCCGAAGGGGGATGGGGCGGGTGTGTGGCAGCGGCGGGGGCGGCGGTTTGAGGCAGTGGACCTGACGACGGTGGAGGGAGTGCGGGATTGTCTGGCGGTGCTGGAGCCCGGGTTGGCGACGGCGGCGGCGCTGCGGGCGTTCGAGGTGGATGCGGACGGGGGGTTGCCGGATGTGTTTCTGGTGACGGTTGATCCGCTAGTTGATGAGGTGAGGGATGCGCTGCATGAGATGAGCGGTCGGGTGGGTGCGGCGGGCGGGAGGATGTTTGTGATCGGGCTGACGCGGAGCGGAAAGGTGGAACTGACGCGGCGGAGTGTGTCGGGAGCGGTGGTGGTGGCGACGGGTCGGATTGATCCGGAGGTGATTTTCGGGGTGAAGCGGCGGCATGAGGCGGCGCGTTTGGTGGTGGAATTGACGGATCTGACGGCGGTAGCGGCGTCGCTGGCGTTTTACCGGGAGCGGCCGCTGCCGTTGCGGTTTCCGTGCCGGGTGAGGGTGGGATCGGGTGTTGTCAGGATTGGTGAGGGGTCGGTGGTGGCGGTGGGTGAGAACGGGCGGTTGATGCGGTGGGATGCGGGGATGGCTGGGGCGGTGGAGGTGGCGGCGCGGCGGTTGGTGGAGGCGGAGCGGTATGTGGTGCTGAGGGAGGGCGAGGGTTATGTGGTGGTGTGTCTGGGGACTGGGGCGGGAGCGATGGCGTTGCGGGTGGATGGGGCGGGAGGCGAGCGGGTGGTGCGGATGGCGTTGCGGGAGGATGGGTGGGTTAGTGTGCGGGTGTCGAACGGGGCGCTGGTGAGTCGATCTGCGGGGATGGTGGAGGCGGTGTCGCTGGTGGATGGGCGGACCCTTTGCGAGCGTCCGGTGACGGAGGATGGGCTGGGCGGGGAGTATGGGTATGACGGGAGCGGATTGGTGTGGCTGGGGGAGGTGGAGGAGGATGTGAAGGGGGATGTGCGGGAGGTGGTGAGGGGAGGGTTGCCGGGGATGATGGGGGCTCCGGTGTCGGCGGGATTTGACAGTGCGGGAGGATTAGTGGTGCGGGCGGGAGGGTCGAGGTGGCAGTTGGTGATGCCGGATTTGTTATGGAAAGTGACGGGGAAGAGCCTGCTGGCGGCGGCGCGGCCGTTTCGGCCGGTGAGGCAGCGCGGGGAGTTGGAGGGGAGCGAGCCGGAGATTTATGTGGCGGAATGGGTGCCGGAATGCCGATTGGTTTTTGATGTGAGGGGTGTGCTGCATGTGCTGATGAGGGATGCGGAGGGGGAGGTGGAGATGGCGGTGCTTGGTGTGCTGGAGAGTCCCGGGGCGGCGTGGGTGCGAGATGCGGCGGTTGCGGGTTGCGGGAATGGGGAATGGCTGGCAGGGAGCGGGGTGGCCGGGTCGGCGGAGACGGTCGGGCGATTGCTGCGTCGATTTGCCGAGATGGCCCAGATGATCCGATGAAGGCGTGCGTTTTGAAGCTGCGAATGAGTGAGGAACCGCTGGTGGCGGTAGGGGGGTGGCTGCCGTCGGCGGAGGTTGGGGAGTGGCTGGAGGAAGCGCGGGATTTTGTGGCGGGGCATCCGGGGGCCGGGGTGAGGATGCATGTGGTGGCTGGGGAGAAGGCGGGGAGTGTGGCGGGCGTGGTGCTGGTGGTGACTGGAGTGGCGGGGCCGGTGAGATTCCGGCCGCGGGTGGTGGCGCTGGGGGAGATGTGGCCGGGGGTGCTGGTGCCGGTGCGGTCGCGGGTGGTGATGGCGCTAACGGAAGCGGAAGTGCGGGCGATGTTTCCGCGGCAGGTTCATTTTGTGCATCCGGTGCTGGGGGTGACGGGGTGGAGTGCGGAGGAGGCGGTGCGGCCGGAGGAATTGTTGAGGCTTGCGGAAGTTAGGGAGCGCGGGTGGATGGATGCGGTGCCGGGGGCGCCGCTGGTGCAGGTGTTGCGGCATCTGGGGTTGGAGGAACGACGGGAGGGAGACGGGTTTCTGGCGTCGGAGGCGGGAGGGATCGGGGAGAGTGCGGGGGTTGAGCCGGGCCCGGAGGGATGGTCGGCGGCGGCGCGGAGGGCTGGAGCGGCGATGGGTGATCTGGGGGCGGGAGCGTTGCGGGCGATGGGGCGGGATGCGGCGGCGTCGCGGGTGGATGCGTGGAGTCGGAGATTTCGTCAGGATCTGGCGGAGCGGAGGAAGGCGGAGATCGAGCGGTTGCTGGAGGCGTTCGGGAGAGATCCTGCGGGGGCGTTGCGTCGGGCGATTCCGCTGGTGGGAGGCGGGAAGGGGAGGGGGGCGGGGCCGCTGCCGGGGAGTGTGTTAGGTGAACGGCCGGAAGAATGGGATCCGATGCGGAACGGGAATGGGGGTGGGGATGAGTGGGCGGTGGATCAGGCGACCCGGTTGCGCCTGGAGCGGGCGTATCGGGAGGCGGCGGTGCGGGAGAGTGCCGCGGGTCGGTGGCTGCGGGCGGCGCGGATCTACGGGGAGTTGCTAGGCGATTGGGCGATGGCGGCGCAGATGCTGGAGCGAGCGGGTCGGTGGCGGGAAGCGGCGCGGGTGTACCGCGAGCGGTTGCGGGTGGCAGGGAAGGCTGCCGGGTGTTTTGAGGCGGCGGGGTTGCTGAGCGAGGCGGTGGTGGCGTGGCGGGAGGCGGGGAATCACGAGAAGGCGGGGGAGCTGCTGGCGCGGTTGGGGCAGGATGAGGAGGCGCGGAAGGAGTGGGAGCAGGCGGTGAGGTTGTCGCGGGATCCGTTGAAGCAGGCGGAGCTGCTGGAGCGGCGACTGGGTCGGGAGGAGCGGGCGCTGCAGGTGTTAGAAGAAGCGTGGCGGAACGGGCGGAACGGGGCGGCGTTCGAGGAATATTTTGCGCTGCTGGGGCGACTGGGGCGGCATGGGGAGGCGCGTGGGTTGCTGGAGGAGCTGGGGCGGCATCCTGAGCGGGGTGTGCGGCCGCGGACGGCGATGATGGCGGCATTGCGGACGGTATTTCTGGGTTATCCTGAGTCGGGGGTGAGGGGAGCGGCGGCGGAGACGGCGGTGGTGGTGGCTGGGGATGCGCTGGGTCGGAAGCAGAGCCGGGATGCGGCGCGGTTCATGGCGACTGAGCTGGCGCGATTTTTTCCGGGGGATTTGTTGCTAGAGGACGATGCGGCGCGTTATCTGGCGGGGAAGCGGATGGCGGTGCCTGCGGTGCGGGTGGCGGCGGCGGTGTGGGTGGCGGATCGCGTGCTGGGGCCGGAGGCGGGTGATGACGGAGCGTGCCGGTGGGATTCGCTAGGGATGGAGGGCGGGCGTGTGACGATGGCGGGGATGCGGCTGGAGTTGCCGCGGGAAGTGGTGTGGCGGGACGAGAGGCGGCCGTGGGTGGTGGATCGGGTGTTAGGGGAGATGGAAGTGCCGGAGGGGGTGGAGGTGGTGGAGCATGTGATGACGGGGGGTGGGCCGGTGGTGCTGGTGAGGGGTTGGGAGAGTGTGGCGACGTGGGAGACCGCGATGGGGCGGGTGGTGGTGAGGGGAGTGCTGGCGTTGGGGCCGGGGGGACGGGAGGGAGAGTGGGTGCTGCTGACGCGGAAGGAGACGGGGGGATTGGTGGCGGAGATTTACGGGGATGACGGCGTGCTGCGGCGCGTGCGGGTGATTGATCTGGTGGGGGAGGGGGAAGTGGAGGGCCGGTGGCTGGTGAGCGGGCAGGGTGATGACCTGTGGATTGCGGTGGGGCGGGTGGTGTGCTGTGTGAGTGAGCGGATTGATTTTGCGAGATTGGAGATGGAGGCGGAGGTGACGGCGTTGGCGGTGAGCGGCGGTGGGCGGGAGAGGAGAGCGGTGGTGGTGGCTGGGGGGCGGGCGGTCCTGCTGGGGTTGCGGGGACGCGGGTGGGCGCTGGAGAGTTGGGAGTTGCCGGGGGAGGGAGTGACGGCGGCGGGATTTCTGCGGGATGGGCGGGTGGTGCTGGCGGGGGAGCGGGGTGAGGATGTGTTAGGAGGAAAGCCTCCATTTGCGGTGGAGACGGTGCTGGAGGCGGAGGGCCGGGGCGGGTGCCGGGCGGTGCGGGCGCGTGGTGGCGCAGGGGTGGTGCTGCTGATGGAGGACGGGGCGGTCCTGTTTTTCGACTGAGAGGTCGTGGGATTACTCTGCGGGTGGGGAGTCGGAGGTGCGGACCCGTTTACGGCGTTTGCGGCGTTCGCCGTGGCCTTTGTCGCTGCGTGAGGCGAGGAAGCGGGCGCGGCGGAGAGGTTCTGGGAGGAGGAGGACGAGGAAGAAGCCTGTGGCGACGTAGGCGATCCAGAGCCCTTCGGGTTTGGCGCGGCCGAGCTTGGGTCGAAGGAATTCGACGAGCGTCGGCATGAGGAAGAAGAAGGCGATGAGGACGGCGGACCACGCGGCCCATTGGATGGCGCGGGATTTGAGTCGGGCGCGCCAGAGGACCCAGATACCTGGGAGCATTCCGAAGCCGAAGACCATGGCGGCGACGCGGAGTGCGGCGAGGAGGAGGTAGAAGGCGGCGGCGAACAGAGCCATGGAGAATGAAAAACGTGTCATTCCATCGGGGATTCCGGTGTGCCAGCGGGAAACAGAGAAAGCCTTGAGAAATTCCAGTTGTCTGCGGCGCGGAGCCGTGCTTTTAGTGACCTCCCCGCAAGCAATGCTCTCGTGGCGGAATTGGTAGACGCGTATGACTCAGGATCATATGGGGCGACCTGTGGAGGTTCGAATCCTCTCGAGAGCACCAACTTTCCCTGCCGAGTGGCGGGGTGGCTGACGTTCTCTTATTCATGCAGGATCCCGAGTTTGTTCAGAGTGCTTTTGCGAAGATTGCCGGAAGGTATGTGGTGACGAACCACGCGTTGTCGTTTGGGACTGATATTCTGTGGCGGCGGAAGGTGGCGCGGTTGGTGAGGGATCTGGGGCCGGAGACCCTGCTGGATCTGGCGACTGGGAGTGGTGATCTGGCGGCGGAGATATTGAAGGTGGCGCCGGGGATTCGGCTGACGGGTGCGGATTTCTGTGCGCCGATGCTGGATCGGGCACGGGCGCGGCAGATGCCTGGGGTGACGCTGCTGGTGGCGGATGCGATGCGGCTGCCGTTTGCGGATGGGACGTTTGACTGTGTGACGGTGGCGTTCGGGTTGCGGAACATGGCGTCGTGGCCGGAGGCGTTGCGGAGCATGCTGCGGGTGCTGAGGCCGGGCGGGCATCTGGTGATTCTGGATTTCTCGCTGCCGTCGCTGCCGGTGATTCGGCCGTTGTACGGGTTTTATCTGAATCGGGTGCTGCCGTTGATTGCGGGGCTGCTGACTGGGGAGCGGGGGGCGTATCAGTACCTTGCGGGATCGATTCATCAGTTTCCGTCGGGGAAGGCGATGGGGGCGCTGCTGGAGAGTTGCGGGTTTGTGGAACCGGTGGCGCGGCCGTTGAGTTTCGGGATTGCGACGGTTTACACGGCGAAGCGGCCTGATGGCTGCGGCACTTGACGCGGTGCATGACCCGCCGGAGGGGTGGGAGCAGTTTTTCAATTCAAGAATCCTCTGACCATGCCAGCCAAAAAGAGTGCACCAGTGCCGAAGCCCAAGGCGGCGGCCGTTTCGAAGTCGAAGGTTAAGCCGAAAGGTCCGCCGGTGGTGGGGATCATCATGGGGAGCATTTCGGATTGGGAGACGATGGAGAATGCGGCGAAGCTGCTGGCGGATTTCGGGGTGCCGTACGAGACGAAAGTGGTGAGTGCGCACCGGACGCCGCAGTTGCTGGTGAATTATGCGACGTCGGCGCGGAAGCGCGGGTTGAAGGTGATCATTGCGGGGGCTGGGGGTGCGGCGCATCTTCCGGGGATGACGGCGAGCATGACGGATTTGCCAGTGTTAGGGGTGCCTGTGGAGAGCAAGGCGCTGAAGGGGATGGACAGCCTGCTGAGCATTGTACAGATGCCCGGGGGCGTGCCGGTGGGGACGTTTGCGATCGGGAAGTCCGGGGCGGTGAATGCGGCGCTGTTTGCGGTGTCGATTCTGGCGCTGCACAGTCGCGAGCTGGCGACGGAGCTGATTGCGTTCCGTGACTTGCAGGCGGAGAAGGTTCTTGAATCCCAGTCGCAGCTTCCGGAATGAGGAGGAAAGGAGCAATTTATCCCGGGCAGACGCTCGGCATTGTGGGTGGCGGGCAGTTAGGGCGGATGGCGGCGGTGGAGGCGCGTCGTGCGGGTTACCGTGTGGCGGTTTACACGGATGAGCCGAATGGTTCGCCGGCCGGGCAGTTGGCGGACACGGAGATCAACGCGAGTTATTTTGATGAAGAGGCGCGCGGGTTGTTTCTGAAGGAAGTGGATGCGGTGACGGTGGAGTTTGAGAACATCCCGGCGGCGTTTCTGGATGCGATTGAGAGTCGGGCGCGATTGCATCCGTCGCGGGCGGCGGTGGCGACGTGTCAGAACCGGGAGCGGGAGAAGCTGTTTCTGAGGAAGCAGGGGATTCCGCATGCGGCGTTCGAGGTGGTGGCGGATGCGGAGGGATTGGAACGGGCGGTGAAGAAGCTGGGGTATCCGTGTGTGCTGAAGACGGCTGATTTTGGTTATGACGGGAAGGGTCAGCAGAAGCTGACGGCGGGCGATGATCTGGCGGCGGCGTGGACGGCGCTGGGTGCGCCACGCGGGGTGGTTGAGCAGTGGGTGACGTTCGAGAAGGAGTTGTCGGTGGTGGCGGCGCGGTCGGCGAGCGGGGCGTTTGCGGCGTTTCCGGTGGCGGAGAACATGCATCGGGATCACATCCTCGATGTGACGATATCGCCGGCGAGGATTGATGCGGGGACGGCGGCGCGGGCGACGGAACTGGCGGCGGCGGTGGCGCATGCGCTGGATTACACGGGGACGCTGGCAGTGGAGATGTTTCTGACGGCGGCTGGGGAGATTCTGGTGAATGAGATCGCGCCGCGGCCGCACAATTCCGGGCACCACACGATTGATTCGTGCGTGACGAGTCAGTTTCAGCAGCAGTTGCGGACCGTGTGCGGGTTTGCGCCGGGGGATGCGCGGCAGCACACGCCGGCGGTGATGGTGAATCTGCTAGGAGATCTGTGGCCTGCGCCGGAGAAGCATCCGGACTGGACGCCGGTGCTGGAGGATGTCGGGGCGTTTCTGCATCTTTACGGGAAGCGGCTGGCGAAGCCAAAGCGGAAGATGGGGCATTTCACGGTGCTGGGGGAAACGGTGGAGGGGGCGCTGGGTCGGGCGATGGCGCTGCGGGCGGCTCTGGGTTTTCCGATCTGAAGATGGCGCGTGCGCTTGCACTTCGGCGCGGGGGGATTCAGAGTGCCGATCACGCTCCTGTAGCTCAGTGGATTAGAGCAACGGCCTTCTAAGCCGTGGGTCCATGGTTCGAATCCATGCGGGAGCGCCACTGTGAATGATGCAAATCATTGGAGATCAATGAGGGAGGAGATGAGAGACTGGTGCGGTGTGATCCGGGGTATGATTGTCTGAAGGATGGGCAGCAATGGCGAGGGCCTTCGGGAGGCAGGTGGAACAAACCGGGAATTGTTTTGCCCGGACTGACCGGGAACGATGGGGATTGCTGTGGCGATTGCGACGGCGAGGAAGGTGGAACGCCGGGATTGGGGAGCGAGCACTTGGCGCTGGGGAGATTGCTGGACTGAGGGCGTTGGGCGTGGACGCCAAGGACAGGCTGCCAAAGGAGAGTGTGAGCAGGTTCAGTCCGAGCAATCTCCCGACCTTTCGCTCCGAATGTGCCGCACCCGTGAAACGGAGGCGCGGTTAATGGCTCATTCCACGGTGAGACCGACAGCCAACCAAACCCCTTGGCGGGTCTCCGATCCATGACAAATCCGAAGTATTCAATTCTAATGAAAGGCTTGGCGGTGCTTGCAACGGTCCACATGCCGCCTGCTGTCTACGGCGAACACGACCAAGGCTTCTTGGCGGCCATGGGCGGGTCCATTGAGCCAAACTCGGCGGACATGTACTCCTTCTTCGAGGGCCAGTGCACGTCCTACACCGCATGGCGGCTGAATCAGGCCGGGGTGCCCTTCCACAACCACTGGCGCAGCGGCGAGATTGCCACGTGCCCGGTCCCGCCGAGCGGAGGTCGCCCGCAAGGTGCGTCTTGGAACGCGGGGCGCTGGAGCCATGCTTGGCAGTGGTACTACAAGGCGCGACACCTCGGGCTGCGCATCGACAACAAACCCGCTGTCAACGCAGTCTATTGCAGCCTTACGGACTCCGGGTACGGGCATGTCGGAGTGGTCGACTCAGTGGGGCCTGACGGTTCTGCTACAATTGCCGAATACAACTGGCGCAACGATCAGCAGTTCTCCAAACGCACCGGCGTGAGGGTTGACGGTACGACGGAGTTCTTCATCCACTTTACGCTTCCGCCTGCACCACCTACACCTGCGCCGCCGTGGGGACTCTCCCACGTTGTCACTCACGCATCCGCGATGCTCGATTGGGCCACCTCGGCTGCTGCCGCGCGCTATCGAATCCAGGTTTCAACGAGACGGGAGGGATGGAACCCCGGCACGGGCTGGGATGCATCTGATAATCGGATGCCATCTGCTACATTGCCAGTAAACTCGACAGTCCAAGGCGCTGCGAACAGCAGTTATACATGGGTGCAGGGAAGTTCCGGAAGTCTCGAGGGGCCTCGGCCCTCGGGCACTTACTTCTGGACAGTGCGAGTGGTTCTCCCCTCTGGATCTGCGTCACAATACACTGCGCCGATGGCGTTCACAATGACCGCGGCTCCGCTTCCGCCCCGGGATGATCACGCGAACGGTCTGCCGGGTTCCACGCCGCTTCAGCTCGATTCGCCGCAGCCCGGGCGGCTCGATACTCTGGATGTCGACGTTTTCAGGATTCAGATGCCCACACTGCGAGCCGTGGTTCTCAGCACATCTGGATCGACTGACACCATTGGCGAGCTACTGGATGCATCAGGACGGGTTCTCGCGACCAACGATGACTTCAATGGGAACCGCAACTTTCGCATTGAAAGTGCCCTCCCGGCTGGAATCTACCATCTGAGGATCAGGGGATATCAGAACAGTAGCGGCAACTACATTGTTAGCGCCCTCCCGGTACAGGACGTCCCAGTTGTTCTCGGTGATGACCACGGGAATGCTGCGATTTCCGCAACACTCCTTACTCTGGGGATACCGAGTGTCGGTCGCATTGAAACTGTCGGTGATGCTGACTTCTTCCGCATCGTGGTCAATGCCCCGAGACAGATCAATGTCGTGAGTCTGGGGACCACCGACACCGTGGGCGATCTGCTCAACTCGACCGGAACCCTCGTTGCAAGCGACGACGACTCCAATGGCAATCGGAACTTCCGGATCGCCAGGGTTGTCGAGGCGGGTACATATTTCCTGCGGGTCCGGGGGCATGGCGCTGGAGTTGGCCCCTACACGGTCCGGTTCAACTGATAAAGATCCACGCACGCACAGCCAGCCCGGCGGAGATGCGCCGGGCTGGCTGCTGGCGATTTTAAACAGCAATCTCTTCCCTTTCATGAAAACTTGCGTCCGTCAGCGTCTTGGTGCAGCAATTGTTTCGACCATTTTTTTCGCTCTTTTTATTGGGCTTCAGCGCACCCCCGAGGACGGCGGCACGCACTCCATCGTCCCCACTCGGCGTGAAGGGCCGCGTGGATCACCGGTGTATTCGCCCGGGATCCCTTCAACTGCTTCGGGAACGGACCTGCGGGATATCAGTGAGAATGTGAGCCGAATCGTGCTGTCGGGTGTTTCGCCGGAATCTTCACGTGAATTTTGCCAAGCGATGGCGGAGTGGTCGAGCGCAGCTCCGATCGACGCTTTGGTCTGGTGGCACGACGAGGCACGGGATGCGGCGGCGGCGGCCGGATATCATGTAGGTGAATCATTCTACGTCATGACGTTCCTTGCATTGGCGAAATCCGACATCAGTGCCGCTCGGGACAACGTTCGCACACCCGACACAGTTGAATCAAGGTTAGTAGCGCTACAGCAAGTTGCTACGATTGCGGCTGCTCAGGATCGGCTGATGTGGTTGATCGACAATCCGCCACGGGGTACGGAATGGTCTCCTGCCGAACAGATAGTTCTGACCCTGACTCTTGGAGACGCCGCCCTGGCTGTAGAGATGGCGAAGACGCTGCCATCCGGTGACGAGGCGGCATGGCTCGCAGCACAGCTACCGAAGAGTTCCGCTGATTGAGTTCCTGGGAACCGTCTGGGTGCTCACGACCGCATTCTTTGGTGCATTCGTCTTTTTCATGAAACGCAGTTCCCATCCGTGGCTCATTCCATTCGTGGACTGCCCAGTTCGGCATGCTCCACGCTACCATCAAAACACATGAAAACAATCATTCTTCACCTCTGCAGGATCATCCTGTATTTCATATTGGGAAAGCTCAGCGTCAGCGCCGCGGTTCCGGTGATCGCACTGAGTGCACCGGACAGCATCATCTCTACCAGCGTGAGGTTCCGGGCCTCCATTACGTCGCCAAACGGCACGGTGTCTGAACGGCGCTTCGAATGGAAGGTAGGGTATGTCAATGGGGCGCAGTTCGACAGTTTTGATGCCCGTGTAGGAACAGCCGGGAATGAATTTTGGTTTACATTGGCGAACCTTCCCCCGAACACGGTTGTCGGGTACCGTGCATGGGCGAAGAACGCTTCAGGTTGGGGGTGGAGTGCGATCGGTACCGTACGTACTGCGGCATCGGCCACCCCTCCGTCCGTCCAGACGCTGCCTGCGCAGACAACTGGGGATCTGCTCCGGCTCCGAGGAGCGGTAGTTAGTGCGAATGGCGGAACTGTGACGGCAACCCGTTTTCACTTCCGGATTGGTGGCAGTGGGCCGTGGGACAGTTCGACCGCCATCCCGAATGGAAGTGAGTTCAACGTTGACATGCGTGGCCTGAGCGGGGGTACCCGGGTGGATTACTACTTCTCCGCATCGAACTCCTCAGGAACCGGAAATGGAGCGACCCTTACCGCGACCGCCCCGTACAAAGGTCCCGTTGTGGAGACGCTAGCCAGCGAGACGACTTCGGCGGGTTTGCGTCTGAGGGGCCGCATCGTTTATTCGGGTACTTCCGCGGTCACATCATCGAGGATCCGCTGGAGCTTCGACGGCGGCAGCGTTTGGGACGATCAGTCGACGATGCCCGACGCCGGGGGCCACTTCGCATGCGAACTCCGCGGAGTGTTGGCTGGAACCATTATCCAGTACCAAGCAGAAGCCACGGGTGGCGGGTTCACGAATCGCGGGAGCATCCTTCTCACCACGATGCCTGCCTTCCCGCCAATGGCGCCGATTGCGTTCGCCGCCTCGCGCATCACGGCGAATTATGTCATCGTTGGCGGACGGGCGATTGGAAGCAATGGCGGTAGTCCGCTTCAGTGGGCGACTGTCGAGTGGAGCCACATCGCAGGCGTTTGGGACGGAACGACGATGGCCTCGTTCCCGGTTGGGGCCGACGGCAGCTTCAGCGCCACCCTCTCGGAGCTTGCTCCGGCAACTTATATCGCATGGCGCTGGCGCGTCACGAACCAGGCGGGCTTGTGGAGTGACTGGTCGAGCCTGCAGGAAGCCTACACATCGGAGCCAGTTGGCTTCCGTCCCGAGATCGTCGGCATGACATTCGAGGATACTGACGATCGTGGATTCCAGCACGGTGACGGTGACGGGCTCGTCGAGGCCGGGGATGCGGGCACACTCTACCTACGTGTTGTCAACTCCGGTGACCTGACTGCTTCGGCGGGCTCGACCGTACAGTTCCTTTCGGATGTACCCGCAGCGTTGCGCCTAGTGTATCCGAAGTCGGTTCACGATCTCGGAGGTTTTGAACCGGGTTCCGAGAAGGTACTGGTGTTCCGGATCCTGATCCCGGCCGGATCGCCGCAAGCCAACCCGACAGGTATTCTCGAACTCCCGTTCACCCTTCAGTTCGATGCCGGAAAGGAGGAAGACGCAGCGCGTCTCTTTCAACTGCCCGCCACGCTCAGTATCTACGGACGGAATGGGAACCTCTCGCCGCCCACCGTTGACCTGGCACCCACGGTTTCCGGAGATATCTGCGTGTCTGTGCCTGCATGGTCGGCTGTTGAATGGAAGCTGCAGGAGTCCAAGGACCTTCGCAAATGGACCGACGTGACCCTGCCAGAAGCGAACCCGTCTGGGGTCCTGAAATCGAACTTCTTGCGCGGGCCCGGCGGATTCTTCCGTATGGCCAAACGTTGACGAGTTCGGCCTCATGACGGACGTCCGCGGAGGATGTCTCACAGGGCCGCATTGAGGGCCGGTCGCGAAGTGCTTGGTTCATCGAAGCGCGCGACCGGCCCGATGCGATGTGCACCTAGTCATATCTTGCCGCATTATTTGGTGGCCCATTGCGGCAACACTCGCAGTGATTTCGTGCCGGGCAGTTTCGACCTGTTCGGGGCTTGTCTCGTTTAGCCGCGCGGCGAGCGGGGACCGGGCGGGCGGCGAGCTCGGGAGCGTTGCTGTGCGCATTCTTAGCGTGGCTCTGCAGGGCGGTGGCCTCGGGCCCCCCTCCCAATTTGGCAAAGTCTCCGGTGTGTTCGCTGGCGTGGTAGAATTCCAGGATCTCGATGCTTCCGGGGAAGGGTGAGGCGGGCGTTCTCCCGGATCCAGGCGGAACCGTCGCCGGGGTGGACAGTTGTCAGTGCTGTGGGGTGCCGCGGCCCTGGGTTTCGGCTCGCAGCAGGGTGGCCGGTTTCGCGGCGGTCATCGAGAGTGCCGACGTAGGCGGCGGAGGCCTTGCCGCGCATGGGCTCGCCGGCTTCGGCGGTGGTGGTCTGGGGCAAAATGCACTCCGGCTTGAGCGCGCGGGAGCGTGCGGTGCCGTCTGGCTGGCGGCCTTTGAGGCCCCAAGTTTGCTCCGGTGCCGGGACAGCAGGGGTGCCGTCGCTGGCGGCGTAAAGTGTGGTGACGGGAGGGTAGTAACGGGATCCTTGCCGAACGAGACTGGGGTGACTTTCCGGTTCGTGCCCTCCCCATTTGGAATCAGAGCGATGAAAGTGGATGAGGTGGCTGTTTCTGGCTAGGATGGGCCGTTTGAGCAGTGAATGGGGCACGCGGGACTCCATAATTGCTGGACGCTGCACCACCTCGCACTCAGCGGGTTCTTCATCATTGCATAGCAAAGGCATGTCTCCGATGTGTCACAACGTGCTCACTGCTGAGGAAGTGCCCGTGTGGCATCGCGGATCGCTTTCAAGTTCATCTTCAGGTCCTGTTTTTCGGACAGGTCCTCGCCCTTAGCGACATCCTCGGCCTGCCTGGCGAGCGTTCGGATCTCTTCTATGTCGGGCGAGGGCAGTCGCAGATGGCACTCGACAAGACGGCGCAGGATGGAGACAATTAAATTGCAACCCGTCTCTCGATGCACGACGCCCACTCCCATTTCCTGATCCTGCGCTTCCCGAGCCCTCAAATCGCCAAATTCCTGAACCAACCCTTGGGCGGACGCGAAGCTCTCAAGTGCCTGCGAAAACTGAGTGGCTCGGAACTGCTCATCGCCGCGCCGCAGATGGGCGTCGAGAAGTTCGGCCACTAACTCACTTGAGCTTTCGCCAGATTCCGCCTGTCGGCGCGCTGCATCTTCATAAAGCTCGACTGATTCGGAAAACATCCGACCTGACTCTTCCGCCTTCCCCAGCCGCGCGAGCAACACCCCAGTGCTACCGAGCGCTCTTGCCAAATCGACTCGGCGCGCTAGATCGCTTGGTGACTTCGTAGACAGCCAACGGACGGTATCGAGAGCCTGCAGCCTCCGCTGCAAAGCAGCAACGAGGTCGGGTGGATCACTTTGGAGAAACGCCGAAGCCTCTTCGTTGAGAAGCCAAACAAGGTCCCGGCGTAGTGTTGCGTGATCAGGGTCTCGTGCGAGATGGGACTCAAGTAGGGTGCGGGCTTCAGTAAAGTATTGGAGTGCCTCGGGATTCGCGTTGATCCGCGGCAGCCGCTTTGCATTTGCAGCGATCTCCCGCGCAACCAATCCTGATTCCAACAGAATGAACGACTGAAGTCGGAGGCTGTCCAGGTCGAGGGTTTCTGGCGCGTTTACCTTTGCCATCAATTGCTGCGCTTCGAGCAGATGCGTGCGACTCCACTCTAGTGCGTCATCGATATCCATCTCAATGTATCCCTGCTGCTTGCCGAATGAGAGCTTCTGCGCTGTAGCGTGACCCATTTCCGAAGAAAAATGTCCTCGCGCCTTTGAGGCGATATAAAGTGCCACCGCTAAAGACCGATGGGATCTCGGGCTTGGCGCGATTCTTACTGCCTCACGGGCCGACGAGATTGCTTCTCCGCAAAGTCTTAGCATTTCGTTGGACGGCATGAATCTCGCCGTTTCGTTGAACGTGATGCGATCTGAAGTCGGAATCATTGACAACTGCGCCCACGCAGCCGCCTGACCGGAGTGCATCAACAAGGGATCCTCAGGGCGGAGCGGTCTGGGTCTCTGGTTCGGTGCCGGTTTGGGCCTCTGGGGCGGTTTATAGAAGTCGCCCTTAATTGCCTCGAAGTAAGTCCAGGTAAAGACAGACTCCCATGCCTCATCGGGTGGAGGCCGGTACTCGAGGTTTGTTCTTGTTGGGGCTCCCACGAAGACGGTCCCCTCGACGTCGTTCGACGATTCACCGTTCAGGTGGCGAATGTTCACTTCTGCTTCCAGCAGTCGCGCATGCGCGCCAATCCAGATGCCCGTACTATCCATCATTTCCGGTGGGAGCGCATCATAGTATTTCCCGATGCCTTCGCAGATGGTTGCCAAACGCCCCAGTTTGCCTTGATCCAACTCGGATTCGATGGCTTTGCGGAGCGAGTCGAGGCTGTTGATGAGAAGAATGTCTGCGCTTTTCCTCATCTCTTCCGACGTTTGGCGTGCTGCCACCGCCTCGTTTTCGCGTTGGAGAGCTTCGCGCCGTTGATGCCAGGATAGGGCGGCAAAGCCGAGTGAAATCGCAGCGGCGGCTGCAAAGCCAATAAGAACCCTTCGCCTCACGGTCGCGTCGTGTTTGGCGCGCGCCTCCCGCTTCGCCTCCTCTCGACAGGCGGCGGCTTCGGACTCTTTGATGTAGTCCCTCTCAAGCGTGGAAACCATCTCGCCCCTAGGCCCCGAATTCAGCTGGGAGGCTTCCGCAAGCAGGAGACCGTCAGGAATCAGATCCGACGAATGTCGGCCGCCGCGGTTCCAATCGGCAGCACGAACGCCAATGCGATTCCGAAGCCGAAGCTCTTCAGCATTCCGGTCGATCCATGCTTTCAGCGCGGGCCACCTGTCGACGACCGCGGAAGACAACAGCGCTCCATGGCCCAGCGCAATGCCGTCAGAATCCTGGACGCAGAGGCGTGAATCGACGAAGTATCGAGCGAGATGCTTTACATGCTCGTCCGCAGCGTCGAGTTCATCCGAAGGACAGAACCTGACATCCGGACTCCCGTCGTTCGAGACAAGCAGGAACAGGAGATGGTCGAGTGCCGAATCGGCATGTTCAGGGAAGTTTGTGCGGAACTTGTCATGCACCTTCTGCGCCTCGGCGGCGACGGCACCGTTGATTCCCCCCATTCTTTCGTACGCGTCAAAACTCAACATGGCCCGCGAGGCTCGCGATTGTGGGGCCGGCGGAACGCGGTGCAACCACAACTGCTGGAGGACAAAGGAGAGCAGTGGCAGATTCTGAGAACTGGCGCTGGCGTCGGCGACAAGACGGTCATCGAGCGCCTCCGCAGTGGATCTCCGCTCGAAGGCAAGCCCTGCCGCATGGGACGCGCAGCGAAGCAACCGAACGAGTTCCCATGGTTGGGGCATGGAGAGTAGCAACTGTCGCCCCGTCACGAGGGCGCGAAAAGGTTCCTCGGCCACATGGTGCAGCGCATCGCTTCTTAGAGTCACAATGACGGCGACACCCGGTGTGCGAGCGAGTCGCTCGAGGCCGCGCACAAAGTGTTTGTTCGACTCAGAGGGAAGTGTCCGACGATACAGCGATTCGAACTGATCGACGACGATGCAGAGTTCGAACAAACCCGGCGGGGCGCGGTCATGAGAGTCCGACGAAGAGGCCCTCTCGCCCGGATTGATATTCAGGAGGTGAGCTAGGCTGCCTCGACTTCCTCGCAGTGCGCAGGCGATCTCTTCGGACTTGTCTTCGGTGCCCCATTGATGCTGGGCCAGCCGACGCCCGAGATCAGGCAGAAGACAATCGCTTCTGGGCGAGAGTACCTCCGGGGTGCAGATCAGCGGAGGTTTACCGTGACCGGCACGCGGGGCAATCCCAGCGCGGGCCAGTGAACTCTTGCCGCTGCCCGAAGCTCCGGCAATGAGAAGGAAGGCACAATTGTCGGGTGCATCTTGAAGCAGTCTGAGGCCGGCACGAACCGAATCTTCCCGGCCGAAATAGACAGGAGCATGGTTCGGTTGGTAGGCCTCGAGTCCGGGAAATGGTGACAGATCTGGCGACCATGTCGCGGCCGCGCTGTCATCTTCAAGACGGGGCAAGACCTCCCTTGCCGACTGCGGGCGCTTGTTCGGTTGGACGTCGGTCAGTTGCTTCACGAGGTCGTAGTCCCCAGGGAAAGCGCTTTCGGCGATGCTCTTTGACTTGATCTTATTGATCATTTCTTCGAGGACCCGCCCCACGGCATACAAATCGTCGGTGACCGTCGGATTTCGACCCGAGAGGCGTTCAGGGGACGAGTATTTCGGGGAACCAATGAACTCACCTGTCTGCGTCAGGTCATGAGTGGACCTTTCAGTCGGGCATGCGATTCCAAAGTCGAGCAGGCGCACCGATCCATCCCGGCAGATCATGATATTGCCGGGCTTCAGGTCCCGGTGAATAAGGCCCTGCAAGTGCAGGTATTCGAGCGCGAGCAGCATCTGGCGCGTGATCTCAATGATCTGGGCCGGTCCGGGAGGATTCCTTTCCAGGAGGTCGGCCAGGGTCTCCCCCTCGAGCCAAGCCATCGTGAACCAGCGATAGCCGCCTTCCGGGGGGCCTCCGCTGTGATAGACGGGGGTAATGCAAGGATGATCCAAGCTCGCGAGGATCTTGATTTCCTTCTGAAATCGTTCCTCAAGTCTCTGATTTAGACTTGGATCCCTTCCAACCGGACGCATCAATTTCAAGGCCTCACAGCGTCCCAATTGATTGTTGTAGACCTTATACACCGCCCCCATCCCTCCGCTTCCTGCAAACGATTTCACTTCATAATCGTTCCCGTCGAGAATGGCAGCGACATCCTCAAGCGAAGGGTCGTGCCGCAGCGGTCTGCCGATGACGGCCCAGTTCGGCTTGCGCCCAGGGTCCATGCTGGAACGATCGGATGGCTGCATGGCTTAACGGAAGAGATGCCGGTATTCCTCCTCAAATGCCTCTTCAGAGTCAACGGTTTCGCGGATTTCCTCTTCGATTTTGTCGCGCATCCCCAGCTTCATTCTGTGAAGGGCTGTCTTTGCCCCTTCAGGGGTTAGCGGCTTGGCTTCCACTTCACTGATCGCTGCGGCGACTTTTTCCGCATTATCCATACGATCAAGCATCGGATAGAGGATGTCGAACCGGTCGGCCCTGCCATTGATGGCCCATGTGGCTCTGAGGGCAACCCTCGCCTTCTCGATAAGGCGGATGCGCCATGCGGCGTCGAATGCCTCGTCTGGCGGCAGCAAATGTAGTGCCGAATCGGCCTTGTCGATAGCCTCATGCTCGGCATCTGCGACATCGGCCACCGAAACGACGGATCCGCTCGCCGACGCACGGTACTCCGAGCGTAAGGTGGTGTGGAGAATTGCTTTGACCTGATGCATGAAGAAGTAGCGGAGCCGAGTGCAGCCTTCCACCTCTTTGGCGAGCACAAGCAACGGCGTCGAGTTGGCATTGCGTGTTCGCATGCCAATCGGCATTCGGTCGGTTTCTGGCAAGGGTTGACCCGGATTGTGAAGCGGGAAGAGTTCCCGGGTGAGGCGGTGGAACAGTTCTTGAACTAGGTCTTCTGCTCTGTCTCCGGCATTGCAAGTCCGGAGGAAGCGAACGAGGACTTCGCGGTAGTCGGTGCAGATTTCCTCGAACGCCTTTCTCGCTGCCGATGGATCGGAATGGTCGACAGCACGGATGACGCGGGTCCATCGGGTTAGCGGGAAGTGCGATTGCTGGTAGTTGTTCATGGTTTGACGTGGTTCAATTTCAGCCGGATCGGCGACGTCTGACGATCTTCGGTCTGGATGTAATTCACCAAAGTGCGGGAGCCCGTTTCACAGAAAATGAACATTTCCGCGTTGCTCCACGGCAGGTGGCGGGCCGAGGCCTCCGGGGGAAGAATGGTACGTTCTATTCAACGCGGTGCTGCAGGTTTTCGATTTTCCCGCGCTTGAGTTCAAAGGTGGAAGTACTGGGGCCTGTTCTGGCGGGAGATGGGCCGATTTAGGTGTCGATTTCAATCGGGAAACGACCAACCAGAGGATTCTGCCGGATGGTGCGCTTCCGGGCTCGGTGAATCTACCGGAGCGGTTCCGTCTCCGACTGCACCGCCGAACGCGTCGCGGAATGCCGAAGCTCTTGACGGGCTTCCCGGACACGCCGAACCCAAGCGGGGGATTTGCTGTCATGATTGCCGTGTACTGGGTTTGAGTTTGAGGGCGGAGGCGTTTTCGGAGATGGCGCGGGGGAGAGTGTCGGGGGTGCGTTCGAGGACCTCTTCGTCGATGGTGTTTTGCGGAGGATGAGATCCTTGATGATTTTGAGGAGCCGCTTTCGTTTGAGGGCGGTCTTCTTTCTGTTGTTGACGTATCTGAAACCGCCGCCCTGCTGGTGGGCGGGATCATTGACGAACTGGGCGAAGATGACGACGCGCGCGACTGCCAGGGGCCGCCGGCCCACCAGAGATGGAGCGTACTCGGATGCCCGTGGCGGATTGAGTCTTCCCATGCGCAGGCCGCATGGATGGCATCGAGCGGCAGGGCGACTTCGATGAGCTTGCGAGGGGATTTGACTGGGGGGTCGGGCATGGGGGAAGGGTCAGTCGGTGATTACAGATGGCCTGGGTAAGCGCTTTCGATTTCGCTGATGAGGAACTGAGCGAAGCTGCGAAGGCCTTGAAGCTGGTGGGGATTGGACCACGACGGCTGGTGCTGGAGATTGGCTTTGAGATTTCGGAGAGAAGACCACGAGACGAAATCAGGGGAGAGGGTGCCCTTGCTATAGCCGGGGAAGATGGCCTTGATAGCGGGGAGAAACTGGTGGGAGTGGAGCGGCGCGGTGAAGTGATTCTGACCGGCTGAGCTGCCGAAGGTGAGCCATTGGTGCAGCTCGGGGGCATCGAAATGAAGCGCGAAGAAGTCCTCGAAGTTGTGGTAGGAGAAGAGGAAGTGAGGGATGCCGGTGGGTTTGGCGGCGTACAGGTGGGCGCAATTCTGATGGTTGCGGTGATAGAGATCGAAATCGGTCCAGATTTGGATGGATGAATTCTTGCTGGCCGATTTTGCCGCTTTGTATTTGGCGGTGAGTTTTCCGAACGAGCCAGTGCCGGCGAGCGCTGGAATGAAGCGGAGCGGGGTATTGAACGGTTCGCCGTCCGGGAGCGGAAGGTCGTCGAGGAATCCCTGCAAGCGCTGGAGGTAAGCCCGTTCGGATTCGCCCTCGCAGATGATGATGTGGCGTTTGACGGGCATCGGTTGGGATTAGAGGGCGGGGTGGGGGACGGCGGAGTAGAAGCCGGCGAGGTATTGTTTGCGGAAATTGGTGACATTGCGAATGTCTTCACCTGCGTTTCTGGCGTCGGCGAGACTGCGGACGAGCGTGCCGTTGGCGGCGGTTTTGCGGACGAGGGAGATTTCTGAGATGCGGAGGATGGAGTCGTCGAGGATCTCGGTGTTATGGGTGGTGAAGATGAGTTGAGCGCCCTTGGGGTTGAGGCGGCGTTTTTTGAAGAGTAGTACGAGCTCACGCATGAGGAGCGGGTGGAGCGAGCATTCGAGTTCGTCGACGATGAAGACACCGCCGGATTTGAGTGCGCACAGGATGAGGCCGACGAGACTGGCGAGCCGCTGCGTGCCGGTGGATTCGTGCTTCAGGAAGTTCAGAACGACATCCGATCCCGCGGCGTTTTTGTGAATGGAACTGATGTGAGTGGCGTGGCTCGTACTGAAATCGGAGTCGCGAAGGAGAAGGGGGCCGTGATAGTTAGTATCGTCCGATTTCAGTTCGACCTTAGTGATATTGATGGCGGCGATGTCGATGTCGAGGCGGCGGACGACGTCGGTGATTTCGAGGAGGGCGGCGTCGGTGTCTCGATTCATGACGGATGCGAGAAAATCGACGGCCGTGGTAAAGGGGAACGTCTCGTCATTCTCGAAGATCCGGAAGTCCGATTGGAAGTACTGGAAAGCCTTCCGGATGTCGGGGTTGAGGCCCGGGTAGGCACGTCCGATGCGGTGAAGGAACGGCTTGATCTGGAGGCCCTCGCCGTCGGTGCATTCGACGCGGTATATGTCGGCGAGTTTCTCGTGGGGGTAGGCGGCGGAAAGGAGTCCGGGAGAGAACCCGGCCTTGGTGTGATCGAAGTCGAAGATGGCAACTTCGTTCTTCCGGAGGGATTCTTCCGTGATGGAGGAGGCGGAGAAGGAGATGCGGTAGTCGAAGCGTTCGGCGTCGAGGTAGAAGCAGAGGTCGAAAGTGGTTTCGTGGAACTTCGGGTTGAGCAGGTTTGGCTCGTAGAGGCTGGCGAGGGGTTTGCCTGTGAGGATGAGGTCGTCGAGGGCGCTGAACGCCTTGATGAGATTGCTTTTGCCGGAAGCGTTGGCACCGAAGTAGGCCATACAGGGAACGAAGCGCTTGCCTTTGGTGGCTTCGAAGAACGGGATGATTTCGCTGTAGGAGTGCCGGTTGGGGGCTTTTCCTTCGGCGTAGGAGAAATCGAGGGTGAGTTCGAGGATGGAGCGGAAGTTTCGGATAAAGAACGAGGCGAGCATGGTGGATTGCGGATGGGGGTGCTTCGTTGACTGTACAGGGGAATTGATTTGTGATAAACAGAAATTCTGTTTATCTGGAATGGGGATCAGGCGGACAGGGAGAAATGCTGCTGCCTGGCGGAGTGGAAGGGTTTGAGGGCACCGATTTGCCGCTCAGTTGCCAAGATCCAGACAGCAGAGGACGAGGTTGGTGTATTGGAACGTGACCTGCGGGTTCGACAAGGCTTAGGGTCTGGTACCGAAAAGGTGTGCAGGTTCGAGTCTTGTTTCTGGCACCGGGTGCCTTGTCACCAGCAGGGGCCCGCGGGGGAAACTGGCCGGGGGGAAGGCCGGTGTTGATGGGCGCGTTCCGCTTCGGCGTGATGGCCGGCAGTTCTTGTCCCTGCATCGAGGAAGGACCATGCGACGAAGCGGGATTGTTTGTTTCCCTGAGCCATGGGGACTGTCCTGACAGCCTTGGCCCCGAGCTTCTTCAATTGCCTGCCGATGTCACTCAGGTGTTCCGAGCGGGAAATCAGACAGGAGAACCACTGGACCTGCCCGGCGATTTCGCGGCTTTCTCTGATCATGCGCCTGACGAATGATGCTTCGCCACCGGTACACCACAGCTCGTTGGTCTGCCCGCCGAAGTTGAGGACTGGGCCTCCGGCTGTGGACCGTGCGGCATCGGCTTGTCCCAAGTTCCGCCGTTTTCGCTGACTTGCGCGGGCAGCCTCTGCGGCAGACGCGTGGAACGGCGGATTGCACATGGAGGCCGTGAATTGCTCGCCGGTATTGACCACTCCGGCGAAAATCCTGCCCCGCTCCAACTGTTGCCGCAGCGTGATGGCGTGTTCGAGGCCATTGGCCCGCAGCACTTCCGCTGCATTGGTCAGGGCCGCGGGTTCGATGTCGGAACCGGCGAAGTGCCATCCGAACTCGGCATGACCGAGTAATGGGTAGATGCAGCTCGCGCCTACGCCGATGTCGAGGATCCGCACCCCGGGACCTCGAGGGATCTGCCCATCCTGCCCGGCGAGAACATCGGCCAGACCGTGCAGATAGTCTGCCCGCCCGGGAATCGGAGGGCAGAGAAATCCCTCTGGGAGCCACCAATTCATTACCCCGTAGTGATGACTGAGGAGCGCCCGATTCAGCAAGCGGACCGCCGAGGGATCCGAGAAATCGATGGTCGGAGTGCGGTCGGGCGACTCTATCAGAAATGCCCGCAGTTCCGGTACGCACGCTGCAAGGGCAGTGAAATCATACCGTCCCTGATGACGGTTCCGCGGATGCAATGCGGACTGAGTCAGGGCTGAGGTCTGGTGTGGAGGCATCGGAAGCGAGGGAGAGGCGGGAGACTTGTCGGTCGGAAGGAACCCGCTGGATTCTGCCATGCCAGGGGGAAAACCGGAGGCATCAGCCGAGGGTCGATGGTTTGAAGGGTGTGGGGAGGGAAGTGAGAAGTGGGAAGTGAGAAGTGAGAAAGGCTTGTGGGGAGAGGGGGTGCCCCGTGGCGCTATTTTTGGACTGGTGCGGGGCGGGTGCGGTAGCGTTCGGCGAGGCGGGAATGGCGACTGGCTAGGGATTGTTCGGCTCCGGAGATCCAGAGGCGTTTCACTTCTGAGCGGATGTCGAGGATGTCGCCGGTGGCGGCGAAGAAGGAGGCTTCCTTGCCGACATCGATGGATCCGAGGGAGTCGCCGGCGCCGTGCAGTTGGGCTGGGATGAGGGTGATGGCGGCGAGGGCGGCGTCGCGGGACAAGCCAAACGCGGCGGCCTGGGCAGCGCTGTAGGGGAGATTGCGCTGGCTGGAGGCGCTTTCGCCGGAGGATTCGGTGATGGCGACGGTGACGCCGGCTTTCTGGAGGATGGAGGGGGCCCGGAATTGGACGTCGTAGGCATCGGAGCTTTGGCTAGGCAGAGAGAAGACCTCGCTGTAGATGACCGGGATTTTTCGCTCTGCCAATTCAGTGGCGAGCATCCATGCATCGCGGCCGCCTTCGATGATGAGGCGCAGGCGGGGCCGGGTGGCGGACCACTTCAAGGCGGCGCGGATTTCGCGGAGCCCTTGAGCGTGGACGACGAGGGGCAATTCGCCGCGGACGACGGGGAGCATGGCCTGCCATGCGGGGACGACGGGGCTGCCTGGGGGACGTTTGTCCCATGCTTCGGCATCGGCGAAGAACTGATCGATGGTGCGGACCCGTTCGGCTCGTTCGCGGGCCTGTTCGTCGAGGGGTTTGGTTTTTTTGGGTGCTTTTGGTCCGGGGACGGTGAGCGAGTGATCCGGCCAGAACAGGTGCATGGCGGTGCGGGGGCGGACCGTCATGTCCTCGACCGTCCATCCGCGGGCGGCCATCAGGCCGGAGGCTCCGGCGATGAGTTCGCCCCTTGGGACAGGAACGAAGTGCGTGATGCCGTTGGCCCGGGAGACTGGAATCAATTCGGAGTCGGGGTTCACGGCGGTCCATGATTCGATTTCCGGGGTGAACTGACCGGTTTCCCTGCTGTCGACGGAGCCCCTAACGGAGGAGATCTCGACGAGCCCTAGGTCGGTGGAGGCGCTGATGAGACCGGGGAACAGATGGAGGCCTGCGAGGTCGATGGAAGCGTCTGCGGGTTCGTCGATCTTCGGGGCGACGGCGGCGATGCGACCGTTGCGCACGAGGACATCGCCGGGAGTCAGGGTGCCGTGGGTGACGGTGTGGACGGTGGCTCCGCGCAGGAGGAGGGTGCCGGCGGGGGCCTCTGCGGCGGGGAGCAGCAGGGCGAGAAAGAGAGCGGCTAGTTTTTCCATGGCATTTCGTGATCGAGGCAGCAATCGACGCAGAGGATACTGAGGCGGTCCTCGAGGGAGCGCCGGAAGAACTTATCGCGGGCCTTGTCGGTGGCGGCGTCCTCGGGTCCGTCACCGGCTAGGGTTTTTGCCTTGGCCACGAGAGCGTCGCGCAGGGTGAGGCGGGCGGCTGCGCGGCGGTGGGCGGCCTCGGTTTCAAAATACTGTTTCCCGTCGATCCATGTTTCCTGACAAATGCTTGCCGTGTCGAGGGGGTGACCGCTCCAGATGACGAAGTCGCCATCCTTGCCGGGCTCGAGGGAACCGACCCATTTGTCGATGCCGAGCTGTCTGGCGGGATTTGCGGTGACAAATTTCAGGGCTTCCTCCTCCGGGGTGCCGCCATACTTCACGGCTTTGGCGGCTTCCAGGTTCATGCGGCGCGCATGGTCTGATGAATCGGAGTTGAAGGAGACGAGGACCCCGCGTTCCCGCATGATGCTGCCGGCGTGGGGGATGGCGTCATAGACCTCGAGCTTGTAGGCCCACCAGTCGGAAAAGGCAGAGGCGCCGGCACCATGCTTGGCGATCTCATCCGCCACCTTATAGCCTTCGAGAATGTGCTGGAGGGTGCCGACCCGGACGCCGAAGCTTTCCATGACGCGGAGGAATGCGATCACTTCATCCTGACGGTAACTGTGGCAGTGGATCAAGCGTTCGCCCCGGATGATTTCGGCAATGGTTTCGAGTTCGAGATCGCGCCGGACTGGCGGGCCGCCGTCGCGCTGCTGTTTTGCGAGGGCCTCGGCGTACTGCCGGGCGGCGGTGAAGCGGTTGGTGTGGAAGGCGGGGACGCCCATGCGGGACTGCGGGAAGCGATTGCGGAAACCGTCGCCCCAGTTGGATTGCTTGACGTTTTCGCCGAGGGCGAATTTGATGCCGCCGGGGGCACCGGCAAGTTTGAGCCCTTCCGGTCCGGCACCCTCGCGCAGTTTGATGACGCAGTTCTGTCCACCGATGGGATTCGCCGAGCCGTGGAGCAGGTTTGCGACCGTCAAGCCGCCGGCGAGTTGCTGATGGATGGTTTCCGACTCGGAATTCACGACATCGCCGACCCGGACCATGGCGGTCGAGGGCAGCGTTCCTTCATTCACGCCGCCGATGATCATGCTATGGCTGTGGCAATCGATCATTCCGGGGGTGACGTGGATGCCGGGACGGTCGATCACGTGGGTTCCTGCCGGGACCTCGTTAGGAGCGATGGTTCCGAGGGCCTTGATTTTGCCATCGACGATGAGGAGGCTGGCATTTTCGAGGCGGCCTTGGGGACCGGATGTCCAGATGGTGGCGGATTTGATGAAGACGGCGGGGGGAGACAGGAGTGGCCCGCGGTCCTGCTGTGCGGGGGCGTCGGTGAGTCGGGCCCGCAGTTCCTCCAGTTCCTTTTTCTTGTCAGGTTTCTCCGGGTTGGCGGGCTTATCGCTTTTGTCAGGATTTCCGGGTTTGTCCGGTGCGTCAGGTCTGTCGGCGGCTGCTTTGGGGTTGCCGTCCGGGTCTTTCTTTTTGTCTTCCTTGAGAGGTGCCTGGAAGATTCTGCCTTCGATCCAGACCTCGCGGACGCGGGCTTTTGGATCGAAGTAGCGGCCGTTTTCGACGACGGTGAGGTTGGCGAGTCGGCCGGTGGTGATTTCGCCCAGTTGATCAGCCACGCCGCAGAGCCGGGCGGGCACGGTTGTGAGGGCGGCGATGGCATCGGTTTCGGTCAGGCCCCGTGCGATGGCGAGGCGGGCATTGGCGCGGAACTGTTGAGGCTTTCCGAGGCCATGAGTGGTGAGGGCGATTTCGAGGCCTTCGCGGCGGAGCAGAGCGGGATTGCCGGGTGCTTGGTCCCATGCGCGCAGTTGTTCGGTAGGGACGGCGACCCAGTCATCTTCGTCAGGGAGGGTGGGCACCTCCGGGAAGTCGACGGGAACGATGAACGGGACGGCGGCGGCGCGCATCAGGTCGGGGCGTCGCCATTCCTGACCGGTTGCGAGCATGATTGGTTGGAGGGCCAGTTCGCGGGAGAGTTGCATGGCGCGGTCGACCATGAGCATGCTGCCGGGCTCGAAGAGGACTGGCATGGATTTCCGGGCGGCTGGCTGCAGGGCAGTCAGGGCTTCGCTTACGGAGCGACGCGGACGGGTGGTGGGATTGGCGGCGAAGTGGGCGGCGTCGACGGCCTGGAACTGGGCGTCGAAGAACGTCTGGCGGACGACCGCGATGACACCCATGAGCGAGCCGGGATAGGCGTCTGGTCGGTCGCGGCGATCGGCGTCGGGTGCTTCGGCGGGGACGTTGAGGGCAATGTGCTGGAAGGTGTCCGGGCGGATGATGGCTTCATCGGGATCGGTGGAGCCGAGGGAGACGAAGGTGCTGATGCCGCGGATCAGGCCTCGGTCTGGAACGACATTGGCGGCGGCGAATCCTTCTGCCCGCAAGGCTTTCAGTTGGTCCGGGTCCGGGTTGTAGGTGCGGGCGATGCGGAGTTGAGGGGTGACGAGCGAGTTTGCGTCGGAAGCATTGGCCCTGGACGGTGCTCCGGGGAAGCCCATGCCGGCTCCGGAAGTCAAGCGGCGCGAGTCGACCGGCGGATCTTCTTCGATTGGGTCTGCGCGCTCGGGTCCCTTTTTTCCGAGGGAAACATGGGCATCGATGAAACCGGCGTAGATGGTGGTGCCGCTCATGTCGTGGACCCGGGCATCGGCGGGGACTGCGGCGTCCTTTGCGACGGCGGCGATGCGTCCGTCACTGAGGATGATGGTGGCTTGGTCCAACTCCTTTCCCGGGCTGAGCACGACGCGGCCACCGATGAGGGCGTGGACGGAAGCGGGAAGCGGCCGGTTGCCTGGAGGGAGCGGGCCATCAAAGGAGAAGAGCGGGATCACGAGACCTGCGGCACACAAGGCAGCGACTGCCGGGCCGGCAGGAAAGCGAAGTTTCTTCATCATGGGCGGCGGCACCGTGCGGTCTCAGGGGAAGGTGCGCAAGCCTGAGAACCAATGCGCGGATCCGGGTGTTGGGGTGGCGCGACTGATGACGATTTGGGACTCACGGCGTTGCGAGCCGATTCACGTTACTAGACGGGACTAGCTGTCAGGCGGGTGGGTCTGGCGTTCCGGAACCTCGGCGATGTCGCCGTGCTGGAGGATCGGCGGTTCGGCCCGGGGCAGGGCTACTGTTTCAGTGGGTTTGTGGCGGATTCGGCGTGTCGGCCGATTTTGCGGGTTTGTCGTGCAGTTTGAAGACGTAGATCCGGTCCAGCGTCAGGGGATGCCGGTGCGGCCAGAAGCGGAATTCGTATTCGCGCGTTGCGGGATTCGCCAGAGGCACGGACATTTCCACCCATTCGCCAGGATGGCACTCGGGGCCGTCTGGGTTCCGCCCGCTGACGGTTACGGCATTGTGGGCGACGTCGAGAAAGCAGACATCCTTTTCTGCCACTGGTCCGTGGAATTTCACCCGCCATGTGATGACGTAGCGGCCTTGTTCCAGTGGTGTGTAGGGACCGAAGACGCACATGAAGGCGGGGTCCTGATCGACGAGCGCTGTGCCTGAGTAGGCACCCGCGGTGGCAATCGCCTTGCCGCTATGTTGCTGCATGGGCGGCCGCGCGGCATCGAATGTTCTGAGCAGTTCGATGCGGCCCGCATTTCCGAAAAGCGCCGGCTGCCGGGCCTGCACGGAACGCAGGACGTCGAGGCCCTCAGGTACAGCGGCGGTATTGGTGAAGCTGGCGATCAGCCGCATGTCAGCCGCGAGGCGCGCCACCTGAGTTTCCATGGCAGCCATGCGCGTCTGGAGGAGCAGGAGTTCCGCGTCGCGCTCGGTGGTGTCGTCGAGCCGGGCCAGCGTGCGGACTGCATCGTCGATGCGTTCTGCCATGGGTAGTTTGCCCTCGGTCCTCAGGTCTTTGGAGATGCTGGCGAGCCGCTGGCGCACTTCGCTGGCGCTGGCTTTTTCAGTCACCGGGACGCTCTGAACCTTGTGGTGGACACCCGGGTGCAGGCCCTTGGGGCGTTCCACTCCAATCGAGTCACCATCTTTTGGTTGCGGGGCCTGCGCGGCCAGCGGGTGCTGCAATCCAGGCACTGCGGTGGCGAGCAACAGAAGCAGGGGGAGACGGGGGGACGATTTCATGGTGGCGGGGACATTCAATTCCATGCGGGTGTTCGACGTTAGCAGTGCTGCGACGGGGAGGCAAGCTGTCTCGCGTCTGGGCGATGGGGTCATTGTTGACGGGATGCGTGCGCCCTGCGAGGATTTCGGACATGAATGCGCGCCTGTTTGCTGCCTTGTTTGTCTGTGTTTGCGGGGCTGATGCTGCCGATCCGGGGTGGTGGCCGCAGTTCCGTGGTCCCAATGCTTCCGGGGTTGGCGATGGCCAAACGCCGGAGAAGTGGGATGTGGCTAGCGGCGCGCAGGTGCTGTGGAAGCGGGAGATTCCGGGGTTGGCGCTGGCGTCTCCGGTGATCTGGGGGGCTCACCTATTCACCACGACGGCGGTTTCCGGAAAGGAGGACTCCGAACTGAAGATCGGGCTTTATGGTGATATCAAGTCTGTGACTTCGGAAGACAATCTGAAGCACGATTGGACGGTGTTTTGTCTTGATCGCCTGACCGGTGCGGTGGTCTGGGAGAAAATCGTGGTGAGTGCGGTGCCGGCGTCACGTCGGCATCCCAAGTCATCCCACGCCAATTGCACGCCGGCCACGGACGGCAGCAGTCTGGTGGGCATTTTCAACGAGACGCTGGCCTGCCTTGATGCGCAAACCGGTGCGGTGCGCTGGCGTGTGGAGATTGGTCCGCTGCGCGGCGGCTATTACAAGGCACCGGACGATACATGGGGCTATGCCTCGTCGCCGATCATCCGGGATGGGCGTGTCATTGTGCAGTGCGATGTGGAGAAGCAGTCGTGGATCGCGGCGTTCGACCTCAAGGATGGAAAAGAGCTCTGGCGCACGCAGCGGGGGAACAAGCCGTCGTGGGCGACGCCTTCTTCCTACACGCATGATGGCACGGTGCGCATTGTGGCTAACGGTTACGAGCGACTGGCTGCCTATGATCTGGCGTCGGGCCGCGAGGTCTGGCACATGCAGGGCGGGGGAGACATTCCTGTGCCGGCTCCGGTGGTGGCGGGGGAACTGATCACCCTGACGAATGCCCATGGCCGCCTTGCTCCGGTTTTTGCGATCGGCACGGATGCGGCGGGGGATCTTGGGGCGGCGGATGCCGGCGAAAAGAACAAGTTCCTGCGCTGGTCGTTGCCGCGCCGGGGCAACTACATGCAAACGCCACTCATTCACAGTGGTCGGCTCTATCTGTGCAGCGACGGCGGCATTGCTTCGTGTCAGGACGCGGCCACTGGAAAGGAATTGTGGCTGGAGCGTCTGGGGAATGGCTCGACTGGCTTCACGGCCTCGCCGGTCGCGGCTGGCGGGCTCATTTACTGGACGGCTGAGAACGGTCGGGTTGTGGTGGTGCGCGCGGGGGAGAAGTTCGAGCGTGTTGCTGAGAATGATCTCGGGGAACCGGCGATGGCGTCGCCTGCGATTGCGGATGGTGCGTTGTATTTCCGCACTCGGCATCGGGTGATTGCGATCAAATGAGGGGGGAAATAGTAAATGGTGAATAGTAAATAGTAAAAGGGAGCGTGTTGGGAGGTGGCTTGTTCGGACGGGCGGGCACGCTGGTTCCGAGGGGGCATGTGGGGAGGGGGCCGACCGGGAGGTCGGCGTCGCCGGGCTGGAGGGGAGAGGGTTGGCGGGCGCAGGGTTGGGGGGCCGGGGCGGCGGCGGGGCCGCCCCGGAGGGAGAAAGAGTGCTGCACCTTCGTAAGCCGGATTCTGTCCCCCGCTGGTGAACCAGCGGATCGACGGTCATTCCTCTGAAGGCTGCCTTGCGGCGGCCGACCCCGGTGATGAGCCGGGTGCGACGAACCCGGGAGATATCCGCCGTTGCCGGCGGGCCGGGCAGGCGGCCCGTTCTTCCCTGTTTGTCTTGCACCGCGCGGGGTTTGTCGTGCCCCCGGCCTTACGGCGCGGGGCGGTGGGCTCTTACCCCGCCATTTCACCCTTACCTCTGCCTTTTGAGGGGCGGAGGCGGTATATTTTCTGCGACACTTTCCGTCAGCGGAGGCTTACGCCGACCGCTGCCCGCATTCTTCATGCGGCGCGCTGCCATGTGGTGTCCGGACTTTCCTCCGGCGGGCCTTGCGGCCTACCGGCGACCGCCTCGGGTGCAGCGCTGGGAGCGTGGGGCGGGGATGGGGAGAAAGCGAGCGGTAATTTTTGGGAGTGAGGGCAGGATTACTGGCCGCCGCGGAGGGCACCGGGGTCGACGCCGAGCATCTGGCGGAAGCGGTCGCGGCGTTTGTTGTTTTCGGCCTGACGGGCGTCGTATTTGGCTTTCTGGTCCGGGGTGAGGACGGCGGCGATGGCTTCGTCGCGGGATTGGCCTTCCGGGACGGAGTCTGTGGCGCTGACCCCTTCGAGGGCCATGCTGGGGTCGTATTCGCGGTCGGTCTGGACGAGGATATTGAAGACCTTGTCTTTCTGGGATTCGTCGAGGCCGAGGTCGCGGCCGAGGTTTTCGACCTGGGAGTTGGCGGACTTGGTGATCTGCTCGGTTTTTTCGGTGAGCCGTTTGGTTTTGTAGGTATCGGCCTGATCGCCGGAGAGGTTGGCGGCGGCCCAGTCGTCGATGGCTTTCTGGGGGTTGTTGCCGCCGCCGTTATTGCCCATGGCCATGAGTTCCTCGATGTTCATGTTTTTGCCCATGGCGCCCTTCCATTTGTCCTGATTTTCCTTATCGAGGGCTTCGAGGTGGGTTTTGAGGGCGGCGGCCTGGTCAGGGGAGAGGTTGGCGAGTTCGGTGATGCGCTTGACTTGGTCGTCGATGAAGCGGGCGACCATTTCCTTGCGTTGGGGTTCGAAAGCGGTGGAGAGGGATTGGATGAGCGGGGTGGCGTCCTTGAGGATTTTCTTGAGGTCTGGGGGTTGGCCGTCGGCTGGTTTTTCTTCGGGGGCCGTGGTGGCGGCGGAGTCCTTTTTGGATTTGAGGTCAGCGAGTTCCTTTTCGAGTCTGGCGATGCGGTCGGCGTCCGGGTTTTTGGGAGTGGCGACGGCCTTTGGGGTTGGGGCGGGCGCGGCGGGCTGGTTTCTGAGGATGGCGAACGCGCCGTAGCCGATGGCGGAACCAGCGAGGAGACCGATGATGAGACTGGAGGCTTTCATGGGGAAAGGATGGTGGGAGGCGAGTGGAGGTTGTCGGGAAGGTAGAGTTGGGAAGGGTGGGGAATGTTACAGGAAAGCGGCGGGATCAGGGGGCGGTGGCTTTGGGGGATTGTGCGCAGCGGAAGCCGGTGTGGTTGGTGGCGGTATCCGGGGAGGTTTCCTGGCGGCCGGCGACGCGGTAGGCTTCGCAGTAGCAGTCGTTGCAGAGCCATGAGCCGCCGCGGATGGAGCGGCAGGGCATGCCCTGGGGGTTATCGGAGGACGGCTCGGTATTGAGCGGGTTGTAGGTGGGGCCGGTGCGGTAGAAGGATTCGGAGTACCAGTCGGCGGTCCATTCCCAGACATTGCCGCTGACGTCGTAGAGGCCGTAGGCGTTTGGGGGGTAGGATTTGACTGGGGCGCGGCCTTGGTGGCCGTCGTCGGCGGAGGCGGAGACGGGGAATTCGCCCTGCCAGATATTGGACATCCATTTGCCTGCGGGTTTGAGGTCGTTTCCCCACGCGTAGCGGTTCTGGGAGAGACCGCCGCGGGCGGCGAATTCCCATTCGGCTTCTGAGGGGAGCCGTTTACCGGCCCAGCGGCAGAAGGCTTCGGCGTCGTCGAAGGAGATGCAGACGACGGGGAAGTTGTCTTTGCCTTCGATGGAGGATTCGGGGCCGTCGGGGTGCCGCCATGAGGCGCCGAATTTGTATTCCCACCACGCGAGCGGGTTGTCGAGGGGGACGGGAGCGGCGGTGGGTTTGAAGTTATTGGCTCCGGGTTTGAGTTTATCGAGAGGGATGTCGGGTCGGACTTCGGGTGGGAAGTCTTCGAGTTTCGGGGTTTTTTCGGCGCTGGTGATGTGGCCGGTGGCGGAGACGAAGGCGGCGAACTGGGCGTTGGTGACTTCTGTTTCGTCCATCCAGAAGCCTTCGATGGTGACCTTGTGGACGGGGCCTTCGTGGGGTTTATCGTCGGAGCCCATCATGAAGGAACCGCCGGGGATCCAGACCATGCCTTTGGGGGCTGGGGATGGGGGAGGGGCGGAGGATTCGGTGGTGGTGCCGGTTTCTGCGGCGGCTCGGGGGACTGGGGCGGGCGATTTGCGGCAGGCGGGGAAGATGGAGAGGAGGCCTGCGAGGAGGAGAGGGAGGCGAGTGTTGATGGTCGGCTGCGAAAGGTGGGGTGAGCCCTGTTCGCGGTGCGGGCTCGGAGAAGATCCCTCGTTCATAGGATGCCAACGGTTCGGCGGACCGGGTGAGTGATCACGGGTTCCAGCGGTAGTAGCCACCGTGTGGGTGCGGGCGGTAGTAGCCGCCGTTGTAGTAGTGGCAGGAGGTGCCTTGGTAGACGATGGGGCGAGCGCCGTAGGGCATGGCGGTGTAGGCTACTGGGTAGCGGTAGGCCGGGTAGGCTGGATAGGCGGGGGCGGCGACGACGACTGGGCGGGCGGGGCCGTAGAACGGACTGTAGACGGGGGCTGGGGCGACTGGAGGTGGGACGTAGACCTCGCAGGAGGCGGCGAGGAGGGCGGTGGCGGCGGCGAGGGAGCGACTGAGGATGGGGGATGAGGCGGCTGGGATCATTGTGGGGCAGTATCGGCTGGGTGGAGCGGGGCACAAGCCCGCAGCCAGTGGAAATGGGGGAGGTTGGGAGGAGGGGATGGACGCTTGTGTCGTGTGGAGGGGCGGTGGAAGGAGGGGGGACCGGAAAGTTCCGGGAGACAAAGCGATGATAGCATTAGCGAGTGACGAATGGCGGGTGCTGCGGCATGCGCTGGGCACGGCCGAGGATTTACCGGAGCTGATTGCGGAGGTGTGTGGAGAGCCGCTGCTGCCGATGAGCAGTGAGATCAAAGGGGCATGGTTTGATCTGTGGATGCGGTTGTGTGATCAGGGGAGGATCGGGACGGCGTCGGTGGCGGCGGTGCCGCATCTGGTGAAGGCTGGGCTGGCGGTGGAGGGCGGGCCGATGAATCCGAATTTCATCCAGTTGCCGATGGCGATTGAGACGGCGCGGCGGATGGAGCCTGGGGATTTGCTAGCGGGGCCGGGAGGGGCGGCGTATGTGGAGGCGGTGGGGCGGCTGCCGGAGTTGTGCCGGGTGGCGGCGGGGCAGGGGAATGCGGAGCTGGTGAAGGTGGCGCGGCTGGCGGAGCGGGTGTTAGGGAGGGGTGAGGGGTGACGCGGACTGGAAAGTCCGTGCTGCGCTGTGGTTAGAGCAGGCCGATGGCTTTTTCGAGGGCGTGTTTGAGGCGATTGACTTCGGCTAGGGAAGTGAGTTGAGCGCCTGAGGCGTCGGTGACGCGGAAGGAGTCGATGGCGGCGCCTTTTTCGGTGTTGATGCGGGCGTGGGTGATTTCGAGGCCGAGGGAGCCGATGGTATTGAAGATGGCGTGGAGGAGGCCGATGCGGTCGATGGCCTGGACGTCGACGGTGGTGGCGTCGCGCTGGACGGAGTTGGCGACCCAGACGCGGGAGGGGAATTCGTCGTTCCAGCCTGGGAGGGGTTCTGGTTGGGCGCGGGAGCGAGAGCGGATGAGGTCAGCGAAGTCGATTTCCTCGCCCATGCAGGCGCGGGTGAGCATTTCGGAGACTTTGGCGATGGTTTTTTCGTCGGTGACTGGTGCGAAGGCGGTGGTGCAGACGCGGAAGATGTCGACGACGGTGCCGTCTTTGCGGACGAAGAGGTCAGCGCTGAGGATATTGATGCCTGCGGCGGCGAGAGCGCCTGCGGCTTTGGCGAGGAGGAGGTGGCGGTCCCATGTGACGAGAATGACCTCGCTGCAGCCGCGTTCTGGTCTGGCTTCCCAGCGGAGGACGGGGCGGAGGGCGCTGGCGGGGTCGTCTTTGCGGAGCTGGCGGAAGAACTGGCGGCAGGTGCGGAGGTGGAGGGTGATGTCTGCTGGGGCGCGGAAGTTGAAGTAGCGGTCCGGCATGCCGAGGAAGTGGGCGTCGAGTTCCGCGGGGTCGCAGTCACCGAGGGAGGAGGTGACGGCGGCGCGGAGTTCGTCCATGGGGATCTGGAGAGCGGAGCGGAAGGCGTCTTTGCCTTCGAGGAAGGCGGCGGTGGCGGAGTAGAGCTGGCGGACGAGACTTTCCTTCCAGTCGGTCCAGCCGGATTCGTTAGTGGCGCGGCTGTCGGCGTAGGTGTGGAGGAAGAGAGCGTCCAGCCATTCGCGGCGGCGGACGACGGCGGCGAAGGAGGCGATGACTTCGGGGTCGTCGAGGTTTCTGGTGGTGGCGGTGTGCCAGAAGAGGAGGTGGTTATCGACGAGGAAGAGGAGGAGCTGGCGGCGGTCGACGGAGATCTGGAGCCGGCGGCAGACCTGATCGGTCAGTTCGGTGCTGGCGTAGGCGTGTTTTTTGACGCCTTCGGCGCGGCCGGTGTCGTGGAGGAGGAGAGCGAGGTAGAGGATGAAGGGGTCTTCGAAGTCATGGAAGAGCCGCTGATGGAAGGCTAGAGCCGGGTTGCGGGTGTCGCTGAGTTCGTCGAGTTTTTCGAGACATTTGAGGGTGTGTTCGTCGGCGGTGTAGCGGTGGAAGAACTCGTGCTGGACGAGGTCTGTGAGGGGCATGAATTCCGGCAGATAGCGGCCGAGGAAGGCGACGCGGTGCATCTGGCGGAGGGCGGGGCCGACCTCGCCTTTGCGGCTGAGGATGGCTTCCCATGTTTCGCGGTTGGTTTTGCGATAGCGGAACGTGCGGTTGATGAGGCCGTAGTTTTCTTTGACGAGCGTGCGGATCTGGGGGCTGAGTTTGAGGCGGCGGAGCTGGGTGTGCTGGAAGAGGCGCATGAGGCGGCCGGAGTCTTCCGTGAAGGTGTTTTCGGAGGCTGGGAAGATGAAGCCGTCGCGGCTCTGGAAGCCGTCGAAGGTTTCGCGGCGGCCGCTGTTGCGGACGGCGAGGAAGGAGAAGATGCCGGAGCGAGGTTCTTCGCGTTCGAGCGCGAAGCGTTCCATGAGGGAGAGGTTGTGCTGGTAGAGATTGCGTGCGTGGTGGTAGTAGTCGCGCATGAAGGCCTCGCAGCGCTGGACGATGCGGCGGCCGGTGTAGCCGAGGTTAGTGGCGACGGTGCCCTGGAGGCGGAGGGTGAGGAGGTCGGTGGCGCGTTTTTCCGCGTAGTGCATTTCGTTGCGGACGCGGAGGAGGAAGTCGTGGGCGCGGCGGATGTCGTGGACGGCGCTTTCGGAGAAGATGCGGCGTTTGCGGAGGTCGTCTGGGTTGCGGGTGCCGAGTTTGACGCAGCTGACCCAGATCATGTTATGGTAGTCGCGGAGGCCGCCGCAGCCTGTTTTGACGTTAGGTTCCTGGAGGTGGACGGTATTGGAGCTGCGGGTGTGGCGTTCTTCGACATCGCGGGCGCGGAGGTCGAGGAATTCCTTTTCGCGGTTGGTGACGCACTGGCGGCGGAAGTTGTCTTCGAATTCGTCGAAGATGGCGCGTTCGCCGGTGATGAAGCGGCTCTCGAGGAGAGCGCACATGGTCTGGTGGTCTTTGAGGGCCTGCTGGAAGGTTTCTTTGAGGGAGCGGACGGCGTGGCCGACTTTGAAGCCGACGTCCCAGAGCATGTAGAGGACATTTTCGACGACTTCGCGGGAGCGCGGGGACATTTCGCGCCCGGCGCGTTCCATGTGGAGGAAGTGGAGGTCGACGTCTGAGCCTGGGTTGAGGAGGCCGCGGCCGTAGCCGCCGGTGGCGATGAGGGCGACTTTGGCTCCGCCGCGGGTGGATTCGCCGAGGGGTCTGGCGAAGAGGTTGTGGAGGACGACGTCGAGGAGGCCGGCGCGCTGGCTGCAGACCTCGGTGCCGCTGAGGCCGGCGCGGTGCTGGAGGCGGATGCGGTGTTCTTCCTTTTTGAGGAAGCTTTTGTAGAGTTTGAGGACTTCCTCGGGGGAGGCGGCGGGGTCGAGAGCCGGAGCGAGGACCCGGCTGGCGTGTGCCTGGACTTTGTCGAGGTAGCGGGGCATGAGGATGGGCCCGGCGTTACTGATCGAGGGAGGTGGCGGCTTCGTTTTCGGGGCGAGCGACCGGGTTATCGGTCATGAAGAGGTAGAAGCTGTCGCCTGGGCCGCCGACGACGGCTGGGTTTTTGAAGGGCATGTCGCCCTGGAGGGTGGCCATGATTTCGGTGACCTGGGTACGGTTTCTGCCGATGAGCATGGAGGGGCGGAACATGAGGTAGTCGCGCCATTCGAAGAGAGCGGTATTGCGGTAGGTGGCGTCTGTGAGGGGAGCGCCGAGGGTGTACTGGCTGAGGAGGATGGCGGAGATGGGTTGGCCGCGTTCTTTGCCGGACTGGCGGAGGGTTTCGAGTTGGGATTTGTCTTTGGGGAGGAGGAGGGCTGGGCGGTTCATGTACCATGCGACGGCCCATGGGATGTCGGAGACGACGGCTTCGTTGGGTTTGACGAGTTTGCCCATGGAGGCGAGGGCATTGGGGATGTAGTAGGGTGCGTGGACGCGGGCGAGGTCGACACCGGACATGCCGCGCATCATGCGAAGGGGCATCATGAGGAGGAAGGGGAGGGCGCTGATGGCGACGGCGAGGATGAAGTGGCCGTTGCGGAGAGCGGGGATATTGACGGGGAGTTCGAGACGGTTCCAGAGGACGGAGAGGAAGGCGAGCCCGTAGCCTGTCATGAGCGGGAGGAACAGGACGTGGAGGTTATTGGAGTCGGTGCGGTCTTCGTTGAGGCCATCGCCGAAGGGTTTGATGCCGTAGAGGGTCATGCCGGCGACGGCGAAGATCCACATGAGGAGGATGCACCAGCGGAAGTCGGCGATTTCGCGGCGGCGGAAGGGGTGGAGGAGAGCGAGGAAGAAGAGTGGGGCGGCGATGATGCCGCCCATGTAGTTGTAGATGTCGCCGAGCTGGGCGACGGAGTTGCCGACCATTTTGGAGATGAAGCCGTCGAAGTTGAGTCCCCCGGTGGTCTGCTCGAGATCGCGCATGAGGGTGAGTTCGTCGGAGGTGCCGCCGAGGCCTGAATAGAAGAGGTAGAGGCCAGCGCCGAGGGGGTTGCCGGTGTAGCGGAGGTTATTGAAGAGAGGCCACCAGACGGTGATGAGGCCGAAGACGCCGAGGAGGACGAGGAGTTGGAGGCCGCGGGGCTGGAAATAGAAGGCGGCAAAGAGGACGAGGCCGAGGAAGGGCCAGACGGCGAGCCAGTGGGTCATGGCGAGGAGGCCGAAGAAGGCACCGGTGAGGGCCATCCAGAGGAAGACGGGTCGGCCAGCGGCTGCGCTTTCGATGGCCTTGTAGAGGAAGTAGGTGGCGAAGGAGAAGAGGAAGAGCATGAGCATCTGCGGGAGGCCGCTCTGGGAGAAGCGCCAGAGGAGTTCGCAGAGGAGGAGGAGGAGGGCGGTGACGCCGCCGATGCGGGCGTCGAAGATGCGGGAGATGAGGAGGTAGCTGACGCCGATGGAGGCGAGGAGGAGGAGCATGGAGACTCCGCTGATGATGAGGTCCGGGGTGTAGAGGACCTGTTTTTCGCCGAACTCCCATGTGCTGGGGAACATCCCGAGGGCGATGGAATTGAGGATGGGGTTGAGGGGGGCGTGATAGGTGTCGGGGATGCCGTCCATGAAGGATGGGGCGGCGCTGGGGCCCTCGTTGAGTTTCATCTGGCGGTCGACCTGGGCGTAGGCGAGCGGGCGGATGACGAGAGTGGTGTAGTGTTTATCGGAGGCCATCTGGCGAGCGATCTGGGCCTGGTCCATGCCTTTGGCGTGGGAGAGGCCGCGGAAGTCGACACCGAGGTAGTAGTAGGTGACGCCGACGAGAAGGAGGAGGAAGAGCGCTCTCCGGATCATCATTCCGGCGTCGAGTTCTCGCGGGGCGGAGGCGGCTTCAGCGGTGGACATGTGGTAGGACGGTGGGAGAGAGGGGGGCGGGAGTGGTGGCAGGAGAGGCCTGCCGAATTCCGGGATGCCGGGCCGCGATTATGCACCTTCCGGCTGGGGCTGCAACGATTTCCCGGAGGGTGGTTTGGGAGGGGTCAGGAGCGGGGCTCAGACGAGGGAGGGCCATGCGAGGTCGGTTTCGCCGTGCATGATTTCGGCGAGGATGGGGACATCGAGCATGGATTGGAGGATGAGGGCGTTGGAGATGGAGGCGAGGTCGCGGGAGTCTGCGGGGTGGTTGAGGATGATGCCTGCGCAGGAGAGGCCGCGGTGCTGGATGGAGCGGACGGTGAGGATGGTGTGGTTGAGGGTGCCGAGGCGGTTGTCGGCGACGACGATGACGGGGAGATTGAGGAGGGCGGCGAGGTCGGCCATGGTGCGGCCTTTGGAGAGAGGGACTTCCCAGCCGCCGGCTCCTTCGACGAGGACGCGGTCGTATTGGGCGGTGAGTTCGGTCCACGCGGAGAGGATGGGGGCGTCGTCGAAGGGTTGGTTTTCGAGGAGGGCGGCGGCCATGGGCGCGAGGGGCTGGCGGTAGGCGACCGGGTTGATGAGGTCGAGGTCGGGGCCGGGGGTGCCGGCGTCGCGGAGGGCGACGGCGTCTTCGCGGCCGCCGCAGGTGACTGGTTTGAAGCCGACGGCGCGGGTGCCTTGAGCCGTGAGGGCGCGGAGGAGGAGGCAGGTGACGTAGGTTTTGCCTGCGTCGGTGCTGGTGCCGGTGATGAAGTAGTGCATGCCGCGAGAGCAGACGGTGCGGGGGCGGGGGTTGGAAATTGAAAATTGAAAATAGTGAATAGTAAAAGTGGGCTTGGGGGGAGAGGGGGGAAGTGAGAAGTGGGAAGTGAGAAGTGGGAAAGGCTTGTTGGGAGAGGGCGGAGGAGCTGGTTCGGAGGGGGCGAAGGAAGTGGCGGTGGAGGGGGGCGAGGAGGGGTGGTGGAGGCTGAGCGTGTGTCGGGGGACCAGGATCGGTTTGTGCTGCAGATGACGCGGCGGAGTGCGGATTTGCTTCTTTGGGGGTGCCGTTCAATATTGCGGGTCATGCGATACTAACGATCATGGTGGCGCAGGTGACGGGGCTGACGCCGGGAGGGTTTGTGCATAATTTGGCGACCTGCACATTTGGTGGGAGTGGCGGCGGTACAGGAGGCGGTGAGAGTGATGTTAGAAATTAATGAAGTAAGGATTTTGAATTTGTGGCTTGCCGACGGCGTGTGGTTGTGATAACTGTTACAAATTCGATGTTATTCCTTGCCCCCCCCCCCTGCTTACTCCCGAGGCATTTGTGCCGGTCTGGTGGCTGCTGTGCCGGTGATTGCTGGCGATCCTGTGCCGGTGATTGCTGAGGTTCCTTTTGCTGCCACGGTGATCAAAGAAGGTGGCCGGTATCTGATTCAGGTTCCGGCGCGGCCGGGGCAGATTTACTGCCTTGAGGTTCCGGATGGGTCGGGCGGGATGACGTTTGCGGGTGTTCCGGGGACGGCGGTTTATGCGCAGAGCGATACAGTTAGGTGGCCGCTGGAGCTAGCGGGCACGGTGGTGGGGGCTGAAGAAGAAGGGAATCCGGCAGGGGTGGCGGCGGGGGCTTCGCCACCGGCGGCGGGAGGCACGGTGCTGCTGCCGTTGACGATTGAGGTGTCAGAGTCACCGGGGACGCACGTTCGGTTGCTGGTGGGTGGCGCGAATCCGTGGGTGGCGGTGGCGGCGGCGGCATTTCCGCGGGTGACGTTCGAGGGGTTTGCAGATCTTCCGATGGCGACAGGTGTGCGCTGCACGGCCCTTTCGACGCGGGTGGTGACGGCACCGATCGGGGCGACGGAGCCAGGCAAGGCTGCGCTGACTTTTGAGCAGCAGCAGGAGTTTGATGCGATTCTCGCAGGGTTGCCGCAACTGATTGCGGCCGCAACGCTGCCGCCGGGAGCGGCTCCGGCGCTGGGAACTGGGGGCACGTCTCCGCTTGCGGCGGCGCGCTATTTCCG
>JAIXVE010000020.1 GCA_027483175.1 Verrucomicrobiaceae bacterium | reverse complement strand
GGTGTGGAGCTGGAGCCTGTGCCGGCGAATCTGGGGATGATTGAGCGGATGGAGGTGCCTGACCGGTCGGGATGGCCGCGGGTGACGGCGGCGTGTGATGTGACGAATCCGCTGCTGGGTGCGCAGGGTGCGACGCGGGTGTATGGGCCGCAGAAGGGCGTGCGGCTGGAGCGGATGGAGGCGTTTGAGGCTGGATTGGGGCGATTGGCGGATGTGGTGGAGGCGACCTTGGGGGTGGAGATGCGGGGGCGTGCGGGTTCTGGAGCGGCGGGAGGGTTGGGGTTCGGGCTGATGGCGTTCTGCGGGGCGGAGGTGCGGCCTGGGTTTGATCTGATTGCGGAGGTGACGGAGCTGACGGCGGCGGTGCGTGGGGCGGATCTGGTGATTACCGGGGAGGGATGCCTTGATGCGCAGACCCTGCATGGGAAGGGACCTGCGGGGGTGGCGGCGCTGGCGCGGCGGTTTGGGAGGCCGGTGGTGGCGGCGGGCGGGTTGGTGGATGAGGAGGCGCGAGGGGATTTGGCGGCGTGTTTTCACGGATTGATTGCGGCGGCGACGCGGGAGACGCTGGATGCGGCGCTGCGGGAGCCGGCGGCGACGCTGAGTCGGGCGGTGGCGGCGGAGCGGGAGCTGTTTGCGGCGCTGATGAGCTGAGCGCTTGGAGTGGAAACGGTGTGATTGGCACTTGCCGGGAGGAAACAACCGTTTACCCATCCCGCTCCTTCCCCACATGGCGACAATCGTGCAGAAATACGGCGGGACATCCGTCGGCAATCCGGAGCGCATCAAGAATGTTGCGCGCCGCGTGCTGGAGACCCAGCGGGCGGGGAACCGAGTGGTGGTGGTGGTGTCTGCGATGAGCGGGGTGACGGACAATCTGATCCGGCTGGCGCGGGAGGTGAGTGAGGAGCCGCTGGAGCGGGAGATGGACGTGCTGCTGGCGACTGGGGAGCAGACGACGATTGCGCTGACGGCGATGGCGATTCAGGCGATGGGCGGGAAGGCGGCGTCGTGTACGGGGGCGCAGGCGGGGATTGTGACGGATGGCGTGCATACGAAGGCGCGGATCAGCAGTATTTCGCCGGACGAAGTGAACCGGCTGCTGGATGAGGGGCACGTGGTGGTGGTGGCCGGGTTTCAGGGGGTGACGAGCGGCGGGCGGATCACGACGCTGGGGCGCGGGGGTAGTGATCTGACGGCGATTGCGCTGGCGGCGGCGATCAAGGCGGATGTGTGTCAGATTTACACGGATGTGGATGGTGTTTACACGGCTGATCCGAGATTGGTGCCGGATGCGCGGAAGATTCCGGTGATCAGTTATGAGGAGATGCTGGAGATGGCGAGCAGCGGCAGCAAGGTGATGCAGAGCCGCAGTGTGGAATTTGCGAACAAGTACGGGGTCCCGTTCGAGGTGCGAAACAGCATGAACCAGAACCCCGGAACCCTTGTCACTCGGGAAACCATGAACATGGAATCAGTTGTCATCCGCGGGGTCAGTCTTGAGAAGGACCAGGCCAAGATCACGATCGCAGCGTTGCCGGACCGGCCTGGGAATGCGGCGCGGGTGTTTTCGGCGATTGGGTCGGCGCATCTGAACATTGACATGATTGTGCAGAATACGGGGCGGGACGGGGAGGCGCGGATCTCGTTCACGCTGCACAAGAACGATCTGAAGAAGGCGCGGGAGGTGCTGGAGGAGGCGGTGCGGGGGATTGGCGAGCGGGTGGAGATTCTGGCGACGGACGGGATTGCGAAAGTGTCAGCGGTGGGGATCGGGATGCGGAGTCACAGCGGGGTGGCGGCGACGATGTTCAAGGCGCTGGGGGATGCGGGGATCAACATTGACATGATTTCGACGTCCGAGATCAAGATTGCGGTGATCGTGGACGAGAAGAGCCAGGAGAATGCGATCCGGGTGGTGCACCAGGCGTTCCGGCTGCACGAAGCGCCTCTGGTGTGAGGTGAAAGGTGGGGTTGAGACGGGGCCAGGACGGCCTTGCTAGGGTCGCATGTCACTGGCAGGATGCCTGGGTCACTTTGTGAGTGATTAGAACGTGGCGCGCTGGTCTTTGGGTCTGAGGGAAGGGGTGATGGAGGAGGCTTTGAGGACGGCGGTGCGGACGCCGCGTTCGTCGGCGTAGTTGACGGTGCCGGTGATTTTGTACCAGCCCATTTCCTGGTATTCCGGGAGAGGGCCGTCGAAGACGACGGGGATGGAGTAGGGGCGGGCGTCGGCGGCGCAGCAGGTGACCTGGAGGACGAAGACGCGGAGTCTGTTGGCGCCGGGGACGACTTCGTCTTTGACGACCTGGCCGATGGTTTCGACGGGTTGGTCCTTCATGACGCGGGCGTATTCTTCGTCGGAGCCGCTGTAGTAGAGCTGCATGACGCCGAGTTCGAAGTTGCCGTCCTTGTTTCGGGGCTGGTATTTTTCGACGAGTGCTAGAGTCAGGCCGGAGCCGGTGGCGGTGGCGTCGGCGAGGGCCTTGGCGGGGACTGGGGCGGCGCTTTCGGGAGCTGCGCCGTTGCTGCGGCCCATGAGGGCGCGGGCTTTCTGCTCCATGTAGCGCGGGGAGAATTCGTCCGGGGTGAGGACGGCGGCGGCGGTGATGGAGCCTGAGAGGAAGAGGAGGGCGGCGGCGCGGCCCATGGGGCTGCCGTGGTGGTGGTGGGCGTGGGCGGCGGTTTCGGTGCTGTGGTCGTGGGAGTGATCGTGCGAGCAGCAGGTGGCGGCGTCCTTCTGGTGGGAGTGGTCGTGGGTGCAGCTAGAGTGATCGTGATCGTGGGAGTGGCTGCAGTCAGCGGAGTGGGAGTGGGAGTGATCGTGGTCGTGGTGATCGTGATCGTGGGAGCAGCCGACGGCGCGGCGGCGCATGAGGAAATTGAAGATGCCCATGACGGCGAGGGCGAGGCCGCCGATGAGGGCGAGGATTTTGAAGTAGCCCTGGAGGTAGGGCATGTTGGGGGCGGCTCCGTCGATGCGGCCGCTGGCGATGAAGTAGGCGATGACGGCGGCGATCATGATGAGGACCAGCATTTCGAGGAAGAGGAGGAATTGCTGGTTCCATGCGCTGTCGTCGGAGGATTCGGGGGAATCCGTGGCGGCGGTGGCGGGGGTGGGTGTGTGGGCGTGGTCGTGGTGATCGTGGTGATCGTGTTTGTGATCGTGTTTGTGATCGTGGGAGCAGCCGTGGGAGCAGGAGGCGTGGCTGTGTGGAGGTTGGGGCGTCTTCATGGGCGGGGCATCGGAGAGGAGAGGGCGGGTTCGATGGCCATGGTGGCGAGGTAGACGGCGAGGAAGAGGCCGAGGGCGAGCCAGAAGATGACTTTAGGTTTGAGGACGGTGGAGTAGAGGAAGATGAGCTTCATGTCGAACATGGGGCCGAAGACGAGGAAGGCGAGTTTGGCGGAAGCTGCGAAGAGGGAGTCGGCGGCGATGATGAAGGCGTCGGTGGTGCTGCAGAGACTGAGGATGAAGGCCGCGAGCATGAGGACTGGAGCGGCGAGCCAGTGATTGGCGGCGATGTTCTGGATGGAGGCCTGGAGACCTTCGCGGTAGAAGAGCTGGGTCTGGGCGACGGAGGCGATGCCGACGCCGATGACGAAGTAGAGGACTGTGTCCATGAAGTCCTGCTGGGCGGTGCGGAGGGCACGGACGATGCCGTCGCCGGGGGACTGAGGGGAGTCGGCGGCGGCGGCTGAGGATTCAGGTGAGGCGATGCCGGCGAGGACGCGGGGCTGGAGGAGACGGGCGGCTCCGAATTTGGATAGGACGATGCCTGCGAGGACGGCGATGGAGTAGCCGAGGAGGACGCGGGCGGAGGTCATCATGCCAGCGTCGCGGCCCTGGAAGGCGGAGTAGGTGCTGAGAGCGACGATGGGGTTAACGATGGGAGCGGCGAGCATGTAGGTCATGGCGCAGCCGAGGGGGAGGCCCTTTTGGACGAGGCGGCGGATGACTGGGACGATGGCGCATTCGCAGACTGGGAAGATGATGCCGAGGAGGCCGCTGGCGAGGATGGCTGGGAGGCCTCGTTTGGGGAGGAGACGGTCCATGACGCGAGCCGGGAGGAAGGCGTCGATGAGGCCGGAGACGAGCGAGCCGATGAGGATGAAGGGGATGCCCTCGAGCAGGATGCTGAGGAAGGCGACCCAGATGTCGCCGTGCTGGCTGGGAGGAGGTAATGACACTAGGTGTTCATTACGCTGGGTGGGGCGATGCGCAAGCCGCGGGGTGGTGGGAGTCCGGAGGGGCAGGCGGCGCTGCCCCTCCGGGTGGGAGTGGTGGGATCAGTCTTCGCCCTGGGCCTTGGTGTAGCCTGGGGCGCCGTCGAAGTGCTGGAGTTTTTCGAAGTGCATCCAGCGGACGCCGGCGGCTTCGACGGCGGCGAGGAGGCGTGAGAGGAGGGAGAGGTTGAGGTCGTCGGCGGGGGAGTCGAGGGTGAAGCGGCAGCGCCACTGGTCGACGTAGTCGGTCATGGCACCGGTGGGTGGGTAGACCTTGGTGCCGCGGCTGGAGATCATTTTGAGACGGCAGCCGAGGCCTGCGGCGGCGTTTTCGAGGATGGGGCCGAGGGTTTCGGGTTGGCCGCCGAATTCGGTGAAGAGGTCGAAGCCGACGGTTGAGCGGGAGGCGGGCCGGACGGAGACGGGGTCCGGGTTGAAGGTGGGCATGTGGATGGGGCGGTGCTGGCGGGGCGGGAGGTTTTCGGGTTGGCGGCCGAAGTTGGCGATGATGGCGTCGGTGTAGGCGCGGGTGCCGGCGGCGCGGGCGTCGCCGACGACGTCGCGGGGGACGGAGCGGCCTTCTGCTAGGGTGACGGCGATGGCGTTTTCGATGGTGGCGGCGGCGTCGAATTCGCCGATGTGGCGGAGCATCATGAGGCCTGAGAAGATCATGGCGGTGGGGTTGATGACGTCTTTGCCGGCGTATTTGGGTGCGGAGCCGTGGACGGCTTCGAAGATGGCGACATCGGTGCCGAGGTTAGCGGAGCCTGCGAAGCCGAGACCGCCGATGAGGGCGGAGGTGAGGTCCGAGAGGATGTCGCCGTTCATGTTAGTGGTGACGATGACATCGAACTGTTCCGGTTTTTTGACGAGCTGGTGGGCGCAGTTATCGACGATGATGTGCCATGATTCGATTTCCGGGTAATCGGGGGCGAGGTCTTCGAAGGTGCGTTTGAGGAGCCCTTCGGTGAGTTTCATGATGTTAGCCTTGGTGGCGCAGGCGACGGATTTGCGGCCCTGGGCGCGGGCGACTTCGAAGGCGAGGCGGACGATTTTCTCGCAGCCTTTGCGTGAGATGAGCTTGAGGCACTGGGCGACGCCGGGGGTTTGCTGGTGTTCGATGCCGGCGTAGAGGTCTTCGACGTTTTCGCGGACGATGACGAGGTCGATGGGGCGGCCGGAGTAGGCGGTGGGGACCCCTTCGAGCATGCGGACCGGGCGGATGTTGCCGTAGGTTTCGAAGAGTTTGCGGAGCGTGACGTTGGCGCTTTTTTCGCCGAAGCCGACGGGTGTTTCGAGCGGGCCTTTGAGGGCGAGCCGGGTGCGGGAGATGGAGTCGATGGTATCGCGTGGGACGCCTGAGGCGATGCCTTTGCGGAAGACGGAGGCACCTGCGTGGACCTCGTCCCATGCGATGCGGACGCCGGCGGCGTCGATGAGGCGTCTGGTGGCGTTGATGACTTCTGGTCCGATGCCGTCGCCGGGGATGAGGGTGATGTGGTGGGTTTTCATGGGAATTGGGGGGAAGGGTGGATGGGTGGAGGAGTCAGGCGTTCTGGATGATCCATTGCTGGAAGGCGGTGGGAGGGAGGTGGAGGAGGTGGCCTGCGAGGATGCAGGCGAGCCATGGGATGCGGTGGGGGGTGGGGAGGGAGCAGGGGATGGAGGTGGGGAGGGCGAACCATGCGGAGCGGCCCTTGTGGTGGATGAGGGCACCGGGGCCGCAGGTCCATTGAGCGCCTTCGGGCTGGTTGCCGAGGGCGCCGAAGACATCGTGAGCGGGGCGAGGGGAGAGCCAGAGGATTTCGCCGGAGGCGGCGGCTGCGGTGGCTGGGGCGAGAGGGGAGGCGGCGTCGATCATGGTGAATTTAGCGGACGCGAGGTGGTTGCCGGGGAGGGCGATGGCGTGCTGCCAGCGGCCTGAGAGGTCCGGGGCGAGGGCGGCGAGGCAGGCCTCGATGAGGGATTCGGCGGAGGGAGGCGAGGCGGGAGTGGGAGTGGTGGCTGGATAAGTGAGGAGGCTCATGAGAAAAGTCATGGCGGAGAAAGTTCGTGCTATCCAACAGATAAAAATGAAGTATGCGTTCTGTTTTTAAGAATGATAGAGCGACTGAATTATCTGCATCTGCATGCGTTCTGGATGGTGGCCCGGAGGGGAGGGGTGACGCGAGCGGCTGGGGAGATGCGGGTGGCGCAGTCGGCGGTGAGCACGCAGATTCGGGCGCTGGAGGAATCTGTGGGGCGGCCGTTGTTTCTGCGGGTGGCGCGGCGGATGGAGCTGACGGAGACTGGGCGGGTGGTCTTTGACTATGCGCAGCGGATTTTTGATCTGGGTGGGGAGATGCTGCAGCACCTGGCGGATCAGCGCGGGGGAGGAGGGCGGAGTGTGCGGGTGGGGGCGGTGAGTATTCTGTCGAAGAACCTGCAGTATGTGTTCATTGAGCCGGTGGTGATGTCTGAGGCGGACCGGGTGATGGTGGAGGCTGGGGAGTTGCGGGCGTTGCTGCCGCGATTGCTGAATCATCAGCTGGACGTGCTGATTTCACCGGTGCCTGCGCCGCAGCGGGAGAGCGGGGAGGGCGGGTTGCACAGTCAGTTGCTGTTAGAGATGCCGG
>JAIXVE010000030.1 GCA_027483175.1 Verrucomicrobiaceae bacterium | reverse complement strand
TATGCGCTGGTGCCGGATCAGACGGTGCGGCGCGGGCTTGTCAGTCGGCTGCGGGTGAGTGTGCGGAATCTATCGGAGACGGAGACCCTGTCGAATGCGCTGGCGAAGATCACGCTGGCCGGGCAGGTGCATCAGTCGGAGGCATTCAGTCTGGCTCCATTGGAGACTCGCGAGGTCGGGGTGGTGGTGGGCGGGTATGCGAGTCTGACGGGAGCGACGGCACCGGTGGCGTTGCGGATTGAGTCGAGGCCTGAGGAGGGAGCGCTGCTGCGTTATCTGGGAAGCGGGACGGTGGCGGTGGCGGACGGGGGGCTTGCTGCGGAAGTGATTCCCGGAAGGTTCACGCGAGGTGGAAATGGGAGTTTTCAGTTCAGGGTGCGGAACACGTCGAGTGAGACGGTGGAAGTGGTGTCTGCGAAGAGCAGTGGCGGGGCAGATTCGCCTGATTTGCGGGTGAGGCTGATTGATCCTAACGGGAACGTGCTTTCGGGCAGGCAGTTGCGGATCAATGTGGGGCCGAGTGTGGTGACGGTGGCGGATGGGACGAGTGTGCTGCGGATGGCGCCGGGCGGGGAGTTTCTGTCGGATGCGATCGAGATTCCGGTTCCTGAGACTGGAGCGGCGCAGCTGACGGTGCAGGTCGAGATTGACCGGGCGTACTATCGGTATGGGCGACCGGAGCAGGTGACGTCTCCGGGGACGAGTGCGCGTGAGGTGGCGTCGCTGACGGAGGTGAGTTACGACGGGGTGATTGTGAATGCGTTGCCTGCGGTGTCGAATGGTGATCAGCCGGTGGTGATCACGGGGAGGGCGGTGGCGAGTCCGGGCGGGACGGTACCGGTTCCGAATGTGGCGCTGCGGCTGGGGATTTCTTCTGGCGGGTTTGAGCGTGTGAATCAGGTGACGACGGATGACACGGGGAGTTTCAGTTTCCGGTTTCAGCCACTGGCGACGGAGTCCGGGCGTTACAGCGTGTGGGTGTCGCATCCTGACCTGCTGCTGAAGACGGCGCAGGCGTCGTTTGTGATCAGCCGGGTGACGATGGAGCCTGGTTCTGCGTCGATCCGGGTGCCGCGGAATTACACGCAGCGGATAGTGCCGGTGGTGCGGGCCGGGGAAGGAACGACGGCGACGAATCTGCGGCTTGAGCCTGACGGGGTGGTGCCGGCGGGGATCAGTCTGACACTGGATGCGCGGGCATCGCTAGGGAGCGGAGAGAGCACGTCGCTACCGTTCACGTTCATCGGGGACAGCACGGCTGCGGCGACGGGCAGTTTCCGGCTGCGGCTGGTGAGTGATGAGAATGCGGGTGGCTGGGCGACTTTGGCGGTGGAGTATGCGCTGACGGCGGCGACGGCGGCGGCGACGTTCACGCCGAATGTGATCGATACGGGGGTGAATCCGGGTGGTGCGGAGTCGGAGACCTTCCGGATCCGGAGTGTCGGGGTGGTGCCGTTGCGGAATGTGCAGCTGGCGTTGGTGAGGATTGATGGAGCGGCGGAATTGCCGCCGCCGGCGTGGGCGAATCTGGCGGTGGCTCCGCTGACGGCGGAGATTCCGGTGGGTGAGGAACTGCCGGTGACGCTGAATGTGCAGCCGCCTGGTGACACGGCGCCGGGAGACTACTTCTTTGATATCCGGTTCAAGGCGGCGAATTACAGTGATGTGAGCATTCCGGTGCGGGTGGTGATTACTGCGTCGGGCACTGGGAATGCGATATTCAAGGTGGTGGATCTGCTGACGCTGACGCCGAATCCGCGGTATGTGGCTCCGGGGAATGCGCAGCATCCTGATCCGCTGTATCAGGGGGTACTGGGTGCGACGATTCAGCTGCAGAGCGAGGATGTGCCGAGTTTTGTGAGGAGTGTGACGACGGACGGGTATGGTGAGGCGGATTTCCGGGTGGGCGGCGAGCCGGCGCTGCCGGTGGGGCGGTACAAGTACCGGGTGACGGCGGACGGGCACGACAGCCGGACGGGGCGGTTGCTGATCCGGCCGGGGGTGACGCTGAGTGAGACGGTGCTGATACCGAACCGGTTTGTGACGATTGAGTGGGATGTGGTGCCGATCACGATTGAGGACCGGTATGAGATTCTGCTGGAGGCGACGTTTGAGACGAATGTGCCTGCGCCTGTGGTGACGGTGAATCCCCCGATTCTGAATCTGCCGGCGATGTGTGCGGGGAGTGTGTTCTACGGTGAGTTTGCGTTTACGAACCACGGGCTGATCCGGGCAAACAGTTTCACGTTTGTGCCGCCGGTGAGTGATGAGTACAATCAATTCGAGCTGCTGGACACGATTCCGACGAGTATTGATGCGCGGACGACGATTGTGGTGCCGTACAAGGTGACTAGCAAGAAGTCGTTCCCGGGGATTGTGTGCGGGCCGGAGGCTGGTGGGGATGCGGGCCGGGCGGTGAGGGTGGAGAAGTCGGTGCGTGCGGGGGCGAGTGGCGACTGCATCCGGTACACGGCGTGCTTCAACTACACGTACAAGCACAAGTGTCCGTGGGGTGATGAAGTGACGAGCAGCGGGACGGTCTGCGCGAACTATGCGTATGGGAATTGTGGGGGGTCGGGTGGACCGAGTGGTTCGTCGGGTGGGTATTATTACGGTCCGGGTGGGATTGTTGGGACTGGCGGTGGTGGACCGGGATGGGGGAGTTGGGGAGGATCGATCAAGGGGAGTTCCGACGGGTGTTTCCCTGACTTCTTTGACTGTAAGAACCGGAATCCGATCGGGTGCTGGGTGAACTATGTGACGCGGCAGTTTGAGGACGAGGCGCTGGATCTGGAGACGCTGGTTCCCGGGAGTGGGAATGTGGTGAATCGGGTGCGGCGGTTTTACCGGGACAACCGGTGGAATTTCGAGCATGTGGATGCCGGGTTGGTGATCAGGACGGACGGGACCGGGCCTTCGGAGTTGAAGCATCTTGGCAGCACGTTTTCGCCGGTGGACACGACGCGGCTGGAGTTCAGCAACGGGCGTGACCGGATTCGCCGGGTGTCGGCGGGCTGGAAGCTGAATGCTGCGAATGGCAACTGGCGGGAGTTCAATGAGAATGGGCGGCTGGAGAAGTCGGGTCGGGATGCGACGACGCTGCTGGTGTATCTGTATGATGCGGACGGGAAGGTGAGCGGTCTGGGGGCTGCGGATGGGACCCCGTTCCTGACGTTCACGTGGAGTGGCGGTCACCTGACGGGGGTGACGGACGTGCATGGGAGGACGGTGAGTTATGGGTACGATGGGAACCTGCTGTCGACGGTGACTGACAGTGAAGGGGCGGTGACGCGGTATTTCTATGATGGGAGTGGCCGGATGGACCGCTATGTGGATGCGACGGGGCTGACGCACCGGCTGGCGTATGATGGTGCGGGGCATGCGCTGTCCTTGCTGGACGAGGAGGGGAATGGGCGGCTGTTCAGTTATGATTATGACAAGCTGCGGCGCGAGTATTACCTTGGCGAGCAGTTCACGAGCGGGTTCCTGCGGGAGCGCTGGTATGACAGTGACGGGAACATCCGGCTGGCGAAGCTGAACGGGCAGCTGGTGCGGGAGGTGACGCTGGTCGACCGGATGGAGACCCTGCGGTACGGTGACGGTTCCGAGGTGGTGCAGGAGTATGATGAGAATGGGGCGATCCGGCGGGTGAGCATGCCGGACGGGTCGGTGCAGTCGTACGAGTACGATCCTGTGACGCGACTGCTGAGCAAGGCGGTGGATCCGGCGGGAGTGATCACGCTGTATCAGCGGGATGCGGCGGGCAATCTGCTGCAGCTGACGGAAGCGGCGGGATTGCCGGAGCAGCGGGTGACGGTGTTTGCGTACAATGGTGCGGGCAAGCTGGCGACCGAGAGGATGACGACGGGTGACGGGATGGGGACGACGGAGCGGAGTTACACGTATGATGCGGACGGGCGGATTGCGACGAGGACGGACGAGGTTGGGAAGGTGACCCGGTATGAGGATCACGATGCGAACGGGTATGCGACGAGGGTGGTGGATCCTGACAACCGTGCCCTGCAGTATGTCTATGATGCGAGCGGGCGGATGAAGAGCCGGCAGGACGCGCTGGGGAACCGGTGGCAGTTCGAGTATGATGCGTTCAACAATGTGACGGCGACGATTGATGCGGCTGGCGGGAGATCGGAGACTTACTATAACATTGAGAATCTGCCGTCGCGGACGAAGGACGTGTTCGGGACCGAGACGAGCCGGATCAAGTACGGGCCGGACGGGCGCATCACCGAGCAGCGGGATGCGGCGGGGCGGGTGACGGTGAACAGTTACGATGATTTCGGGCGGCTTTGGAAGGTCACGAATCCATCGGGTGAGGTGATCGAGTACCGCTATAAGGACACTGATCCTGAAGGGGCGCGTCCGGCGGAGATTGTGTATCCGACGTTCACGAGGAAGCTTGATTACGAGTATGCGACCCGGAAGGTGACGACGACCGACTGGGTGGGCGGGACGAAGCTGCGGACGACGATTCATGAGATCGACACGAGGGGGAATGTGGTGGCGATCACGGACACTGAAGGGCGCAGTCAGAGTTTTGGCTATGATGCGCTTGGGCGGATGACGCGTGCGGAGAGTGCGGGAGGCCTTGTGGAGGTGTTCGGGTACAATCGGTTTGACCGGCTGACGACATACACCTCGCCGGATGGGAAAGTCTGGGAGTATGGGTACAGTGATGACGGGTTGAGAGTGAGCGAGACCTCGCCGGAAGGCCGGGTGCGGCGGTTTGAGTACACGGATGCCGGCAAGCGGGAGCGGACGATCGAGGCGAACGGGGACGTGGAAGAGATCGGGTATGACGCGGGTGGGCGTGCGACGAGTTATGAGTATGCTGCGGGAGCGACGCCTGCGGTGGTGCAGAAGGCGGTGACGTTCAGTTATGATGCCGACGGCCGGATTACTGGTTATACGATGCCGGGGTCGAGTGCGGTGTACGGGTACGATGCGAAGGGGCGGAAGACGTCGGAGGCGGTGAACTACGGAGCGTTTACGAAGACGCAGAGCTGGACGTACAATGCTGACGACAGAGTGGCGACGCACACGAATGCAGCGGGGACGGTGATTGGGTACCGTTATGATGCGGGTGGGAGGCTGGAGTCGATTGAGCTGCCGGGGGTTGGTCAGATCACGTACGGGAGCCGGTATGGCGGGCGGGTTGGTGCGATCACGCTGCCGGGAGGGGTGACGCAGACATTCAGTTATGATCCGCTGCTGAGGCCGACTGGGATGACGATGCGCAAGGCGGACGGGACGGCGGTGTATGCGTGGACGGAGGCGTTTGATGGACTGGATCAGGTGCAGGAGCGGGTGATGGATGGCGTGACGGAGAGCTTCGGGTTTGATGCGTCGGGACGACTGACGATGGCGGGCGGGACGGCGTTCACGTATGACGGGCGTGGGAACCGGACCTCGCGGACGGGAGTGCCTGGGTTGTGGGTGTACAATGATGACGACGAGCTGGAGACGGCTGGTGGATCGGTGTTCGGGTATGATGCCCGGGGGAACCGGACGAGTCGGAGTGGAGGCGGGGGTGCTCAGGGGTACACGTATGATGCGCAGGGATTACTGACGACGGTGGTGACTCCGGCGGGGACGGTGAGTTATCGTTATGATCCGTTCGGGCGGCGGCTAGCGAAGACGGTGGGTGGGGTGACGACGTATTTCAGTCCGAGTGACGACGGGATTGAGGCTGAGTTTGATGCGGCTGGGAACGAGGTGGCGAGTTACGGGTATGATCCGGCGTCGGAGTACGGGCAGCGGGCGCTGTGGAAGAAGGTGGGGCCTGCGTATTACTGGTACGGGTTCGACAAGCTGGGTACACCGTGTGTGATGGTGGACAGTGATGGGTTGGTGGTGTGGAAGGCGAGTTACGATGTGTTCGGGGCGGCGACGGTGACGGTGGCGACGGTGGAGAACAATCTGCGGCTGCCTGGGCAGTATTTTGATGCGGAGACGGGACTGCATTACAACTGGCACCGGTACTATGATCCTGCGACGGGGCGCTTCCTGAGCCGGGATCCGGTGCGGGATGAGCACAATCATTTCCTGTATGCGCAGAACAATCCGCTGACGAAGTTCGATCCGGACGGATTGCGTGCGAAGGTGAGTGTGCCGATTCCTCCGGGAGGCGGGGTTTGCAAGGTTTACACGTCGCTCGATTTCTGCGAGTGCGGGGTGAAGTGCGGTGGTTCGCTGGGTTCTAGCAAGGCGAAGGGTGCGGGTTGCGAGCTGGCGGCGGATGCTGATCTCTGCAACGGGCGGAACGGGAATGGTCCGGGTGGGTTCCCGGCACCGAAGGTGTGTGTGGCGGCGGGTTGCAAGGTGGGGGACGGGACGTGCAAGGTGGAGCTGCTGAAGGCGTGTTATGACTTCAGTAAGAAGAAGGGGGCTGCTTCCGGGCCGGCGGTTGGCTGCAAGGCGAAGGGGCCTGGGAAGAGTGAAGGCGAGTTCAAGACGCCACCGATCATCAGGACAGGGGACCGTGATGGCTGGGGTTACTGAGAGAACATTCAAAATGAACCAACTTATGAAAGCGATTCAGCGATTGCTGCTTCCCGTGATTGTTCTGTTTGCCGGGCCGCTGGAGCGGCTGGGTGCGCAGGATGTGTGTGCGCGGGTGAAGATTCAGATTGAGCAGGAGCTTACGTTCGAGCGCGAGGCGTTCGAGGCGCGGATGACGATCACGAACGGGTTACCGGAGACTGGGCTGACTGATCTGACGGTGACGGTGAATTTTGCGGATGAGGCCGGTGACCCTGTGATTGCGACGAGTGATCCGAACAATCTGGCGGCGCAGTTTTTCATCCGGCTGCAGGATGGGAGCAGCATACCGTCGTCGATTGCGTCGGGGTCGGCGGCGTCGATCAAGTGGCTGATCATTCCGAGTGCTGGGGCTGGGGGATCGCGGCCGGGGGGGGTGAGGTATCTGGTGGGGGCGGATGTGAGTTACAAGGTGGGTGGTAGTCCGGAGAAGGTGACGGTGGCTCCGGACACGATTTCGGTGAAGCCTATGCCGCGGCTGACGCTGGATTATTTTCTGCCGTCGGAGGTGAATGGGGATGATCCTTTCACGGCGTTCATTGAGGAACCGGAGCCGTTTTCGCTGGGGGTGCGGATCAAGAACACTGGGTATGGGCCGGCGACGAAATTGAAGATTGATTCGAGTCAGCCGAAGATCGTGGAGAATTCGCAGGGTTTGCTGATCGCGTTCCGGCTGCATGGGTGTACGATTGATGATCAGCCTGCTGCGCCGACGCTGCTGGCGGATTTCGGGACGATACCTGGGGGGACGACGAAGACGGGGCGATGGGTGATGACGAGCAGCCTTTATGGGAGGTTCATTGAGTTCAACGCGAGTTTTTCGCATGCGGATGATTTAGGCGGGCGGCTGACATCACTGATTGAGAAGGTGAATGCGCGACTGATGGTGAATGATGTGCTGGTGGATCTGCCGGGACGGGACACGGTGCGGGATTTTCTGGCGTACACGTCTTCTGCGAAGACGGAGTTGAAGGCATGGGAGTCGAGCGGGGTGGAGACGGAGGTGAGCGATGTTTCCGGTGGGTCTGCGGTGAGTGGGTCTGGGAGTACGCATGTGGTGACGAATCCGGGGGCGGTGGGGTCGCTGTATGTGAAGAAGGCGGATCCGAATGGCGGGAGGCGGAAGATTGTGTCGGTGACGAGGGCGGATGGGAAGAGCCTGCCGCCGACGAACGGGTGGCTGTCGAAGACGTACATTCCGGGGGCGCAGCGATATAACTACTATCTGAACATTTTTGATTCGGGCAATGTGGCTGGGCATGCTTATACGGTGGTGTTTGAGGATGTGGTGCTGGCGAACCGGAAGCCGCGGATGATTGATCCTGGGAACCGGATATTTGCGGCTGGGGCGACGTTTGAGATGCTGGTGCTGGCGGATGATCCTGATGCGGATGCGCTGACGATCACGGCGTCTTCGCTGCCGACGGGTGCGACGTTCACGAAGGTGAATGAGGGGGTGAGTGCGCTGCGGTGGGCGCCGACGGCGACGCAGGTGGGGGATTACACGGTTGGGTTCACGGCATCCGACGGGTTGCTAGAAGACCGGAAGAACATTACGATCACGGTGACGAACGATCCGATATCGATTGCGTGGCGGTCGAGGACGTTCGGGCCGGATGCGAGGCCGTTTGAGATTTTCTTTACAGATGATGATGATGGGGACGGGATGGACAACGGGTTGGAGTATGCGTTGAACCGTGATCCGCGGCGATCGGATGAGAGTTCGATTGTGATGCGGATCGAGTTGAATGCGGCGGATGAGATGGTGACGACGCTGACGTACATTCGGCGGACGGACGATCCGAATCTCGAGGTGGAGGTGATTGGAGCGGATACGAGCAGGGATACTGGGCCGTGGGTGGTGCAGCCACAGGCGGTGGATCCTGACCAGACGGGGGTGCCGGATGGGATGCAGCGGTGGAAGGCAGTGGATGCGGTGCCGATTACGGCGGCGCATCCGAGGAGGTTTCTGCGGGTGCGGGCGAAGGTGGGAGCGCCCTGAAGCGAATCATCAACACAAACAGAACAATGAAAACTCAATTGATAGTGGCGAGCGTGCTGATGACGGTGGCGGGTGCGCCGGTATTGGGGCAGACGACTGGTGGGGCGACGGTGCTGAGCATCAAGGGTGCGTCGGACTCCCGGTTGTCGCTTCCGTATCAGCAGCCGCGTGCGGAAGGAGGGACGGTGAGCGGGGTGACGGCGAGCACGCTGGTGCTGCAGGGGGAGGAATGGGAGGCGAACCAGTTCACCCGCCGAGCGGACGGGACGGGGAAGGCGTGTTATGCGTTGTTTCTGGAGGGCCCGCTGGAGGGAGTGTATTACAAGATCCTGAGCAACAATGAGGACACGCTGGTGCTGGATACCGAGGGGGACAAGCTGGATGCGCATCCGCTAGGGGCGATTGCGTTCGGGACGCGGGTGGACATTGTGCCGTACTGGACGGTGGCGGAGGTATTTGGAGCGGACGAGGCGACGGTGCTGCTGGAGCCGCGGGTGTCGCCGTTGTTTCCGACGGATGACGTGCTATTGTATGACAACGGGCGTGGAGGGATCAACAAGGCGCCGGTGACGACCCTGTATTTCCGGAAGGGGCAGGGATGGCGGAGTGTGGCGGCGCCGTCGGATTCGAGTGCGGATACGGTGTTGCCGCCGGGGTCTGTGGTTACGGTGCGGCGGAGGGGGGCGACGGATCTTGAGCTGATCAATTTCGGGGTGTACTATCGGCAGCGGCGAGCGGTGTTTGTGGCTGGGGGAGCGACTGAGGGGAATGACCAGTATGTGTCGCTGCTGCTGCCGGAGCCGGTGACGCTGGATGAGTCGAATCTGTCGAATGGGGTGGTGCGGCCGTCGGCGAGTCCGCTGTTGAGGGCGGATGAGGTGCTGGTGTGGCGTTCGGCGAATCCCGGGTTCAACCAGGCTCCGGATACGGTATTGTATTACCGGCCATTGATTGGTTGGCTGAAGGTGGGTGACAATACGCCGCTGGGCAGCACGTTTTCGCTGGCGCCTGGCGAGGCGATCATCATTCGCAAGAAGCCTTCGAGTCCGCCAGCGGACTGGCTGCAAATTCCACCTCCCTGAAGATTATGAGACCGGCATTGAGTTCATTGTTGATGATTCCGGCGGTCCTTGTGGCCGGGGTGGGGTCACTGGAGGCGGCGAGCATCTCGCTGAATATCTCGAGCGGGTTCCTGTATGGATCCGGTGGGATCACGATGGCGGACCGGCTGCCGGTGTCGACGCTTTGTGTGTTAGTGGCTGATGTGGATGGGAACGGGTTTGATCCGGTTCCGGCGGGGGCGTGGGTAGGGGGAGGGGATGTGCTGGTGACGGTGTCCGATATGGAGTATGATGTGTCGGCGGGGGGGACGAAGGCGTTTGATCTGACGGCTGGGAGTTCGGGGACGGCGGGTTTTTTCTCGAGGACGCTGAATGTGGGACTGGGGCAGTTTGGCGGCCGGGTGGAACCTGTGGCGGTGGCTTTGCGGTGGTTTCCGGCGGTGCTGGCTGGGGTTGACATGAGTGTGGTGACGCCGGCGCAGGGGATGGCGTATGGGGAGTTCAGCCGTGGGGTGCCGATTTATCCTGGCACTGATGCGTGGGTGATTCCGATGACGGGCGGGGCGATTTTTGATCTGGATCCGCTGGCGACGTCTGGGTTCGGGGGGATTGACGGGGACGTGTCGGCGATGGCGACGCTGGCGGTGATTCCGGAGCCGGGGGTGGCGAGCCTTGCGGCGATGGGGTTACTGGCGGGATGGCGGCGGAGGAGTCGCCGGGTCTGATGCGGGAGGGGTTGCCTCGGGGTGTCCCTGATTGGTTTTCAGGAACTTCCCGAATGGTGGGAAGGGGCATTCGGTGGTGGAATAGTGAGTCAATAAGGGGTTTCGATTGGAACTGGTGTTCTTCGTGCCCCCCTTTTGCCTACCACTGAGTTGAAGATACGAGTACACAGACGTCGGAACGCGATGATTCCCTGCACAGCGATGGGCGGTGCGGAGGGGCGGCGATTGGTGGTGGCTAGGGTGCGGGCTGGTGGATTGGTGGGGCAATTGGTTGCCGTGGAGCGGCGGATGGATGACAAGATCTCTGTGAGGGCGGGAGTGCTGCCTGTGACTGGGGCCGGGTTGGTATTCAGTGACATGTGGTGCAGCGCCAGACGTTCGGGGGGTAATGGATGTGAGGACAACCATCCAGGATTTACCCAGAACAATCATCGGGCTTTCGGCGCTGCATTTCGTTCAGGAGTGCACCGATGCCCTCGCAGAGAGAATTTTCAGGGTGGAGGCGGGCGCGTGATGATGCGGTGAGGCCCGTGCTGGCCGGAAGGCAGGAGAGGCGGCGTGAGGTTAGGGGCAGGCGGGAAAGTGGGGTAAGGCAAGGGTGGCCCTCAGAGTCTTTCAGGAACGCCCTGAGTGGTGCGGGGGGATTCCCGGTGCACATGTTGAAGGAGTAGGTGATACGGCGATTTCCGACCGTGTGCTGCCCGCGATTCAACACTAGAATATCATGCATTCTGATCCACTCCACCGTCTGGCGACTGAAGCGGCGCGCTCTACCGATGACGGCGCGAGGTGGATGCGAAGATTGGCGGTGGGTTGTTTTCGGTCTTTGGGACGTCTGCGCGAGCCGCGGGGATATTCCCGCAGTCGACGCGGGTGTTTCCGGTGGGGATGGGCGCTGAGTGCGGTTCTGCGGAGGAAGGGAGCGGCAGCGGGCGGGAGCGGGTTTGAATCGGGGGCGGTGCGTGGTTCGCGTGATCGGATGTTAGGTGCGTTGGTGATGGTGATGGCGGGTTCCGGGCAGGCTGCGGTGATTTACTGGGATGTGAACACGGCGACGGCGACGACGTGGGGAGCGACGTCGAGCTGGTCGACTTCGGCGACGGTGGCGGATCAGGCTCCTGCGGCGGTGCCGACGACCGGGGATTCAGTGGTGTTCGGGTTGAGTTCGATTACGAACACGAATCTGACGGTGAATCTTGGGGCGGCGCGGTCGGTGATCGGGATGGAGTTTCTGGGGACGAATGCGGGAACGACGTTGATGCAGGCGGGCGGGACGAACTTCGGGCTGACACTGGGGACGGGAGGGGTGAGTATTGCGAGCGGGAGTGGAGCGGTGACGATCGGGTCGGCGACGAACGGGCAGCAGGTGGCGGTGACGCTGGGAGCGGCGCAGACGTGGAGGAATGACAGCAGCAGTGCGTTCACTGTGGTGAACGGGATTGCGAATGGGGGTAACCTGCTGACGGTTCTGGGTTCCGGCAACTCGGTGTTCAGCGGAGTGCTTTCCGGAACTGGGGGGCTGACGAAGAACGGCGCGGGAATCCTGACGCTTTCGGGATCCAACACGTACACGGGAGCGACGACGGTATCGAATGGGACCTTGCGACTGGATTACGCGACGAACAACAATGACAAGCTGGGGACCACGCTGGTTTTCGGTGGTGGGACGATTGATCTTTCGGGCGGGAGTTTTGCGCAGACGGTGACCTCGTCGACGATATCTGCTGGAGCGTCGGAAGTGACGCGGGGATCTGGCACGTCGACTTTGGGGCTGGGGACGCTGACGCGCACGGCGGGAGCGACGCTGAATCTGGCGTCCGGGGTGGCGACGACCGGGACGGCGAATGTGAACGGCATAGTCGGTGCGTACGCGACGGTGGGAGGCGCGGACTGGGCGACGGGAACGACGAGCATCACGGGGCTGGCGGCGGGGTCGTATACGGCATTCGGGGCGGGTGTGTCTGGGGCAACCACCAATTACTCTGGGACTGCCGGGGTGACGAGATCAGCAGCGCTGACGTTCAATACGATCAAGCTGGCATCATCTGCGGGGACTGCCCAGACGCTGGCCCTCGGGGCCAACAACATGAGCATGGGCGGGGCGACGTCAGGGTTGCTGTTCACCGGAAGCGATGCGTGGACGATCAGTGGTACTGGAAACATCCGGACTTCGGCGAACAACACGGCTTCCGAACTGATCATTCACCAGTATAACACGGGCGGGTTGACGATTACGGCACCGATGGTGGACCGCGGCACCGGGGCGCTGTCGGTAACGAAGACGGGGACCGGATTGCTAACATTGAGCGGATCGAAGACCTACACGGGGACGACGACATTGAATGAGGGGACCTTGGTTGCGACTGGGAATGCGGGTGCGCTGGGTGCGGGTACGTTGGCGATTCTAGGGGGGGTGCTTGAGCTTGCGAATGACACTGGGCTTACGTTCGGGCGAAACACGACGGTATCCGCAGATGCCACGATCAAGACCGACCGGGTTGCGGCGGGGGCAGGGGTGACGCATACGCTGGGGGCGTTGTCGATTGGTGGTCAGACCCTGACGGTGGACCGTGATGGGACGGTGACATCCGGGACGGCGGGGCTGACGTTCGGAGCGACGACCTTGAGTGCATCGGGGACGACGTTCAACGTGAACAGCGCCGGGACGCTGCTGACGCTTGGGGCGGTGACTGGAACGAACACCTCGTTTTCGGTGTCAGGTGCCGGGGATGCGACATTCTCCGGGATTGTGGGGACGGGAACGGGGACCGTGTCGAAGAGTGGAACAGGGAGGCTGACGCTGAGTGGTGCGAACACGTACACAGGGGCGATGACGATTTCGGAGGGGGTAGTGAACGCGCAGAATGCGACGGCGCTGGGGACGACGGCGGGCGGGGTGACGGTGGCGAATGGTGCGGCGCTTGAAGTGCAGGGTGGGGTTACGATCGGAGCGGAGACGCTTTCCATTACGGGGAGCGGCGTTTCATCGGGTGGGGCGCTGCGGAATGTCAGCGGGGTGAACGTGTATGGCGGTGCGGTGACGGTGGGTGCGGGAACGTCGATTGGCGTTGATGCGGGCAGCCTTTCGCTGACTGGTGGAATCGGGAACGGGCTGGGCAGTGCGCTGACGAAGGCTGGAGCGGGGACCCTGATCATCAATAGTGCGGACAGCCTAACGGGAATTCACACGATCAATGGGGGGACCCTGCAGCTTGGGGCGAGCGGATCGATTCAGACGGTGGCGATGACGCTGGGATCGGGCACGACGTTTGATCTCAACGGGCGGAACGCGACTCTTGGTGCGGCGGGCAACCTTAACGTGAGGCTGACGGAGGCTTTGATTTCGACGGGTGCGGGTACGTTGTCGCTGACGAACGGGACGACGGTGACATCGAATGCCGGTGCGACGAGTTCGCAAATCACTGGCAATCTGAATCTGAATGCGGGGACGCCGGTGTTCGCCGTGGGGGATGGCGGGGCGGCTGATGATCTGGTGATCGGGGCGGTGATCTCGAATGGTTCGCTGGTGAAGAACGGGGCTGGGGCGATGGTGTTTTCCGGTGCGAACACATACAGTGGGACGACGGTGATCAACGATGGGACGATCCGGCTGACGGGGAGCGGTAATTTTGGGAGCGGGTCAGCTGTGACGGTCGCTGCGGACGGGTCATCCGGGACGGCGGCGATTTTGGATCTGAATGAGTTAAGTGCGACGATCGGGTCGCTGACGCTGGGTGGGACGAGTGGTGCGGGGTTGGTGTCGAACACGGTGCAGACTGGGGCTGGGACGCTGACGCTGGGTGGGAATGTGCTGTTCAATGGTGATCTAGGGAATCAGGGGACGAACTCGATCACGGGGAATCTGAATCTGGGTGGAGCGACGCGGGCGTTCACGACGAACGGGGCGGGGAAGACGCTGGGGGTGAGTGCGGTGATTTCGAACGGGACGATGTCGAAGGATGGCGTGGGGACCCTGACATTGTCTGGGAACAACAGTTTTGCGGGCGGGTTGAGCGCGAGTGCGGGGGTTTTGCGGGCGACGACGAGTGTGAATGCGCTGGGCGCGGGGACCTTGGCGCTGTCCGGGGCGGCGCTGGAACTGGCGAATGACTCCGGGTTGAACTTTGCGCGGAACACGACGGTTTCGGCGAATACGTCAGTGAAGTCTGACGTGAGCACGGTGGGAGCGAACGGGGTGGTGCATTCGATGGGGACATTGAACATCGGGGCGAACACCCTATCGTTGACGGCGGGCGGGAACGTGCTGGCGGGGTCGAATTATGGCCTGACCTTCGGGGCGACGACGGTGGCTGCGGGGTCGGTGTTCGATGTGGCGAACAACGTTGCGGGAACGGGGACCCTGACGCTTGGGGCGCTGACGGGGAACGTTAATTTCACGAAGCAGGGGGCAGGGGTGCTGGCGTTGAGTGGGGCGTCGGCGCGGACGTCGGGTGTGACGACAGTGAGTGCGGGGACCTTGCGGTTGGGGAGCACGTCGGCGCTGGGGACGACGGGGGCGTCCGTTTCGCTGAGCGGCGGTGGGAGCCTTGATCTGGCGACCGACACGACGGTGAATGCGTACAATGTGGCGTTGGAAGGCGATGCGTCGATTGTGTCGAACAAGGCGACGGCGGCGAGTGCGGGGATCACGCACACGCTGGGAACCCTGACGATGGGAGCGAACACGCTGAGTGTGAGTCGGGGTGCGAATGCGACGGGGACGGGCAGCGTGTCGACTGGGGCGGTGAGTTTGTCGGCGGGTGGTGGGGTGTTTGATGCGGCGGCGAATTCGTCGCTGAGTCTTGCGTCGGTGAGCGGGACGAACACGGCATTTTCGATTGGCGGTGCGGGAACGACGGCGGTGAGCGGGGTGATCGGGACGGGGACGGGTGGAGTGACGAAGACTGGAGCGGGGACCCTGACGTTGTCGGGGGCGAACACGTATACGGGAACGACGACGATCAGTGGCGGGACACTGGCGGCTGGGGCGGGGAATGTGATTTCGACGAGTTCGGTGGTGGATGTGGCGAGCGGGGCCAGTTTCAACCTAGCGAATTTCAATCAATCGGTGGGTGGGGTGACGGGCGCGGGGAATGTGACGCTGGGGAATGGGACCCTGACGATTGGTGGTGCGGGGTTGTTTGGGACGTACAGCGGGGCGATGACGGGAACGGGGGCTCTGGTGAAGGCGGGTGCTGCGGAGTCGATGTTCTCGGGTGTGAGCACGTTCAGTGGCGGCACGACGGTGCAGGCGGGAACGCTGCAACTGACTGGAACGGGGACGCTGGGGTCGGCGGTGACGGTGAATGGGAGTGGGGCGAAGTTTTATCAGACCTCGAGTGTGAAGGGGCCGAATGTGGTGCTGCAGACGGGCGAGGTGACGATTGACGGGACGAGTCGGTCGGTGGGGAGCCTGACGGTGTCTGGGGGGACGATCAGCAATGGACCTGGGGCGGCGGCACCGGTGCTGACGGCGGACAGTGCGGCGTTCAGCGGGTCGGCGACGATCAACCTGACGATCAGCGGCAATACGACGGCCGGGCTGGCATTGGTTGGCGGGTTGACTGGGCCTGGGAGTGGAACGGTATCGATCAATCCGACGAATCTGGCGGGGTCGTGGGCGAACGGGACGTATGACCTGATCAGTTATGGCGGGTCGATTTCGAATTTCAGCGGGTTTGCGCTGGGAACGGTGACAGGCAAGGGAGGGCGGCAGGCGGCGGTGCTGAGCAATCCGACCGGGAAGCTGATGCTGACGATGAGCGGGAGTACGGTGACGTACACGGGGAGTGGCGGGGGCGACTGGACGATGAACAACGCTGGGGCGGCGAACTTCAAGCTGACCGGGGACAATACGGTGACGAACTTCCGGACGGCGGACACGGCGGTGTTCGACAATACGGCGAGCAATCAGACCCTGAACATTGTTGATAACATTGATGCGGCGGCCCTGACGTTTTCGTCCGGGAATTATGTGATCAATTCGAGCGGAGGCAAGAAGATCACGGGTTCGACGTCGATTGTGGTGAACGGGGCGACGCTGACGCTGAATACGAGCAATGACTATACTGGGACGGTGCAGTTGAACAGCGGGCGGATCAATCTGGGGAATGCGAACGGGTTGGGGTCGACGGACGGGACGAACGGAGCGATTGATTTCGGGAACAACGTGACCCTGAGCAATACATCGGGAGGTGCGCTGACGACGCCTAACTATCCGCTGAACTTCAACGGGCAGCTGAATGTGGTGGGAGCGAGCAATCTGAACCTTGGGAGTGGTCTGGCCTCGCTGGTGGCGAATTCGTCGGTGAATGTGGAGACGGCGACGGTGACGCTGGGTGGTGTGGTGGATGCATCTGGTGCGCAGACATTCGAGAAGACTGGGGCGGGTGTGCTGGTGATGTCCGGGAGCAGTGCGAACGGTTATGACGGGCAGACTACGGTGAGCGGGGGGACACTTGCGCTGGGCAAGAGTGCGGAGGTGCTGTCGATCAACGGGGACATTGTGATTGGTGACGGGATTGGGACGGACACATTGCGGACGGATGCGGCGGGGCAGATTGCGTCGGCGGCGTCGCTGACGTTCAATGCGGCGGGGAGTCCGGTGTTTGATTTGAGCGGGAACAATCAGGCGGTGGGGCGGTTGTCGTCGACGAATACGGGAGCGGCGGTCAGCCTTGGTGCGGGGACGCTGACGGTGGGCGGGGTGGACAAGAGCGGGGAGTTTGCGGGGGTGATTTCGGGGACTGGTGGTGGCTTGACGAAGGTGGGAACGGGGACGCTGACGGTGAGTGGGGCGAACAGCTACACGGGGACGACGACGATCAGTGCGGGGACCCTGCAGGTGGGTGCGGGCGGGACGTCGGGGGTGCTGGGGTCGGGTGGGGTGACCAACAATGCGACGCTGTCGTTCAACCGGAGCGATGCGCTGACGGTTTCGTCGGCGATCAGCGGGACTGGTGCGGTGGTGCAGAATGGTGCGGGGACGCTGACGCTGGCGGGGACGAACAGCTACACTGGGGCGCTGACGATCAACGGCGGGGTGGTTAGTGCGGCGACGGCGGGGATCAACGGGGGCAGTGTGACGAATGGCGTGGTGTTCAATGGGGGGACCTTGCGGGCGGCGAGTGGCGGGATCACGACGGCGAAGGCGGTGGCGATGACGGGTGCGGGTGGGGTGGACACGAATGGCAACGCGGTGGATCTTTCCGGGGCGTTTTCGGGGAGTGGAGTGCTGACGAAGAGCGGGACGGGAACGCTGACGGTGTCGAATGCGAGCAACAGTTTTGCGGGAGGCATCAGCGTGACGGGCGGGGTATTGAAGGCGACGGTCCCGGGGGCGCTGGGATTGGCTAGTGGGGCGGGAGCGATTGCGCTGGCGAGCGGGTCGGTGCTGCAACTGGACGGGTCCGGTGAGGATGCGGTGACGGGGAACGGGATTGCGAACGTGATTTCCGGGGCGGGTGGGATACTGCGGACGTTCATGACTGGGACGGCGGGGCTATCGATTACGGGGACGTCGGCGAATACATTCAGCGGGTTGACGCAGGTGGACAGCGGGACCTTGCGGCTGCAGAAGACGAGCGGGGTGAATGCGATTGGCGGTGATGCGCTGGTGAACGGTGGAACGCTGATTCTGCGGGCTGGCGAGCAGATTCCGAACGGATCGACGGTGACGGTGAGCAGCGGGACGCTGGAGTATCCGAATACAGCGGGGGTGACCTCGTTCTTCACGGAGACGGTGGGAACGATTGTGGCGTCCGGCGGTGCGGTTAACACGCGAGGCGGGTCGATTTCGACCGGGGTGCTGTCGATCACCGGGTCGGGTGCGGCGGTGGGGGTGAACGGGTATCTGGCGAGTGCGCAGCGCGGAGCGCTGACGGTGAGTGGATCGCTGGAGTTTTCTGCGGCGGCGACCCTGACGGTGGCGGAGGCTGGTTCGGGGAGTGCTAACACGCTGAATCTGGGTGGGGGGATCACGACGACGCATACGAGCGGGACGGCGGTGATTGCGACGGGGAGTGGGGCGGTGCCTGGGGAGATGAATCTGGGGAGTGGATCGCGAGTGATTGCGGTGGGGAACGGGAGTGGGGCGACGGATCTTGAGATCAGTGCGAGGATGACGGGCAGTGGTGGTGGGATCAGCAAGACTGGGCTAGGGACGCTGGAGCTGACGGGGAGTGCGGTGAACGATTACGGTGGAGCGACGACGGTGGCGGGCGGCGTGCTGAAGTTGAGCAAGAGCGGGTCGGGGAACGGGTCGGTGCCGGGGTCACTGGCGGTGACGTCTGGTGGTACGGTGCAGATTGCGGCGAGCGAGCAGGTCGGGGACACGTCAGCGGTGACGTTAGGGAGCGGGGCGGTGTTTTCGTTCAACGGGACTGGGCTGACGGAGACGGTGGGGACGTTCACGAATTCGGGAGGTGATTTCAGCACCGGGGCGAACAGCCTGGTGGGGACGGGGAATTCGATTTACTGGGAGGGCGGCTCCAGCACGATCAACGATGGTGGTTCGGTGTCTGACCAGCATTTTCTCGTGACGGGGGGGGCGAACACGGTGGAGGCAGGGGGTGTGATGAACGTGCTGAACGGGGGGACTGGGCTTGAGTTCGGGGGGACGTCGGGTCCGACGATTCTGCTGAATGCGTCGGACGCGCTGGCTGGCAAGATTGTGCTGAGCGGGAATGTGGTTGCGGATGTGGCGTCCGGGACGGCGGCGATTCTGTCGAGCGGAACGGGTTCGAATCCTGGCAGTATTGTGATGGGAGGCGGGACGCGGACCGTGACGGTGTCTAACGGGAGTGCGGGAACGGATTTGCTGGTGTCGGCGCGGATGAGTGATGGGAGCCTGATCAAGGCCGGGGCGGGGACGCTGGAGCTGGGGGCGGTGAATTCGCTGACGGGGTTGACGGTGAATGCGGGGACGGTGCTGTTCGGGGTGGACAACGCGGTGACGGGGAATGTGACGCTGGGAGGGGGCACGCTGGCGCTGGGAGGGAAGGATGCATCGGCGGGGGTGTTCACGCTGTCGTCGGCGTCGGTGCTGGACATGGGAGGGTATGCGGGGAGCTTTACGGGATCCGGGGCGGGGTTGAGTTCGATCCTGAGCTTTGCGAACACGAATGCGACGGACGGGTGGGCCGGGCTGAGGATTTTCAACTGGGACGGTGTTTCGTTTACGGGGGGAGGGAACGACGAGATTCTGTTCAGCAGTTTCTCCGGGAGTCAGACGGTCTTCAATTCCAGTCAGGTGCAGTTTTACAGTGATGCTGGGACGACGGAGATCGGGACTGGCGGGGAACTGGTGACGAGTTCGGGCGGTGGGTGGGAACTGGTGCCGGTGCCGGAGCCGAGCACGGTGGTGGGAGTGCTGGGGCTGATCGGGATGGCGGCGTGGCGGGAGCGACGGTATCTGCTGCGGTGTCCGGAGGCGGTGGCTGAGGTGAGGGTGCGTGTTGGATGAAGAGGGCTGCCGAGGGGGGCGAACGCCGTGGTGGCGAACGGTTCCCGGGGCGACTAACAACGAAAACGAAATGAAAGCGGATCGGAATCATGACATGGCGGTGGATGGAGCGAGCGGCGGCGCGGAGCCCGGGCATGGTGACGCGGGGCGTGTGGTGAGGCTGGAGGAGCTAGGGTTGATGTCGTGGGACGAGGAGGAGCTAGAGGGCCGGACGCTGGTGCGGCGGGTGCTGGACGGCGTGAGGCTCTGGCAGGTGGCGGCGGTGATGGTGGTTGGGGTGGCTGGTTATGTGGGGTTGCGGGGGAGCAGTGACTACCGGGCGTACAAGCGGTGGAAGGCGCGGGGTCTGGCGGTGCAGGGGATTCAGCATGCGCATGCGGGGGATGAGGTTGGGGCGCGGGAGTTGCTGGATCTTGCGGCGGCGGTATCGCCTGGGGATCAGGAGGTGATGCGCAAGGTGGTTGATTTCGGGTTGCCGCGGCGTGATCCGGCGGCGCTGGTGGGATTGCGGCAGTTGCTGCGGCCGGGAGTGGCTGCTGACGAGGACTGGCAGCGTGCGGCGCAACTGGCGATTGAGTGGGGGCGGCTGGAGCTGGCTCCATCGCAGTTGCTGCTGGAGTGGTCGACGAAGCCTGTGCTGGAGGTGCCGCTCGCGCAGGTGCGTTTGAGTTGTCGTTGGCTGGCGTTGAGGGGGGAGCGGATGGTGGCGGAGCGTCGGCTGCGGGAGTTGCTGGGGTCTGGAGTGTACGATGCGGAATGCGAGCTGATGCTGTGTGCGCTGCTGCTGCGGCCTGAGGGGAGCACAGCGGCGCGGGTGAATGAGGCGATGGAGCGGTTGCGTGAGGCGACTGGTGAGGACGCGGTTTCGTTTGAGGGGCGTGCGGACGCTTTGAAGATGGCGGCGCGGGCTTATCTGGAGGGTCCGGCGCGGCCGATGCTGACGCCTGAGGTGGCGGGGCGACTGCTGCGGGCGCTGGACGGGCTGGTGGAGAAGGCGGCTCCGGAGGCGGTACGGCCGCTGCAGTTGCTGCGTGGGACGATTGAGGTGACGCTTGATCCGTCGCGGCGTGGGGAGGTGCTGAAGAAGCTGGAGGGGGAGGTGGAGAAGCAGAGTGCGGCGATGAAGCTGGAGTTTGCGGGTTGGCTAGTGGGGATTCAGGCGTATGAGGAGGCGCTGGCGTACTGCGAGTCGCAGAGGGAGCATGCGGGGGAAGCGGCGTGGTTTGTGGTGCGGCTGGATGCGCTGGCGGGATTGAAGCGGTATGATGAGGCGACGGCGGCGCTGGAGGCTGGGGGGCAGCCGCTGCCTGAGTTGAGGAGGAGCCTGCTGCTGTACCGGCTGGGGTTGATGGCTGGAGTGGATGCGGCGGGGATGGAGGCGCGGCGGAAGCGGATGGAGGCTGCGGCGGGAGGCGGGGTGGAGGCGCAGGAGGTGCTGGATGCGGCGGGGATGGTGGCGGGGTCCGGGAATCCGGAGTTCGCGCAGGTGCTGTACCGGAAGGTGGCGGACGACAATCGGTTAGGGCTGTATGCGCGGCTGGCGATTGTGAGGTACTGGGAAGGGAAGCTGGAGGGGACGGCGGAGCTGAAGACGGCGCTGGAGTCGCTGCTGGAGAGCTGGCCGGCGATGGATGAGGCGCGGAATGATCTGATTTATCTGCGGCTGATGGACGGGACGGCTGCGGAGAAGGACGTGGAGGAGGCGAGGGCTGTGATGGCGCGGTCGCCGGAGTTGCTAGCGTGCCGGGTGACGGCGGCGCTGGCGGAGCTGCTGGCGGGGAATGCGGGGCGGGCGCGGGAGTATCTGGTGGCCTATCCTGTGAACTGGCGGGAGGTGAATGCGGGATGGCAGGTGGTGGATGCGGTGGTGGCGGCGGCGAACGGGGACATGGAGCGCGCGAGGGCGAGTCGGGTGCGGCTGATTGGCAAGCCGCTGCGGCCGTGTGAGCAGGCGCTGCTGGATCGGTATGTGGGTGGGCGGGATAGTGTGGCGCGGTGACGGCTGGAGGCGATCCGGTGAGGTTTTCCGGTGTGAGAGGGGATCAGGCTTCGGGGGCAGCCATGGGTTAGGGGGCGGACTGGATCTGACGGCGGAGTTTATCGACTGCGGCATTGAGGCTGTCACGTTCTGCGTCGGTGGCGGCGAAGTCTTTGGTGAGGGCGGCCTTTTCCTGTTCGAGGGTGGCGATGAATGCTCTTGTTGCGGCAATTTCCTCGCCGGTGGTGCGGTTGAGCTTACTGACCTCTTCGGTGAGGTCGGTGACGGTGCTAAGGAGGGCGGTTTCGCGCGAGGAGAGTTCCTGATTGGCGGAGGCGATGGCTTTCTCGATGTTGGCGAGGGCGGAGGCCTTTTCGTGGGCGAGGGTGGAGGCTCTGGAGGCGGAGGCCTCGGCGGCGGCGAGGAGTTTGTTGAGTTCTGCGGTGGCGATGGTGGTGTCGGCTTGCGTGGCGGTGAGTTCGGCGTCCTTGTCGGCGAGTTTGCGTTCGAGGGCGGCGAGGCTGGTGGCGGCGAGGGCGGCGTTTGTGCTGGCTTCTTTGGCGGCGAGGTCGGCTTTGGCGATGGAGGCTTCGGCGTTGCGTCGGGCGGTGTCAGCGGACGAGTAGATGACGGTGGCGGCGGCGGCGAGGGTGAGGCTAGCGACAGTTGGGAGCGACTGGGTGGGGCGGGAGGCCTCTTGTGGCTGCTGAGGAGCGGGCTGGGAGGAGGCGGGGGCCGTGGCAGTGGATCTGGCGACTGGGTCGGTGTGGGAATCCGAGGATGGGGGCAGGGGGGAGAAGCCTTGGCTGGCGGCGATGGAGATGGGCGGGGCTGGGGCCGGAGTTGGCGCGGGAGGTGCGGGCTGGGGCCATGTGGCGGGGTCGAGCCAGAGAGTGAAGCCGTTGGCTGGGAGCTTGAGTTTTGGGACCGGCCATGTGGCAGGGTCGAGCCAGAGAGTGAAGCCGTTGGCTGGGAGCTTGAGTTTTGGGACGGGCCATGTGGCGGGGTCGAGCCAGAGAGTGAAGCCGTTGGCTGGGGGCTTGAGTTTTGGGGTGGGCCATGTGGCGGG
>JAIXVE010000243.1 GCA_027483175.1 Verrucomicrobiaceae bacterium | reverse complement strand
GACGGCGCTGGCAAGATGGGGTTTTACGCCTACAAGATTTTGCTGACGGAGAATGGGGGGAAGGGCAGTGATCGCGGCTTTTTTATCTATGCCAGAACGCATCCGAAAATGGGAGTGTATGAAGTGCTGACAAGTGAACAGATTGACCGGGGGCGGGCTGCGTTCGAAGATGCTGACAGGGACGAGGTCGATGGTGAGGTGGCTGAGATCACCGATGATTCTGCAGGGGATGGCGTTTTGTTTCAGACGATAACGAAGAAGACGAAAAGTGTTGATCCGAAGAGGAATTTGTTGTTTTTCTACGATTACTCTGTGAGCTTGGCTGAGTATTTGCAGATGCGGAGAAGGTTGGGGGTCGCTGATGAGGCGCCTCTTTGGCATATTTCAGAATAACAATGAGCGAAAAATGAATCGACGGATTTTCAAACTAGCAATCTTGTCTGGTGTGGCGGGAGCGGTGTTGCTTTCGCTTAATTCCTGTGCCTGTGTGGCCGCATTGTTTTTGTCGACCCCGTCGATGAAGTCTGGTCTTTCGGCCCACGCTCCGATCATGACCACGGCACAAGCGGTGCAAGGAGGAGGTGCGTTGCGACGAGATGTCATTCAGCTTTACGGAAAGCTCACTCAACTCGGAAAGCACCCGCGGCTAGACGATTCGGTAGATCTCATTCCTATTTCGGGTGATACTTTTAAAGACGCAAGCGTCGGCCAAACGATTCTGGTCAGGGGCTTTTTCAAGTCAGATCGACGGCATGGGATGGAGAGGTTCAAACTGACTTCGGCGGTGTGGTATCCTGGTATCGAGGAGATGCACGAAGCGGAGTTGGCGAAATTGCGTGTGGAACGCTGATGGTTGGATGGCAGGGAGAGCGGGGGGCGCCCTTTCAGGGCTTGAGGATGTTTTGTTATTGTTCACCTGGGGCGATGCCCCAGGCTGGTATGGGTTGCTCCTTTGGAGCAAGTGGCAGGTGGTGTGTGTGGGGTGGTCAGAGTCGTTCCCAGAGGGAGCCGAGGGCGACGGACCATTGGAATTTGCGGGAGTGTTCGCGGATGAGGAAGGGGAGGTCTTTCTGGTGGAGGAGGCGGAAGTGTTGGGAGAGGGAGTCGGTGATCCAGTCGATGGTGCGGTTAGGGGGCCAGTTGGAGGGAGGGGTGAATTCCTCGAGCCATGTGCATGGGGTGGTGAGGATGAGTTGGCCGCCTTGAGAGACGAGGTCGGGGAGACGGGAGAGGAAAGGTTTGGGGTCGGTCAGGCGGCAGAGGAGATTGGCGGCGTGGACGAGGTCGAACGAGCCGAGGTCGGGTGGGAGGTTCATGGCGTCGCCGCGGGCGAAGGTGACGCGGTCGGGTTGAGCGGAGTCGGGGAGGTGAGCGGTGAAGGGCATGGTGAGACGGCCTTCGTCGGCGACCTCGCAATGGATTTCGTGGCCTGAGCGGAGCGTGTTGGCGGCGTCGATGAAGGCCTGGGAGAAGTCGAGAGCGGTGACGTGGTCGCAGAATCGGGAGAGTTCGAAGGCGGAGCGACCGACGGCGCAGCCGATGTCGAGGGCGCGGCGGCGCGGGGAGGGGTTGGTCATTTCGGTGACGGTGCGGACGGGGAAGTTGAGTGCGGCGACGGGGCCCTGCTGCCATGGGAGGATTTCGTGCGCGGCGCCGTAGTGGAAGAGAAGGTATTCGTGAACGAGGCGGGGGGATTCGTAGAGATTGGACACGGGAATGATTGGTTAGAAATGGATGGGAGGGATCGCGGGCGGGAGGGGCGGGGGAGGGAAGCAGAACGCCCCCCGCAGCGCAAGGCTGAGGGGGGCGTGAGGAAAATTGAACGGGGCAGGACCGCGCTTCCCGCCCCGTTCCCCGGAGAATCCGGGATTTGGCTACCGCAGTCAATCGGCAGCCAAAGCGTTCAGCAGGTAGGCGGCGGGCTTGAAGTGTTCGATGAGGACCTCGGTCTGGCTGCCGCGGATCATGCGGACCTGACGGATATCGAAGTTAGGGGTTTTGTGAGGGGCGAAGAGGATATCGTCGTGCGTGGCGTTGCGGTGTTCCTTGAAGAGGTCCGGGGTGATGTGGCCGCCGAGATGGTCGTCGCGGCCGGTGGCGAGGTGGCAGGTGCCGAGGACTTTCTCGTCCTGAATGTCGGCTCCGGAGACTGGGAGGACCTGGGTGCCGAAGCCGAGTTCGCCGAGGACACCGGTCATGGGGTCGGCGATGAGGCGGGCGTTGTGGGCGTCGATGGTGGCCTGATTGCCTGAGATGAGGTCGGAGCGGACGATGCGGCCGCCGGTGACGGTGAGACGGCCGAGGGTGCCGTCCTCGTACTTCATGGGGAAGAGCCCTTCAGCGCTGGTGGGGACGAAGTAGACCTCGCCGGCGGGGAGGTTCGCGATGTCGGGCTGGGTGCCGCGGCAGAGCCCGTGGCTTTTCTGGGCTTCCTGACCGTCGAGGAGGAGTTTGGCGGTGAGGATTTCGCCGGATTCGAGGGCGAAGTCGATTTCGATGGAGTCGGCTTTGGTGAGGGCCTTGCGGAGTTTTTCGGCGTCGCGGCTGACCTCGTTGTAGTCGACGGCGAGCCCGCTGTTGAGGATGACCTCATTGACCCCGTGGAGGGTTGCGCCGCGGAAGTTGTATTTTTTGGCCATCGCGGTGAGCGGGGCGGTGGCGCTGTAGGTGGAGATGCAGAGGATGATGTCGTACTCGGCGTAGACATCGGCTTCGAGACTGAGTTCGTTGCCTGCGGCGTCGACGCAGAGGTCTTCGAGGTCGAGGTTGCTGCCGTAGGTCATGCGGTAGGCGAACATTTCGCCGCCGGAGAGACCGAGGACCTTCATGACCCCGTTGAGGAGCGGTTGCTGGAAGTTTTCGCAGGCGCGGCGCTGGATGGCGAAGCGGTCGTCGGAGAGGAAGGCGTAGTCCTTCATGAGGGCCGGGTCTGGGAGGTCGATGAGGACACAGATGCGGCGGTTCAGAGTCGGTTCGAAGACGGAGCGGAGGAGACGTTCGAGGGAGAACGCGGGGAATTTGCGTTCGGCCGGGGGGAGGGCGAGGGACTGGAGGGCGATGCTCATGATTAAGTTCTGTTGTAGTTTTGTGTCGGATTTACGCGGGGAAAGGGGGGTGGGATGATGAGAAAGACGAAAAACTGGCCGGGACCGTGGATGCGGATCGGTGGCGTAGGGGGGAGGGGAAAGTCCACCTCGGTGGGAGGGCGTGTCAATCCGGGATGGCGAGCGGGAAGATGTCGTTAGGGGATGACTGGTCGCGGAGGATGGCGACGGCTTTGGCGATGAGGTCGGGGTTGGTGGCGGCGAGATTGTTCTGTTCCGAGGGGTCGGAGGGGAGATGATAGACTTCCCACGGGCCGGGTTTTCTGGTTTTGAGCCCGCGGCGGAGGATTTTGTGAGGGCCGATTCTGACGGCGACCTGGCCGGTGTATTCCGGGAAGACCCAGACCATGGGGTTGCGGGAGGCGGGTGCGGGGTTGCCGGTTAGGATGGGGAGGAGGTTTTCGCCGTCGAGCCCGTCGGGTGGGGTGGTGCCGGAGGCGGCGCAGAGCGTGGGGAACCAGTCGGCGAAGTAGGAAGGGGCGTCGGTGACGGTTCCCTTGGTGATTTTTCCGGGCCAGTGGGCGATGCAGGGGACGCGGAGACCGCCTTCGTAGATACTGCCTTTGTAGGCGCGGAGACCTTTGGTGCTGTTGAAGAAGACCGGGTCTGCGCCGCCGATGTGGAACGGACTGTCTGGTTTGCCGGCGTGGGTGGCACCGTTGTCGCTGGTGAAGACGATGAGCGTGTTAGGGGCTGCGCCGGATTTGTCGAGGGCGCTGCGGATGCGGCCGACGTAGGAATCGAGCATGCTGATCATGGCGGCGTAGGCGGCTCTGGGTCGGGCGTGGGGGAGGTAGCCGTTTTCGCCTTGATAGGGTTGCGGGTCCCAGTCGCGCGGGAATTTGTCGACCTCGTCGGCGGGCGGGTGCATGGCGACGTGGGGTTCGATGAAGGCGAGGTAGAGGAAGAACGGTTTGGCGGGGGTGGTGGAGGCGATGAAGGTTTCGGCTTCCGAGATCATGCGGAGCGGGGCGTAGGATTGGCCCTGGAAGGAGGAAGCGGAGAGACCGTCGGGCGGGAGCTTGGCGTGACCGGGGATGGGAGGGTTGTTGAGGGGGATGCGTTCCTTGTTTCGCCAGAGGTGTGAGGGGAAGTAGGAATGGGCGACGGCCTGGCAATTGTAGCCGAAGAAGAGGTTGAAGCCTTTGGAGTTAGGGTCGCCGGAGCTGCCGACGGGGCCGAGCCCCCATTTTCCGAAGGCGGCGGTGGAGTAGCCGGCGTTGCGGAGGACGGAGGGGAGCGTGGTGGCGGCGGCGGAGAGCGGGTGCTGGCCTTCTTTGAATTCGGGGAAGCGGACGGAGGCCTGCTGGTTGCCGCGGATTTCGGCGTGGCCGAGGTGTTTACCGGTGAGGAGGACGCAGCGGGAGGGGGCGCAGACGGGAGCGCCGCTGTTGTGCTGGGTGAAGCGGAGCCCTTCGGCGGCGAGCCGGTCGATGTTGGGCGTGGGGATTTTCTGCTGGCCGTAGCAGCCGAGTTCGCCCCAGCCGAGGTCGTCGGCGAGGATGAAGACGATGTTGGGCGGAGGCGTGGCGGCGGAGGCTGGGCGGAGAGAGGCGAGGAGGAGCAGCAGGAAGATACGGGGGATCATCTGGGCCAGCGGTGCGCTGGGGGAGGTGGGCGCGCAAGGCTGGCGGTTGTCCGCGTTCAGGAGAGGGCGGCGATGGCTTTGGGGGAGAGACCGCCGAGGGAGCAGATGTGGTGGAATTCGTCAGGGGTGACGGGAGTGATGGAGAGACGGTTGCCGCGGCGGAGGATCTGCATGTCGGCGAGGGCTGGGGCGGCGCGGAGGTTTTCCAGGGAGACGAACTGGGGGAGGTCGGCGGCCCATGCGACGTCGACGAGTTGCCAGATGGGGCGATCCGGGGAGGCTTTGGGGTCGAAGTACTCGTCGGACGGGATGAACTGGGAGGGATCGGGTTTGGGTTCCGAGGCGATGCGGAGGATGCCGGCGACGCCTGGCTGGGGGCAACTGGAGTGATAGAAAAGACCGAGGTCGCCTGGGAGCATGGAGTCGCGCATGAAGTTGCGGGCCTGGTAGTTGCGGACCCCGGACCATGGTTCGCGGCGATGGGGGCGGGATTTGAGGTCGGCGAATGAGAAGACGTCGGGTTCGGATTTGAAGAGCCAGAAGTTCATGGGGAGTCCGGGGAAGGAGAGGATTGGTCGACGATGACCGCGGTGACGAGGTCGGCGGCGACATTGAGAACGGTGCGGGCCATGTCGAGGATGCGGTCGAAGCCGAGGACGAGGGCGAGGCCTTCGGCGGGAATGCCGAAGTTGCCGAGGAGACCGATGATGAGCGGGAGGGAAGCGCCGGGGATGCCGGAGACGGCGACGGCGCTGAGGACGGTGAGGAGGACGAGGATGGCCTGCTGGGCGAGATCGAGGTGGATGCCGTAGGCCTGGGCGACGAAGAGGACGACGCAGCCTTCGTAGAGGGCGGTGCCGCTCATGTTCATGGTGGCTCCGAGTGGGAGGACGAAGCCGGCGGTGGGGGCGGAGACGCCGAGTTCGTCGCGGGCGACGCGGAGGGAAGTGGGGAGAGTGGCGTTGCTGCTGCTGGTGGAGAACGCGGTGAGCATGACGGTGCGGATGCCGCGGAAGAATTTTCCCGGTGGGACCTTGCTGAAGGCTTTGAGGAGGAGAGTCATGGAGCCGAAGAGGTGGAGGGCCATGACGCCGAGGACGCCGAAGACGAAGAGGAGGAGCGGGCCGAGGACGCCTGCTCCGAAGCGGACGACGGCGGAGGCCATGAGGCAGGCGACGGCGTAGGGGGCGAGGGCGAGGGCGAAGTCGACGATTTTGGTGCCGAGTCGGGCGATGAGATCCATGGCGTCGATGAAGGAGACGCGTTGGGATTCGGAGAGACTGGTGGCGGCCATGCCGCAGAGGAGGGCGAAGGCGATGAGAGGGAGGATCTGGAGATTGGGGTCGGCGAGGGAAGTGATCCAGTTGGCTGGGAAGAACATTTCGACGAGCGAGCCGACGTTGAATTTACCGGATTGGGCGGCGAGGCCGGCCTGGGCTTTGGCGACGCCTGCGGCCTGGCTGGCGATGAGTGAGGACCGGGCGGCGGCGTCGATGCCTGCGCCTGGCTGGAGCCAGTTCATGAGGAGGAGGCCGAGGATGGTGCCGACGGCCATATTGAGGGCGAAGAGGGCGAAGGTGCGGGAGGCGAGACGGCCGAGGCGGTCGAGACGGCCGAGTTGGGCGACGCCGAGGGCGAGACTGGCGAAGACGAGTGGGGCGACGACCATGCGGAGCATGCCGAGGAAGACCTTGCCGACGGGGGAGAGGAGGGAGGCGTCGAGGCCTTCGAGGAAGGCTGGGGAGAGGAAGCCCGAGTGGCGCAGGCCCTGGAGGGCGAGGCCTGCGGCGATGCCTGAGAGGAGGCCGATGAAGATGCGCTGGTGCATGGTTGGGAAATTGGGTCGGGAAGTGGGATGGGGATCCTTAGGGGTCGGGCGGGGCTGGTGCAAGCTGCAGCCATGAGGAGGAGGCCCAGTGGAAGTATTCGAGGGGGCGGAGGGATTTCTTGTAGTCGTAGATGCCTGGTCCGGCGGTGGCGTAGCCTGGGTAGAGGAAGGATTTGCCGGCGTGGCGGGCCCATTCGATTTCAGTGAGGAGGGTGAGGATGCCTGGGCTGCGGGAGGCGATGGAGGGGTCGAACATGGCGTAGACGCTGGAGACGGCGGCGGCGCCGACGTCGAGATAACTGACGGCGAGGAGACGGCCGTCGAGGCGCATTTCGACGGAGAGGCACTGGCAGGGGAGGGAGGCGGGGAGGTGGGAGGGCATGAAGTCGCGGAGGGAGTCCGGGATGTTGGCGGTGAAGCGCTGGCGGTGGCGGAAGAAGAGGTCTTCGCGTTCTGCGTCGACGATGGCAGGGCCGATGCGGAGGTCGGCGTCGGTGTTGCGGCGGAGGATGCGGCGCTGGCTTTTGGAGAGTTGGAAGTGTTGGAGGTGGAGGCGGAGCGGCTGGATGAGGTCCGGGGTGTCGGGGTTGGAGAGTGTGACGGAGTATCGGAAGAAGACAGGACCGAAGTGGCGCCAGCCGGTGGCCCAGAGAGCGTCCATGAGGTGAGGGGGGACTTCTGATGCCGAGAAGGTTTCGTTGATGAGGGGAGTTTGTGGGGGTGGGAGCATGAGGGGAGCGGAGGCGGAGGAGGCGGGTTCAAACAGAAAAACGAGATAAAGTGCAAAGTTACTGACACTTGATGCGGCTGGCGGGCGTACTTTCCGCTACACCCGGGCTCGCGGATTGCCGAGAATCTGCAAAAAGCATAACACAAACAACGGAATGGAGACCATCACGAAAAGGGACCTTGTTGTCCAGATTGCGGACCAGAGCGGACTGACTCAGCATCAGGTATTTGATGTGCTGCAGTTGTTTCTGGACAATGTCACCCAGCATCTTTCGCAGCAGCACGAGGTGGTGCTGCGGAATTTCGGGACATTTGAGATCCGTGTGGCGAAGGCGAAGGTTGGGCGGAATCCGAATGATCCTGAGAAGGACGTGCCGATTCCGGCGCGGTGTGTGGTGAAGTTTCGGCCTGGGAAGGAATTGAAGGACCGGGTTGGAGCGATTCCACCGAAGAAGTAAGAGCGGGGATGTCCCGCCGAAGAGGTGGGAAGAGCGATTCTGCGGAGGGAAAGGGAGAAGTGTGGCAGTGAACTAAGGGAAACCCTTAGTGAAAATCAGGGTGGTGTATCGGTTGCGGGTGTGGGAGGAACGTGCGAGGGTCCAACCGAAACTAACATAAACCCCTGACCTGACGATTGGTATGAAGCATTTTCTTTTTTGTGCCCTGATTGGATTTAGTGGGATTGGGATGTCAGTGAGGGCTGCTGACGGAGCGGCGGAGAAGGGTGAGGCGGCGGCGGGGCCGACGCTGGATCAGTATCAATTTGGGACGGCGGTGGCGAACGGGGAGATTTCGAAGGATTCGGTGCAGGGAAAAGTGGTGGTGCTGGAGATGTGGGGGGTGCACTGCGGGCCGTGTATCGCGGCGATGCCTCACATGGTGGCGCTGAGTAAGCGTTATGACGGGAAGGGATTGCAGGTGGTGGGGCTGCATTCGCAGGAAGCGCCGGATGAGGAGATCAAGGCGATGGTGAAGAAGCTGAAGATTCCGTTTCCGGTGACGACTGGTGGTGGTGGGCCGACGAGTGAGAACACGATACCGCGGGCGATGGTGTTCAACACGAGTGGGGTGAGGATTTTTGAGGGACGGCCGACGGATGCGGGGTTTGAGAAGGCGGTGAAGAAGGCGTTGAAGGATGTGGCGGCGGGCAGTGGGAGTTCTGCTGGCGGGTCGGTGGCGGAGAAGACGGCGGCGGGGAAGGGTGAGGCGGCGGGATCGTCGCTGGGGCCTGCGGCTGGGGCGAAGCCAGTGAAGTCGGGGGTATTGCTGCCATTGCGGACGTGGGCGGCGGCGGACGGGCGGACCTTGAGTGCGGCGTTGGTGTCGGTGCAGGGCGGGACTGGGAAGTTCAAGAAGGCGGATGGGACGACCTTCACGCTGGCGCTGGACAAGTTGTCAGAGGACGACCGGAAGATTGCGGAGGACGCGGCTGGGAAGTGAGGAGGGATGGGGTTGCGGATGGGTTGGGTTGTCAGCGGTGATAGGGTTCGCCGCGTTTGATGGAGTAGACCCGGTAGATCTGTTCGAGGAGGACGACGAGGGCGAGTTCGTGCTGGAGGGTGAGTGGGCTGAGGGCCCAGACTTCCTGAGAGGCGGAGCGGAGGGCTGGGCTGTGGCCGTCTGCGCCGCCGATGAGGAGGGCGATGCGTTTGGTGCCTGTCATTTCCCAGCGGTCGACGCTGATGCGGAGGGCGTCGGTGGTGAAGGCGCGGCCGCGTTCGTCCATGGCGATGCGGAGACAGCCTTCGGAGGCGCGGAGGAGACGTTCTTCGACTTTTTCGCGTGGGCCGTCGCGGATGTATTCGATTTCGAGTTGGCCCATGCGGGTGAAGCGGGTGGTGTAATCGGCGATGCCATCGCGGGCCCATGGGAGGGCGGGGCGGCCGACGGCGAGGATTTTCCAGTGCATGGAGTGAGGTGGCGCGATTGGGGGGAAGGTGCCAGCATGAAAATGGGGGAGAGTGGCAAAGAAGAGCGCTTGAGGGGCTGGGGTGAGGGGGCCATTGGTGAGGGATGATGCTGCGCGGCAAGTTTCTGATCCTGGGGTTGATCCTGCTGGTGCTGTTTCTTTATGTGAGGATGGCGCGGGCGCGGGGGACGCCGCAGAACGAGCGGATTGGGAAGATTCGGGAGCGGTTGTGGCCGGTGCTGGTGAATGAATTGAAGAAGGAAGGGTTCAAGCCTGGGGCGCCGGTGTTCATGCGGATTTTCAAGGAGGAGAAGGAATTGGAGGTGTGGTTGCGGGATGAGATTGGGGGGCGGTATCGGAGGTTTGCGATTTACCGGATTGCGACGTGGGGAGGCGGGCGATTGGGGCCGAAGCTGAAGCAGGGGGATGGGGTGGCGCCGGAGGGATTTTATTTTGTGGGGGCGAAGCAGTTGAATCCGCAGTCGAAGTTTCATCTGGCGTTCAATCTCGGGTACCCGAACGGGTATGACCGAGCGCTGGGGCGGACTGGGAGTGCGCTGATGGTGCACGGGTCGGACGTGTCGATCGGGTGTTATGCGATGACGGACGCGCAGATTGAGATGATTTATCTGCTGGCGGAGGCGGCGTTGAAGGGGAAGCAGGATGAGTTTCAGGTGCAGGCGTTTCCGTTTCGGATGACGGCGGAGCGGTTGGCGAAGGAGGTGGGGGGTGAGTGGCATGGATTCTGGACGAATCTGAAGGAGGGGTATGATTTGTTTGAGAAGGAGCGGGTGCCGCCGCTGGTGGGGAACCGTGATGGGCGGTATGTGTTCAAGAAGCTGACCCCGTGAGAGTGGCGACGGTGCGAGCGGTGATTTGTGATGTGTATCACACCCTGCTGCGGGTGGGTGCTGGGCCGGAGGATGCGGAGGCGCGGTGGGTGGAGTTGTGGCGACGGTATGGGATGGAGGCGGTGGGGACCCTGGCGTGGTTTGATGGGGCGTGCGTGAGGGAGACGGAGGCGCGGAACGAGGCGAGACGGGCGGGGGGCGAGCGGTGGCCTGAGGTTGAGTGGGAGTCGGTGGTGGTGGCGGTGGCACCGAGGCTGGGGGAGTTGACCGCGGGGGAATTGGATGAGTTTCTGTTTGGGCATGCGCGATTGGAGCGCACGGTGGAACTGATGCCGGGGGCGGGAGAGGTGCTGGGGCGGTTGCGGGAAGCGGGGGTGTTGCTGGGGATTGCGTCGAACGGGCAGAGGTATACGCGGCGGGAGCTGGCGTGGGCGGGGTTGCCGATGGAATGGCTGGAGGAGGCGTATTGTTTCTGGTCAGGGGACCATGGGTATTCGAAGCCGTCGGGGGCGGTGTTCGGGAGATTGAGTGAGGCGCTGGGACGGGTGGGGATTGCGGCTGGGGAGGTGGTGATGGTGGGGGATCGTGAGGATAACGACGTGCTGCCGGCGCGCGCGGCCGGGTGGCGGGCGTGGCATTTCCGCGATGAGGCGGGTGGCGACTGGGCGGCGGTGGGCGAGTGGTTACTGCCGTGAGCAGCACCAGACGTCCTGGTGATTATCCCAGTGGTGCGGGAGCCATGAGCTGAAGCGGAGCGAGGTGATGGATGCGATGGTCTGGCGCATCCATGATTCGGAGGTGGCGGAGACCCCGTAGCCGGAGCGATTCGGGTAGTCTTCGTACCCGAAGCCTGAGGAGGCGTAGGTTGAGAGCAGGGAGGCGGATTTTTCCGGTGTGAGGTCGTAGTGGCAGGAGCCGGACTGGAGGCGCTCGATCATGTGGTCGCCGTGGGATGTGAAGACGACGTGGCCGCCTGGGGCGAGGAGGGACGAGAAGAGGTTGAGGAAGCCGGAGATTTTCGGGGCGTCGAGGTGGGTGACGAGGGAGCCGACCCAGATGAGGTCGAAGGAATGGGCGAGGGGGACGGCGATGGGGGAGATCTGGGAGCGGAAGCCTGAGATGTCGAAGTGTTCCATGCAGAAGGCGAGGCCATCGGGTTCGAGGTCGGCGGCGGTGATGGGGGCGGCGGGCCATGCAGCGCGGAGGATGCGGAGGACGCGGCCGTAGCCGCAGCCGAAGTCGAGGATGCGCGGGTGGGAGACGTGTTGGAGTTCCGGGAGACAACGCAGGATGGAGTCGAGGGCGGAGAAGCCGGTGGCGAGGTAGTGTTGCGCGGAGGATTTGACGAGCATGATGTCGCGCGGGGCGACGGGAAGGCGGACGCGTGGGGCGATGGAGGCGATGTCGGGGATGGAGCGCGTGACGGGATCGGAGGTGAGGAGGGCGGCGAGGGCGGCGGACATTTCGCCGGTGAGGGTGGGATCGGGTTTGGGCGGGTATCCGGAGCGTGCGGTGAGGGCGCGGATGGATTGGCGGGCTTCGGAGAGGGAGGATTTGAGCGAGGCGCGCTGGGATTTGAGGGAATCGATGCGATCGGACTGATGGCGGGCGAGGGAGGAGCTGCGGTAGAGACGATCGAGGAGACTCATGCGGGGGCTGGAGGGGAGGGGGAATTGTAAAGATACGGGTGTTTGGGGGATTGGGGCGTGAAATCGGGCTCATGATTTGGGGAGTTGGTGGTGAGGGGCGGGCAGTGAATGCGGAGGAATATTGTTGCTGACAGGGGCGGGCGTTTCGCCGCATGGTCGCGGCCCATGGGTTCTTCGAGTTTACTTTTGCTGGCTGGTGCGGCGGTGGTGCTGCTGGTTTTTCTGGTGACGTGGCGGCAGTGGAATGCGTTCATTGCGCTGCTGGCGGCGGCATTGGTGGTGGGTTGCGGGGTGGGGTTTGGGCCGCTGGCGACGCTGAAGCATTTTCAGGATGGACTGGGGGCGACGGTGGGAGGGATTGCGGCGGTGATCGGGCTGGGGGCGATGCTGGGGAAACTGTTGTCGGAGTCGGGGGCGGCGCAGGTGCTGGCGGCGCGGTTCAGTGCGTTTTTCGGGCCGAAGCGGGTGGGCTGGTGTGTGGCGGCGCTGGCGGTGAGTGTGGGGTTGGTGACGTGGTTTGCGGTGGGGTTGCTGTTGCTGCTGCCGGTGATTGCGACCTTGTCGAGGGAGACGAAGCGGCCGTTTCTGATGCTGGCGATTCCGCTGCTGGCGTTTTTGTCGGTGATGCACGGGTTGATGCCGCCGCATCCTGGGCCGGTGACGGCGATTGCGGCGCTGGGTGCGAATACTGGGGCGGTGCTGGGTTGGGGGTTTCTGATTGGGATGCCGACGGCGGCGGTGGCTGGGCCGTTGTTTGCGCGGATGGCGACGAAACGGGTGACGGCGGAGGCTCCGGTGCTGGCGGTGGAGAGGCCGGTGGAGCGGCCGATGCCTGGGTTTGGGGTGACGTTGTTTGTGATCTGTCTGCCGGTGGTGCTGATGCTGCTGGCGACTGGAGCGGAATTGTGGGGGCACGGGAATCCGGCGGTGTTCGGTTTTCTGACGGCGGTGGGGCATCCGGTGTTTGCGCTGGCGCTGGCGGTGCTGGCGGCGGGGTTTTTGTTTCAGCGGGCGTGCGGGTTCAGTCGGGCGGAGGTGTTGAAGTTCACGGAGACGAGTGTGGCTAGTGTAGGGATGTCTGTGCTGGTGATCGGGGCTGGCGGCGGGTTTGCGCGGGTGTTGCGGGAGGCGAAGGTGGCGGATGCGATGGGGGCGGCGGCGGCGGGGATGCATCTGCCGCCGTTGCTGTATGCGTGGCTGGTGGCGGCGTTCATCCGGGTGGCGACGGGGTCGTCGACGGTGGCGATCACGGCGGCGGCTGGGGTGATGGGGCCGCTGCTGGCGAGTCATCCGGAGCTGAATCGGGAGTTGCTAGTGATTTCGATCGGGTGCGGGTCGCTGTTTCTGTCGCATCTGAATGACGGCGGGTTCTGGATCGTGAAGGAGAGCCTTGGGTTGACGGTGGGGCAGACCCTGAGGACGTGGACGGTGACGGAGACGATCATCGGGCTTGCCGGACTGGGGTTCACGCTGCTGGTGAACGCGCTGCTTTGAGTCATGAAGTCACCATTGATATTCGATGTGCATCTCGACCTTGCGTTGAACGCGGTGGAGTGGAACCGGGACCTGAGGTTGCCGCTGGAGGAAGTGCGGCGGACGGAGGCGCATCTGCGGGACAAGGCTGGGCGGGGACGTGGGACGGTGACGTTGCCGGAGATGAGGCGTGCGGGGGTTGGGTTGTGTGTGGCGACGCAGCTGGCCAGGGTGGAGCATGATGCGTGGAGTCCGGTGTCGGGCTGGCGGTCGGCTCCTCAGGCGTGGGCGATGACGCAGGCGCAACTGGCGTGGTACCGTGCGATGGAGGAGGCGGGGGAGATGGTGATGATCCGGGATGCGGCGGGATTGGAGGCGCATCTGGCGCGGTGGGCTGGGTGTGAGGATCCGGAGACGGCGCGGCTGCCGATTGGTTATGTACTGAGTCTGGAGGGAGCGGATTCGCTGATTACGGTGGGGCATCTGGAGCGGGCGTGGGAGTATGGATTGCGGGCGATCGGGCCGGCGCATTACGGGCCGGGGGTGTATGCGCAGGGGACGGCGACGACTGGGGGATTCAATGCGCGGGGGCGGGAGTTGATGCGGGAGATCGGGCGGCTGGGGATGGTGTTAGACGTGACGCATTTGAGTGACCAGTGTTTTGAGGAGGCGATGGCGTGGCACGAGGGGCCGGTGTGGGCGAGTCATCACAATGCGCGGGCGCTGGTGCCGGATCAGAGACAGATGAGTGATGAGCAGTTTCTGGCGTTGAAGGAGCGGGGTGGGGTGGTGGGGGTGGCGCTGGATGGGTGGATGATGGTGCCGGGTTGGGAGCGCGGGCGGACGACGCCGGAGAGTGCGGGGTTGAGGCTGGAGGTGCTAGTGGATCATATTGATCATTACTGTCAGCTGGCGGGGAATGCGCGGCATGTGGGGATCGGGACGGATCTGGACGGGGCGTTCGGGACCGAGCAGACCCCGATGGATCTGGATTCGATTGATGGGTTGCGGCGGTTGCCGGAGTTGCTGGGGGCGCGTGGGTACGGGAGTGAGGATATTGCGGGGATTCAGAGCGGGAATTTTCTGAGGTGTCTGAGGGCGGCGTGGACTTGAGGGATGGGGGATCGGGGCTTGACTGGGGGAGCCTGGTTCCGGGAAGATGGGTGGATGAAGTATATTGTGACGGTGGTGGCGATGCTGGCGAAAGCGGGCGTGGCGTTAGGTGCGTTTGAGGATCGGGGGGCGGATCGGGCGGCGTTGCCTGCGGTGGTGGAGGGGTTTGAGGTGCGGGTGGTGGCGAAGGAGCCGATGGTGAGGAATCCGTGTTCGCTGGCGTTTGATGCGGAGGGGCGGCTGTATGTTAGTCAGGGGCCGCAGTATCGGAGCCCGCGGGTGGAGACTCCGATGGATGAGATTGTGGTGCTGACGGACCGGGATGGGGATGGGGAGATGGAAGGAGCGGAGGTGTTTGCGAGAGGGTTCAACTGCATTCAGGGGATGGCGTGGCATGGTGGGGATCTGTGGGTGGCGAATGCGCCGGATCTGACGGTGGTGAGGGATCGGGATGGGGATGGGCGGGCGGATGAATATGTGAGGGTGTTCACTGATCTGGGGAACATCGAGCATGGGCTGCATGGGTTGACGTGGGCGCCGGATGGACGGCTTTATATGAGCAAGGGGAACAGCCGTGGGGTGGTGCTGAAGGAGATGAAGGCGGACGAGCCCTGGCGGATTGCGCCGCGGGCGTTTCGGGAATTGTGGGGTGAGCCGGGGCCTCCGGGGGCTCCGGAGATTCCGCCGGTGCAGACCTTTGGTGCGGCGGAGTATCGGGCGGCCTATCAGGATCCTGCGGATGACTGGGGGCGGATGGGAGGGATTCTGCGGTGTGGGGAGATGGGGGCGGGGCTGGAGATTGTGGCGCGAGGGTGTCGGAATCCGTATGGGCTGGCGTTCAGCGGGGAATTTGACTGGCTAACGGTGGATCAGGATCAGAACGAAGGGGATCGATTGCTGATGCCGTTTGCGGGGGCGGAGTACGGGTGGTCGCATGGGTGGAGCACGCACTGGACGGGGGAGCGGCATCTGCCGACGGTGCCGGTGAGCGGGCCGGTGTTTCAGGGGAGCGGGACTGGGGTGGTGTTTGTGGATGTTCCGACGTGGCCGGCGGCGTGGCGCGGCGTGTTTCTGGTGAATGACTGGCTGCTGAAGCGGACGCATGTGTACCGGCCGTCGTGGGATGGATCGCTGATGGTGCCTGAGGGTGGGCGGTGGGGTGATTTTGTGAGGGGCGGGGAGGCGCTTTATCGGCCGGTGGACATGGCGGTGGGGCCGGATGGCGGGTTGTATGTGACGGGTTGGGGCAGCGGGTACGGGGTGGAGTGGGACAAAGAGGGGAAGATGAGCAATGAGGGCCGGGTGTTCCGGGTGATGCCGCGAGGGGCGGCGGCGATGCGGCCGTTGTCGAAGAAGCGGATGGGGGAGATGACGGTCGGGGAGTTGATAGGAGAGTTTGATGGCGTGCTGGCGGTGCGTCGGGTGGCGGCGCAGGATGAACTGGTGAGGCGCGGGGCGGCGGTGATTGGAGAGATGCGTGGGGCGCTGGATGGTGGTGGGTTGTCGCGGACGGCGGCGATGTGGGTGATGTGGGGGATGGCGCGGGCGGGGGTGGGGGCTGGGGAATTTGCGGGGCGGTATGTGAAGGAGGGAGCGGCGATGGGGGAGAGACTGCAGAGCCTTAGGGTGCTAGGATTTCTGAAGGCGAGAGAGCTGATGGATGTGCTGCCGGGGGCCTTGAAGGAGGGAGAGCCGAGACTGCGGCTGGCGGCGGTGCTGGCGGTGCGTGAGGCTGGGTTGGCGGCGGCGGTGCCGCTGCTGGTGGAGCATGCGGCGGTGGAGAAAGATCGCCTGACGTATTTTGCGACGTGGCGGTGTTTGCGGGATCTCGGGGGTGCGGCGGTGTTGAAGGGGATGCTGGGGGATGTGCGGGGCGGGGTGCGTTGTGGTGGGTTGCTGGGGTTGCTGGATCTTGGCGAGGCGGATGGGGAGATGCTGGCGCGGTTGGCGGGTGATGGGGATGAGGGTGTCAGGGTGGTGGCGCAATTGGGAATGGGGAAGCGGGCAGCGGTGACCGAGGTGGCGGGGGCGGCGGACGTTCATCCATTGGCGCATGAGGTGAAGGTGGAGAGCGGGCGCGGGGTTGCGGTGGGGGTGCTAAGGAAGGGGGTGCTTTGCTATACGGACCGGCCTTATCGGTTCGGGGATGTGCCGGCGCTGGTGGACGGGAGTTATTTGCTGCGGCTGGCGAATGAGGACGATGCGTCGGGCGGGGAGAGCTTCCTGACATTTGAGCTGCCGGTGGCGGCGACGGTGATGGTTGGGTATGACGAACGGATCCGGGAGCGGGCGGGGTGGCTGCGAGAGTTTGCGGACACGGATTTGAGAGTGGGAAATGGCGACACCGAGTTCCGGCTGTGGTCGAGGGAGTTTCCGGCTGGGAAAGTGACGCTGGGGGGGAATCTGGCGGGACGGGCGAGGGGGCCGAAGGCGAATTATTTTGTGGTGATTCGGCCGAAGGCGCTGGAGATGCCGGTGGTGGCGACGACGGAGGAGATGGCGCTGGCGGCGATTGGAACTGCGGATGTCAGGCGCGGGGCTGCGCTGTTCTTTCATGGGGCGGGCTGTGCGACGTGTCATCGGGTGGCGGGCCGCGGGATCAATTTCGGGCCGGACCTGAGTGGATTGGGCGGCCGGATGGATGCGAAGGGCGTGGTGCGGTCGATGCTGGATCCTAACGCGGTGATCACGGAGGGGTATGCGGCGCATGTGGTGGAGGCAGGCGGGAAGACGCATTTCGGGATGCTGCTGTCGACGGGGAAAGTGGTGCGGCTGGGGGTGGCGGGAGGGAAGACGGTGGAGATTCCGGAGGGGGAGATCACGAAGCACGAGACCCTGAAGGTTTCGCCGATGCCGCCGCAGGGAGGGTTGCTAGGGGCGAAGGAAGTGGCGGACATTGCGGCTTGGCTGCTGACGCAGCGGGAGACTGGCGGAGGGGAGGCGAAGGAGGCGGGAGCGCTGACGTTTCGGATGGGTGAGGGACGGGTGGATGTGATGAGAGGGGAGACGGTGGCGGGTGAGTTTCACTTTGGGCATCCGGTGGTGAGGCGGCCGTTTTTTGCGAATCTGCGGGAGCCGGGTGGCGTGCTGGTGACGCGTGGGTTTCCGCCGGTGGAGGGAAGAGAGCCGGTGGACCATGCGGACATGCATCCGGGCGTGTGGCTAGGGTTCGGGGATGTGTCCGGGGAGGATTACTGGCGGAACCGTGCGGTGATTCGGCATGATCGGTTTTTGGAGGGGCCGGCGGTGGTGGAGGGGGCGGTGCGATTTGTGACGGAGTCGACGATGCTGAAGGCGGACGGGAGCGAATTTGCGCGGATGATGAATCGGATCGTGGTGCGGGATGAGGGTGGGGAGATGCGATTGGAGTGGAAGGCGGAGGTGACGCCGCTGGTGGACGGGTTTCGGTTTGGGGATCAGGAGGAGATGGGTTTCGGGGTGCGGGTGGCGAGTGGGTTGGCGGAGCGGAGTGGCGGGATGATTCGGAGCAGTGGCGGGAAGGAGTCGGCGGCGGAGACGTGGGGGCAGGAGGCGGAATGGTGCGAGTATTCCGGGGCGGTGGGCGGCGTGCGGGCGGGGGTGAGGGTGGTGCCGGATCCTGACAATTTCAGGACGTCGTGGTGGCACAACCGGGATTATGGATTGATGGTGGCGAATCCGTTCGGGCGTGCGGCGATGAAGCGTGGTGAGCCGAGTGTGGTGGCGGTGAAAAAGGGCGAGACATTCCGGCTGGGATTCCGCATGGTGTTTTCTGCGGGGAAAGAGCCCTGACGTTTTTATGAAGAAGTGCTGTTATCTGTTATTGGTGCTGCTGAGCGGAGCGGTGGCGGTCCGTGGTGAATCGCGCCCGCCGAATATCCTGCTGATTGTGGCGGATGATCTGGGTTGGGGTGATGTGGGCTGGCATGGCGGGTTTGGGAAGACCCCGGTGATGGACGGGTTGGTGAAGGGCGGGGTGGAGCTGGATCAGCATTATGTGCAGCCGGTGTGCACGCCGACGCGGACGGCGCTGATGAGCGGTCGGTATCCTGGGAGGTTCGGGCCGCAGGCATTGGCTCCGAGTAATTTACGGGCGATGCCGCAGGGGACCCTGACGATGGCGTCTTTTCTGAAGGCGCATGGGTATCGGACGCATCAGTGCGGGAAGTGGCATCTGGGGGCTCGGCCGGAGTGGGTGCCGAATGCGTATGGGTTTGATACGAGTTACGGGACCCTAACGGGAGCGGCGGATCCGTGGACGCATTTCTACCGTGAGGGTTCGGTGTACAAGGACACGTGGCATCGGGACGGGAAGCTATTCCGTGAGGAGGGGAATGCGACGGAACTGGTGGCGGCGGAGGCATTGCGGGTGATTCGGGCGAAGGAGCCGCAGTGGTTTCTGTATGTGGCGTTTCATGCGGTGCATACGCCGGTGGATGCGCCGGCGGAGTACAAGGAGCGGTATGTCGGGGTGAAGTTTGATGATGATCCGGTGCGGCATGAGTCGCGGCTGCGGATGGCGGCGATGGTTTCGCAGCTGGATGCGAAGGTCGGGGAGATGATGGCGGCGCTGGAGGAGACGAAGCAGCGTGACAAGACGCTGGTGATTTTCACGAGTGACAATGGCGGGATTGAGTCGCTGAAGAATGCGTATGCGGGGAAGGTGGGGGATTCGCCGCTGAACAGCGAGAATGATCCGCTGCGGGGGGAGAAGGGGACTCTCTATGAGGGAGGGACGCGGGTGTGTGCGTTTGTGAACTGGCCGCTGGTGCTGCGGCCAGGGAAGTACACCGTGCCGATGCATGCGGTGGACTGGTTGCCGACGATGGCGGCGATGATTCACCGGAAGCCGGAGGGGGATCCACGGTGGGACGGTGTGAATCAGTGGGACGGAATCAAGTCGGGCGAGCCGGTGGCGGAGCGGAGCATTTACATTGCGAAAAAGGGAGAGCGGTCGCTGCGGCGAGGGGAGTGGAAGCTGATTGTCGGGAACAAAGGGAAAGTGCAGCTGTTCCGGATCGGGGAGGATCCGTTAGAGAAGCGGGAATTGTCGCGGGAGCATCCGGAGAAGGTGGCGGAGCTGAGGGAATTGATGGAGGCCGAGGTGGTGAAGGACAACCCGGTGCTGCCGGCGGATCTGGAGGGATTGCCGGAGTGATGGTGGGTTTGGGCGGAGGTGTCGGCTGATTGCTGGCGGGGGACGGGGGAAACGGGTGTTTTTTTGCTGACACGGCGTGTGGGGGTGCACAACATGGGGGGACGTATGGGATTTTCAGCAGACAGATGGTTAGGGCGGGCGGCGACTGAGGCGCGGGCGGGATTCAACCGCTGGCTGGTGCCACCGGCGGCGATTGCGGTGCACATGTGCATTGGGCAGGTGTATGCGTTCAGCGTGTTCAACAAGCCTCTGGCGACGGAGCTGGGGGTGACGGTGCCGCAGGTGCAGGTGGCGTATTCGATTGCGCTGGTGATGCTGGGGCTGAGCGCGGCGGTGTTCGGGAAGTGGGTGGAGCGGAGCGGGCCGAGGAAGACGATGCTGGCGTCGTGGTTGTGTTTTTGCGGCGGGTTGCTGCTGGCGGCGCTGGCGGTGCGGTATCAATCGCTGCCGCTGCTGCTGGGGGGGTATGGAGTGCTGGGGGGGATTGGGCTGGGACTGGGGTACATTGCGCCGGTGAGCACGCTAGTGAAGTGGTTTCCGGACCGTCCGGGGATGGCGACGGGGATGGCGATCATGGGATTCGGGGGCGGGGCACTGGTGGGGGCACCGCTGGCGCTGGAGCTGATGAGGCGGTTTGGGGAGGGTGCGGACACTGGGGCGCAGGTGGCGCTGACGCTGATGGCGGCGATTTACAGTGGGTTCATGCTGTTTGGGGCGGTGATGGTGCGGGTGCCTGCGGCGGGGTGGAAGCCAAAGGGTTGGGTGCCGAAGGAGACGGAATCGAAGCTGGTAACGACGGCGAGTGTTTCGGTGGATCGGGCGTGGCGGACCCCGCAGTTCTGGCTGTTGTGGGTGGTGTTGTGCATGAATGTGAGTGCGGGGATTGGGGTGCTGGGGTTGGCGAGCGACATGCTGCAGAACATGTTCGGGGTGTCGGCGGTGGTGGGGGGAGGGTTTGCGGGGTTGCTGAGCATTTTCAACATGGGCGGGCGGTTTGTGTGGTCGTCGGTGTCGGACCTGACGGGACGGAAGGTGGTGTACTGCATTTACTTTGTGCTTGGGGCGGCGCTGTATGCGACCCTGCCGTGGGCGCAGCAGACGGGGAACCGGACGCTGTTTCTGGTGTGTACGGCGTTGATTATCAGCATGTATGGGGCGGGTTTCGCGACGATCCCGGCGTATCTGAGGGATTTATTCGGGACGTATCAGGTGGGAGCGATTCACGGGAGGCTGATTACGGCGTGGAGCATGGCGGCGGTGATCGGGCCGTCGCTGATCAACGGGTTGTATGCGAGTCGGGTGGCGGCAGGGGTGCCGAAGGCGGAGGCGTACAACGGGACGTTTTATCTGATGTGTGTGCTGCTGGGGATTGGACTGGTGGCGAACCTGCTGGTGCGCCCGGTGCGCGCCGAGTATCATGTAAACCCTTCAGCCTGAGCTTTTCGATATGCGTGTGATGATCCTGATTGTTTCGTGGCTGGCGGTGGCGGTACCGCTGGGGTGGGGAGTGCAGCAGTCGGTGCGGAAGGCGAGTCCGCTTTTCGAGAGTGTTCCGGATGCGACGCAGCGGTGAGAGACGGGCGGAAAACTGGTGAACGGCGTAAAGGAACGGCGATTCATAAATCGCCCGAGGCTTGATAAATCAAGGCTTGCAGCCGCTTGTGAAAAATTTCACAAATTAGCCTTGCGCGTTCCGTCTGGTTGGGATAGATCCGCCGGACTTCACCCGGAAGACCTGTAGGCGTTCCCCCAGAGGCCGACAGACTTCTCTAATTTCAGTGCCATGCTGGCTGATTCTGTATTTCTGACATCCATTATATCCGTACTATCCGACGCTGCTGCAGCGCACGGGGAGGGAGCGCATGAGGGCGGTCATGGAGGCCATCATGGGGTGGATCCTGATGCGAAGGGGTTGTTTGCTGGGGATGGGGTTCTGTCTTATATTACGAATTCGGTGCTGGTTGGGTTGATTGTGGTGGGATTGATTTTGTGGTTTGTGCGGGGGGCGATGAAGAAGGTGGAGTCGGTGCCTGGGAAGCAGCAGAACTTCCTCGAGTTGGTGGTCGAGTTCCTGTACAAGCAGGTGGAGAACATTGTGGGGCCGAAGATTGCGCCGCAGGCGTTTCCGTTGCTGGCGACGATATTCATTTTTGTTACGGTGGCCAACTGGTTTGGGTTGCTGCCTGGGGTGGGGTCAATTTTTGTATTGGGGGTGGGGCCTGATGGTCATGGGCAAGCGCCATTGCTGCGGCCGGCGACTGCGGACATGAACATGACGATTGGGATTGCGCTGATTTCGCTGGTGGTGTGGTTTGTGATTACGATCAAGGAACTTGGGGTGGGTGGTTTCATCAATCACACGTTCGGGCCGAAGGGTGGATTGAAGGGGGCGATGAAGTATGGATTGATGCCGATCTTTATTGTGGTGGGGGTGATTGAGGTGATTTCGATCATTTTCCGTCCGATGACCTTGTCGCTGCGGTTGTATGGGAACGTTTTTGCTGGCGAGAACCTGCTGCACACGATGGCGACGCTGGTGCAGACGGGGAATGCGGCGGTTGATTTCATTTGCAGCGTGCTGCTGCGGATTCCGTTCTTCCTACTGGAGATTCTGGTTGGGGTGTTGCAGGGGATGGTGTTTGCGCTGCTGAATGCGGTGTTCATCAAGCTCTCGACGACGCACGACGAGGAGCACGGGGAGGAAGGGCATCATTGATTTTCGGAAACTTTTGCTGCCGTGACCGTGGCTTGACTGCGGGCGGCAGCACGTCACACCAGAACAACACCAAGCACAGAAAAACACATGACAATGGACCTCATCTCCATGCTGCAGGAAGCTGCGGCGAGCGCTACAGACGTGGCAAAGGCAAGCAACCTGAACGGATCGTTCACCCTTGGGGTGGCTGGTGCCGGCGCGGGTATTGCGATTGGATTGACTGGATTTGCCGCTACGCAGGCGGTGGGTCGGAATCCGGGCGCGTTCGGTAACATTCTGGTGATCGCGATCATCGGGATGGCGCTGGCGGAAGCGATCGCGATTTACGCGTTCATTCTGGCGCTGCAAGGTCGCTGAGTTGAATTTCCGGGGACCGGCGGTCGCGCGGGCGGCCGCCGGTTTACTGGATTGGTATTTGATTGAAACTGCCCGCATTTATTTTCCGCCTTCGGCACTAATTTCCCATGCTTGAGATCCTCCATAAGCTCGGCATCAACACCCCGGACATCATCGCGCAGATGCTGGTCTTCGGGATTGTGTATCTGATCCTTTCGAAATACGCCTTTGGACCGGTGACAGCGCTGCTTGAGGAGCGGCGGCGCCGGATTGCCGAGGGTGAAGACAACCTGAAGAAGATCCGCGAGAATCTGGCGGCGGCTGAGGCGACGGCTGAAGAGGTCAAGGCGAAGGCGAATGCCGAGGCTGACCGGATGATTAAAGAGGCGCGTGAGACGGCGGCTGCGGCTGGTGAGTCGGAGCGTCAGAAGGCGGCTGCGGAGGCGAATACGATCATCACGAAGGCACGTGAGGGCAGTGAACAGGAGCGTGCGAGGATTCTTGGTGAATTGAAGCGTGACTTTGGCCGTCTGGTGCTGGATGCGACGGCGCGTGCGACTGGCAAAGTGCTGACCCCTGAAGACCATGCGCGACTGAACACGGAAGCGCTTTCCCAGATTACGAACAACTGAGTGTCCGAGGCTCTGTTTCCTGAACCGCGATGAAAGTCAGCAAAGAAGCGCTCCGCAACGCCCGCCAGTTTCTTCGGCTTACGCTGAAGGATGGCAAGGTGGATACTGACATGGCTCGCCGCATTGTGGATACGGTGGTGAAGGCGAAGCCGCGGCATTACATTGCGACGCTGGAGGCCTATCATCGGATGCTGCGGCTGGAGCTCGAGAAGCGCCATGCGATCGTGGAGAACGCGAGCACCCTTGAGAACGAGCAGTGTGACGCGATTCTAGCGGACCTGCGCGGCAAGCTTGGTGCGGATCTGACGGCTGAGTTCCGTCACTCGCCTGATCTCCTGGGTGGCATGCGGGTGAAGCTAGGTAGTACGGTATGGGACAGCAGTGTCAAAGCGCGACTTGATGGCCTTGCGCAGGCCCTACAATCCTGATTTTTCGAATTTAATCTCCCCACTTTTTTTCCGCCATGAGCAACATTCTCCAGGAACTCGAATCGCAGATTGCCGGTCTTAAGACTGCGGCGACCCGCTCGAACGTTGGTGTCGTCCGTGAAATCGGCGACGGTGCCGCGCGCATTGAAGGACTTTCGGACGTCATGCTGAACGAGATGATTGAATTCCCCGGTGGGGTGTTTGGTCTCGCGTTGAACCTTGAAGAGACGGAAGTGGGCTGCGTGTTGCTGGGCGACGCGACGCACGTCAAGGCGGGAGACGAGGTGAAGACGACGGGTCGGTTGCTTTCGGTGCCGGTGGGTAAGGGATTGCTTGGTCGTGTGATCAACACGCTGGGTGAGCCGATTGACGGGAAGGGGCCGATTCAGTCGTCGGCGCAGTACCCAGTGGAGAAGATTGCGCCGGGGATTATTACGCGGCAGTCGGTGTCGGTGCCTGTGCAGACGGGGATTCTGCCGATTGATGCGATGATTCCGATTGGGCGTGGTCAGCGGGAGTTGATCATTGGTGACCGTTCGACTGGGAAGACGACGATTGCGGTGGATACAATCATTGCGCAGGCGCATCAGAATCGTTTGGCGGAGCAGGGCAAGTTGAAGGATCACAAGCCGCTGTACTGCATTTACGTGGCGATCGGTCAGAAGCAGTCGAACGTGGCGCGGGTGATCAAGACTCTGGAGGATGCCGGGGCGATGGATTACACGGTGGTGATTTCGGCGTCGGCGTCGGATTCTGCGGTGAGCCAGTATCTGGCGCCGTATTCCGGGTGTTCGGTGGGTGAGTGGTTCATGGACCAAGGGATGGATGCGCTGATTGTGTTTGACGACCTTTCGAAGCAAGCGGTGGCGTATCGTCAGGTGTCTCTGATTCTGAAGCGCCCGTCGGGTCGTGAGGCCTATCCAGGGGACGTGTTTTATCTCCACAGCCGCCTGCTGGAGCGTTCGGCGCGGGTGAATGAGAATTACGGTGGCGGGTCGTTGACGGCGCTGCCGATCATTGAGACGCAGGCGGGTGACGTTTCGGCGTACATTCCGACGAACGTGATTTCGATTACGGACGGTCAGATCTTCCTTGAGACGGATTTGTTCTATCAGGGGATTCGTCCGGCGATTTCGGTGGGTCTTTCGGTGTCGCGGGTGGGTTCTGCGGCGCAGACGAAGGCGATCAAGAAGGTGGCTGGGACGACGAAGCTTGACTTGGCGCAGTTCCGGGAACTGGCGGCGTTTGCGCAGTTTGGATCGGACTTGGATGCGGCGACGAAGGCGAAGCTGGATCGCGGTGCGCGGATTGTGGAATTGTTCAAGCAGCAGCAGTACCAGCCGAAGAGCCTGCCGATCATGGTGGCGAATCTGTATGCGATGCAGAAGGGGTACTTTGACAACGTGCCGGTGGACCGTGTGCGTGAGTGCCAGGCGAAGCTGGAAGAGTTTCTGACGACGCGGAAAGAGGCGCTGCTGCAGACGATTTACGACAAGAAGTCGCTTGATGGGACGGAAGCGGATCTGAAGCAGGCGATTGAAGACTTCAAGAGTTCCTGGAAGTAATGATGGAAGGTCGCGGGACGCTTGGGGAATGGTGTGGAAGGCCGAAGGCTGGAAGCGCTGAGACCCGGGAACTGAAAACCGAAAACTGAACACTCCTTTGAACCATGCCCAGCACGCGTGACATCCGCCGCCGCATCAAGTCGGTCAAGAATACCGCCCAGATCACGAAGGCGATGCAGCTGGTGGCGGCTGCGAAGATGAAGAAGGCGCAGGATGCGGCCACGAATGGCCGTGCCTATGCTGACTTGATGAATCGGGTACTGGTGAGTTTGCAGGAGCGAGCGGACGAGGGAGTACACCCGTATTTTTCCGAGGGGAAGGGTGAGAAGGAGCTGGTGGTGGTGATCACTACGGACAAGGGATTGTGCGGGGCGCTGAACACGAATCTGATCAAGAAGGTGATCACGTCGGTGACGTCGGAGGATGCTGATTTCATCACGGTGGGGAGGAAGGGGGCGCAGCAGTTGGCGCGAATGAAGCGGAATCTGCTGGCTGATTTCACGATCAAGGATCCGGCGCGTTTTGCGGAGTTGCGGTCGGTGGGGGTGTTTGTGCAGGAGAAGTTTCTGAGTGGGGAGTATCGTTGTGTGCGCGTGGCGTTCACGAATTTTGTGAACACGGTGACGACGATTCCGTCGGTGGAGCAGTTGCTGCCGGTGAATCCGGTGACGCTGGGAGGGAAGCGGAGTTATGAGGGTGGGACGGGGATGGGTGAGCCGATTGATATGATGGCGCAGCCGGTGATGGACTATGCGTTTGAGCCGTCGGTGAAGGAGGTGTTTGCGAAGGTGCTGCCGCAGTATGTGAACAACACTCTTTTCCAGATGATGCTGGAAGCGCGGGCATCGGAGCACTCGAGCCGGATGGTGGCGATGAAGAACGCCACGGACAATGCGAAGCAGATGATCAAGGATCTGACGCTGGAGTACAACAAAGTGCGTCAGGCGGCGATCACCAACGAGTTGCTTGAAATCACCACGGCCAAGATGGCCCTCGAATAATCACAGAACCCTATTTTTTCGTTTCAGCCATTCACCTTTTCGTTCCCATGAGCAACCTCGGTAAAATCGTACAAATCATTGGTCCGGTTGTGGACGTCGACTATTCGGCAACCGGCAAGCTGCCGGCCATTTACAACGCGCTGGAGATCAATTATGAAGTCAACGGCAAGGCGACGCGGCTGATTTGCGAAGTGCAGCAGCACCTTGGGGACGGCTGGGTTCGTTCTGTGGCGATGAGCGGGACGGAAGGTTTGAAGCGTGGGCTGCCAGCGAACGATACGGGCGGGCCGATCACGGTGCCTGTTGGTGAGAACGTGCTGGGACGGATTTTCAATGTGACTGGGGATCCTGTGGATGACCAGCCGGCACCGAAGGTGGAGAAGCGTTATGGGATTCACCGTGCGGCACCGAAGCTGGTGGATCAGAATCCATCGGCGCAGATTCTTGAGACGGGGATCAAGGTGATTGACCTGATTTGTCCGTTTACGAAGGGTGGTAAGGTTGGAGCGTTTGGTGGTGCTGGTGTGGGTAAGACGGTGGTGATCATGGAGCTGATCAACAACATTGCGAAGGGGCACGGGGGATACTCGGTGTTTGCTGGGGTTGGTGAGCGGACGCGGGAAGGGAATGACCTTTACTGGGAAATGATTGAGTCCGGGGTTATTGCGACGGAGCGTGACGAGCACGGGCACCCGAAGAAGGACAGTGGGGGACGGCCGATTCTGGCGGAGGGCTCGAAAGTGGCGTTGGTTTACGGGCAGATGAACGAGCCACCGGGAGCGCGTCTGCGGGTGGCGCTGTCGGCGCTGTCGATGGCGGAGTATTTCCGTGACGAGAAGAATCAGGACGTGCTGATGTTTGTCGATAACGTGTTCCGTTTCTCGCAGGCTGGTTCTGAAGTGTCGGCTTTGCTTGGGCGGACGCCATCTGCGGTGGGTTACCAGCCGACCTTGGCGGCGGAGATGGGAGCGATGCAGGAGCGGATTACGTCGACGAAGACTGGTTCGATTACATCGTTCCAGGCGGTGTATGTTCCTGCGGACGACCTTACTGACCCTGCGCCGGCGAATACGTTTGCGCACCTTGACTCGACGGTGGTGCTGGAGCGGTCGCTGGCTGAGTTGGGGATTTATCCTGCGGTGGATCCATTGTCATCGGTTTCGAAGGCGTTGGCACCTGAGATTGTGGGTGAGGAGCACTATCGGGTGGCGCGCGGGGTGCAGCGGGTGCTGCAGCGTTACAAGGACTTGCAGGACATCATTGCGATTCTGGGGATGGATGAATTGAGTGATGACGACAAGCTGACGGTGTTCCGTGCGCGGAAGATCCAGCGGTTCCTGAGCCAGCCGTTTGCGGTGGCGCAGGTGTTCACTGGGGTGGAAGGTGTTTATGTGCCGGTGAAGGACACGGTGAAGGGCTTTGCCGAGATTCTGGATGGCAAGCATGACGACGTGCCTGAGGCGAACTTCTACATGAAGGGCGGCATCGACACGGTGCAGAAGTCCTGAGGGTGAACGATGCGGGGAGTTGCGGCGAGTGTTCCGGGATGAGAATCCGGGGTGCGGTGCCGAGGGCTTTCCGGGAACCACATACCGACCAATACCATGGCATTCCGTCTTGAAATTGTGACACCTGAAGGCAAGGCATTCGCGGACGACATTTCCGGTGTCGTGCTTCCTGGTGCGTTAGGGGAGATGGGGGTGCTGCCGTCGCACGCGAATCTGGTATCGACGCTGGAGCCCGGGGAATTGCGTTATACGAAGGATGGGCAGACGCATGAACTGGCGGTGGGTGCCGGGTTTGTCGAGATCACGGGGAGTCATGTGAACGTGCTGACGGACATGGCGATTGGAGCTGAGAAGATTGACGAGGGAGTGGTGGAAGCGGCGTTGGCGCGGGCGCAGGACCGATTGAAGGGGGCTGCGGATCTGACTTCGGAGGAAGTGGCGGCGACGGAGGCTGCGATTCTGAACAGCATTGCGCAGCTGAAGCTGAAGCGGAAGCGCCGGACGATCTGAGGTTCGCGGGGGCGGGAGGCGAGTGCAGAGCATTGCTCTGGGCTTCTATAGTTTGTTCCGTGGGGACACGCTGCGGTGATGAATGGAAAAGAGGCGGGACCGGCCTTCGGGTTGGGGCGTTGCCAGGGGCTGGGTCAGGTCCAGCGAACGCCCGTCCTGCCTTAGTGCTAGGGCAGCCCGTCTTACAGATGGTATCTTCTGATTTTGTGGGAAGGAAGGAGGATTGAGCCAGTCTGCGGAGGGAGGGGAACGGGTCTTTTTCCCGGTTCCTGTGTTGCTCGTCGGTTGCGAATTCTGATTCGCGCCCTTCTCGCGCCCTGGACTCGGAAAAGATCCCTCGTCCAGAAGATACCGTCTGTAGGACTACACTAGTCCAGTTGGGTTTTCCGCGTTTGTGACGGTTGAATCGGAGCGGTGGGATCAGAGGAGGGGTGGGCCGACGATGTCGATGCCGAAGTGGGCGGCGGTGGTGACGAGGTGTTGGATGGCTTCCGGGGAAGGGGGTGCGGTTGGATTGGGGAGGCCGGGGTGGGGGGCTGGCTGGCCCATGGCGCGCACGAAGCGTTCGAAGTCGCCGTGGATGGTGGTGGTTAGGAAGCGACCGCCTTCCGGGGATTCGGCGCGATAGGAGTGCGGGGTGCCTTTGGGTGCGATGAGGATGGTGCCGGGGTGTGCGGTTAGGGGTTGCCCGTTGATTTCGAAGCGGAAGGTTCCTTCGAGGATGTGGAAGATTTCGTCTTCGTTGCGGTGGATGTGGAGCGGGGGTGAATCGCCGTGGGGGACGAGGTGTTCGAGGATGGAGACCCCGTCGTGGCCCTGGTCGCAGGAGAGGCGGATGGAGACGGAAGTGGCGAGGAACCAGAGATGCTGGGGGTTCATGGAGGTTTTCGTTTTTGGTTAGGCGGGGTCAGGCTCCGGCCCAGTCGGAGGGATCCTGGTAGAAGAAGTGTTCGAGTGCGGCGGTGATGCCTTTGGTGGCGGAGTGGGTGGCGACGTAGCCGCCGAGGCTGGCGACGTGGGAGGAGATTTCGGGGATGGCGTTGGCTGGGCAGGCGATGCCGTGGGCGACTTCGGTGTGGAGCATGGGGAAGTCGTTGTGATTGTCGCCGGCGACGAAGGTGAATTCGGGTCCGATGCCGGAGAGCCTGCGGACTTCGAGGAGAGCGGAGCCCTTGTTATAGTTGCGGTGGGTGAAGCGGAGCCAGATGCTGTTGCGCTGATAGGCGAGGTCTGGCCATGCGTTGCGGTGTGCTTCGATCCAGTGGACGACCCGTTCCATGGTTGGTTCGTCATTGGTGACGATGCCGGCTGGTTCGGAGTGGTCTTCGATGAAGCGAGCGCCTTTGAGGTCCGAGGCGAGGTGGCGGCGGAGGAGTTTGAAGAACCTGGCGTGGGATTTGTAGAAGTGTCTGTGGACTTCGAGGCAGCGGAGATTCCAGTCGCCGAGGGGGCCCCAGCGGCGTTCTGCGGTGCGGTGGTAGATTTCGGATTCGCGGGCGATGATGAAGTCCGGGATGGACTGGAAGCCATGTTCGCGGAGCCCTTCGAGTGTGTGGAGGAGGGAGCGGCCGGTATTGATGCCCCATGCTGCGCCGCGGCGGCGGAGGTGGGCGAGACGGGATTCGAGATTGGCGATGTCGTAGGGATCGGAGGGTTTGTCGACGAGGGTGCCGTCGAAGTCGAAGCAGAGGAGAGCGGCGGGAGGGGAGTCGGTGAAGGGGCGGCTGAAGTCCATGTTAGAGCGGGTTAGCCGAGGCGGGGGACCCCGTCGTCGTCGGGGTTAGGGGTGAGGAAGCCGAGTTCGACGAGGAAGGCGTCGATTTCGGAGAGGGTCAGTTCGTAGACGCGGACACTGACATTGAAGTTGAAGAAGCCGTGGCCTTTGCCTTCGAAGGGGCGGAGGCGGCAGAGGTTGCGGTGCCACCAGTTGCGGCGGCGGAATTTCCTGCTGTTGGCGAAGGGGACGACGCGGTCGGCGGTGCCGTGGAAGATGAGCATTGGGGGCAGGCGACTGCGGACGGCGGCGATGAGGTCGGCGTGGCGGGCGGCGGATTTGTCAGGGAAGCGGTCGAAGCCTGCGCCTGAGTTGCGGGAGGTGTCGGTGACTGGGCTGAAGAGGATGAGGGCGTTTGGGGCGCAGGGGACGGCGATGTTTTCGCCATCGGCTTCGACGAAGCGGCGGAGCATGGCTGCGGAGAGGATGGCGTGGGCACCGGCGCTGCCGCCGATGCCGACGATGCGGGAGGGGTCGAATTTGAGTTCGGCGGCGTGTTCGCGGGCCCAGCGGATGGCGGAGCGAGCGTCCTGCATGGCATCGATGGGGGAGGTGCCGGGGTGGCGGGAGGCGACGCGGTAGTCGATGAGGACACCGGCCATGCCGCGGCTGGCGAGGTAGAGGGCGTGGGGTGCGAACTGGCTGAGGAGGCCTGTGTCCCATGTGCTGCTGAAGAAGAAGAGAGCGCAGGGCCAGCCAGCTGGTGGAGGCGCTCCCTGCGGGCGGAAGACGTATGCGCCGAGGTCGTTACCGTTGACGGATTTGTAGACGTAGCCTTCGGCCGTTTCGAGGAGGGCCTTGTTGCGGTCGAGGACGTCGGGGGTGCGGCTTGGGAGGGTAGTGCGCGTAGAGAAGACCAGTTCGTGCATGAGAGAGCCGATGGGGGGGCCGCGGGGAGTTCAGGGCGCGCAGTATGGAGGGTGTGGCGCGGATGCAACCATGGATCGTTCCGCAGAGTGGGTGATTGGAGCTGGTGGGATTGTTGACAAGGGGAGGAGGTGCGGGAAAGGGTGGGGATGTTCTTTAGTTTCCGAATGATTGTGATGGCTGTGGTGGTGGTGGCCGGGGTGGGCTGCAAGTCATCGAAGTCGTGGCAGCCACCGGAGATGGCGGCGCTGGCGGACGAGCGGTCGCTGGCGGTGCCTGGGGCGTTTTACAAGCTGAAGGGTGGGGTGAACGGGTTTTTCTATGATGTGCCGAAGTTTACGGATGTGCTGCCGGAGAAGTATCTGATGGGTGGGCACGTGGTGCAGTTGCTGTCGGCGAACGCGATGGATGGGTGGGCGCGGGTGAGGTCGGAGAAGCTGGGGATCGGGTATGTGCGGTTTGGGAACATCAAGCTGGTGGAGCCGTCGCGGCGGCCGAAGCCGGAGGTGACGGATCCTGACGAGGAGTTGGACCGGAGGTTGCGGTTGTCTGCGGAGCGGCACTGAGGGTTTTGTGAGAGGTTGGGGGATGGGAAGGGGAGGAATTCCCTGCGATGCGGGTGAAAAATGTCTTTCCGCGGGGCGCAAGACCCTGCACAACGGGAGCGTTCTCTTGAAGGTGCCCCCCGGCGTGCCTGAAGGGGCCGTATCAACACATCTTACAATCATGCAAAACCCGAAGACACCACAGACTGCGGAGAAGCCGGCAGCTTCCCGCCGTCAATTCATGGGCGGGGCCGCTGCTGCGGCGGCCGCTGTCAATCTCCCGATCGAAGCCTGTGCGCAGGTGGCTGGGAGCGATGAACTGAAGCTTGCGCTGGTGGGCTGTGGCGGGCGTGGGGGTGGTGCTGCGGAGCAGGCGCTGACGAGTGGAGGGACGCGGCTGGTGGCGATGGCGGATGCGTTTGCGGAGCGGATGGAGCCGACGCTTTCGAGCCTGCAGGCGAAGTTCGGGAACCGTGTGGATGTTCCTGACAGCCGGAAGGCGCTGGGATTGGAGTCGTTCAAGGAAGTGCTGCAGCATGCGGATGTGGTGCTGCTGACGACGCCTCCGGGGTTCCGGCCGATGATGTTCAAGGCGGCGGTGGAGGCTGGGAAGCATATCTTCATGGAGAAGCCGGTGGGTGTGGATTCGCCGGGGATCCGGATGGTGCTTGAGAATGCGAAGGTGGCGGAGCAGAAGAACCTGAAGGTGGTGGTGGGGTTGCAGCGGCGTTATCAGGCGAATTACCGTGCGGCGAAGGAGAAGGTGAAGGAGGGGATGATCGGGGAGATCATTGCGGCGCAGTGTTACTGGAACAATGCGGGGATCTGGAAAGTGGACCGGAAGCCAGAGTGGAAGGAGATTCAGTATCAGGTGAAGAACTGGTATCACTTCATCTGGCTGTGCGGGGACCATATCAACGAGCAGCACATTCACAACATTGACGTGATCAACTGGTTCATGGACGGGCATCCTGTGAGTGCGCAGGGGCTTGGTGGGCGTGCGGTGCGGAACAATCCGAAGGAGACGCAGATCTTCGACCACCACTATGTGGAGTACACGTATCCTAACGGAGTGATCATGAACAGCCAGTGCCGTCACCAGCCGAACTGCTGGAATGCGGTGAGCGAGATCATCATTGGGTCGAAGGGCACGCTGTACATTGACGGCGGTGGCGGGGCGACGATCAAGGACCGTGCGGGCAAGACGATCTGGCGTTACCGTCAGCAGGACAGCGATGGGAATCCGTATCAGAACGAGCACAACGAGCTGTATGCGGCGATCCGTGACAACAAGCCGTTGAACAACGCCTATTATGGGGCGGAGAGCACGTTCACGTCCATTATGGGTCGTTATGCGACGTACAGCGGGAAGATGATCAAGTGGGATGAGGCGCTGGCGTGGAACAACAGTGAGATGCCTGCGAATCTGGCGTTTGATGCGCCTGCGACGGTGAATCCGGACAAGGATGGGAATTATCCTGTGCCTGTGCCTGGGCAGTGTGATCCTTCGAAGGCTGGGTCGTACGCCTGAGCGGCGAGTTGAGAGTGTGACCGCCCTGTCTGCAGTGAGACTGCGGCAGGGCGGTCTTTTTGTTTCCGGGTGGGATGGGGGGAGGGAGGGGAAGGCGAGACAGAAAGGGTGATGGGCGACGCATTTCCGACCGGGAAAAAGGCGGCAGACGTTTTGCATTTGGGAAAACCGCCCCTAAGGTGGCGGCCGCACTGAGTTTGAAAGAAGCATGATTCCATTTCCGGAGCTGGAAACGATTGTCGAGCCTGTCGCGCCTGGGGCG